>USOQ01000040.1 GCA_900556395.1 Candidatus Segatella caccae | reverse complement strand
CAAACATCATTGCAAGCAACTGATTCCAACAAGTGAAATGCTTCACATAGCGGTTCCCATCATACTTGTCAACCAAATGGCGAAACTTGTTATTGTCGAGAAATTCTATCAATTGGGCGAAAACGTATTTGTCTTTGTTCATCGTGCAGTATTATAGATAACTGCAAAAGTACAAATTCAAATCGTCGCACCCTTAAAATCTCTTGCAAAAGACTGTATTTCAATTAATTCAAAGAGCGATTAGTCCACTTTAACGGGACAGTAGTGATCCAAGATAATTTTTACCTTTGTAAACCAAGAAACACAAGAAAGGATATGGCAAAGAAAGATATCAATCGCATCAAGATAGTATTGGTTGAAAACAAAAGGACAGCCAAGTGGCTGGCAGACGAATTGGGTAAAGACCCCGCCACCGTGAGCAAGTGGTGTACCAACAGTTCGCAACCAAGCCTCGAAACACTTGTACAAGTGGCAGAGGCTCTTGATGTGGATGTCCGCTCTCTCATTGTGCAGACGAAGAAAAGCCGGATTGAGATAGAGGCAGAGAAACTTCTAAACATATCGCCTAACCAATAGAACATGATTCAATTAATTTATGACAACTATAGCTAAAGAAGGCTTCCGCTTTGCCAACTCGCTGTATCTTGAAGCGGCGCTCGTTGCCGTAGAATATGCCAGAAGACTCTTTTTAGCATATCATAGAAAAGTATGTTGAGATGAACGTATGCCATCGTTTCATGGAGGGCAATGGTCACTCCACTCGCATCTGGCTCGACATGATGCTCAAACGCTCTCTTGGTAAAGTGATCAATTGGCAGTATGTTGACAAAGACAAATACCTCTCGGCGATCCTGTTGTCTAACATTCGCCCATATCTTTAAAAAAATTGGCTTGCAAACAAAGATGGTGGTTGTAGTCCTGATGTATTAGTCATAAGACTTGATTCTCGTGATCATCTACCAGAATATGTTTACCATGTTATGGCTCGTCAGCGATTCTTTGATTTCGTAATGACTGATGTAAGGGGCATGAAAATGCCAAGAGGCAATAAAGAAAACATTATGCGATATGAGATTCCTTCAATATCTCTTGTAGAACAGCAGCAAATAGTAGATAAAATTTATGAATACAAAAGGCAAATAGATTTGGCTCAAGAGGTAATGAGAGGTTGCACAAATCGTAAAAGATCTGTGATTGAGCATTACTTGAGTTAAGTTTAATATATACAAATAAGTGAACTATGATACAAAGGGTAGACAAATACCATATTTATGAGATATTCGCTTCGGATGGAAAGTTCTACTATTCCATTCCGAAGTATCAGCGTGAATATACATGGAGTTACAGAGAATGGGATGCTCTCTATGACGATATCAGCGAGAACAATCCCGAATATTTTATCGGTTCTATCATCTGTATTCCTTTGGGTGATTCGATTAACCCATATATGGAAGTGATTGATGGACAACAAAGACTTACTACTGTTAGTCTGTTTTTAGCTGCCATCTATACCCGCTTGAGGGATTATAAAAACTTCATGGATGAAGATGACGAGGATATTCTTCCGGCATTGCGAAAGTCGTTGAAAAGCGGTCTGTCTCCAAATGAAATGAAGTTGGTGCCTCAAGTTCAGAACAATAATTTGGAAGATTACAATTTCATCATGTCTGAACTTGGTTTGAAGAAGTCGGCATCAATGAAACACCCATACTTTGGTGTGCGTAAAGTGTCACGTTGCTATCAACATTTCCTTTGGCTAATGGACAAAGAAATGGAGAATACGACACCAGAAGAAAAAGTATCATTTCTTTTAGACAAGTTTGACAAACTGAAGCAGGCAATGCTTGTCAAGATGGAGGTGTCCACTCATTCGGATGCTTATGTGTTGTTTGAGTCGCTAAACAATCGAGGAACCCCACTTACAGCCATCGACTTGATGAAAAATCTCATTATGGCAAGGGCTGAATACAGTCATCTCACAACGGACGATTGCTTCAATCGTTGGCAGCAACTTTTGGCGTATCTTTCGGATGACTATGGAACCCAAGAACGTTTCTTTCGTCAGTATTACAATGCATTTAAACGTACTTTGAACGATCCTTTCCGTAGCGATAACGACAGAAAGAAAGATCCTCTTGGAGTAGTTGCGACAAAATCCAATTTGCTCAATATCTTTGAGAAACTGATAAACAAAGACCTCAATTCGTTTCTTACAGACATTCTAAAATGCGGACAATATTATTCGTGTTTAATACTGCAAGAACAAGACGAAAATCCATACAGAAAGAACTTGGAAGACCTTGACCACATTCAAGGTGCACCTTCTTATCTCCTTCTGATGTATATATTGAAGCATAAATCGGTATTAGAATTGACTGACTCTGACATCAACACATTGATAGAGTTGTTGAATAAATATTTTGTCAGACGTAATGTTACGGACTACCCAAGTACTCGTGACCTTACACGTATTTTCATGGACATTATTGCCCATATAGAGGATGAAATGCCCAAAGGCAAAGAAGTAACCAATACTATCATAAGGTTATTGGGTACAGCTAATAATTGTGCAACAGACGAAATGTTTGAGAAAAGTCTGCAAGGAGACATTTATAAGGAAAATGTTGGTGCTGCCCGATATATGCTTTGCAAAATTGCAGAGTCTGCCATGACACAAGAAACATGGACTGACCTTTGGGCTCGTACTCCGAAGAATGTGTATGTATGGACTATTGAGCATATCTTCCCTGAAGGAGAGAATATACCACAAAGTTGGGTAGATATGGTTGCAAGTGGAGATACAGAACTTGCAAGAAAGTATCTAAACGAATACACACATAAGATAGGTAATCTGACAATTACAGGCTATAACAGCACTTTGGGTAACAAGTCTTTCTTAGAGAAGCGTGACCGTCAGAGCAAAGATGGCAAGCGGTTTATTGGTTACAAGAATGGACTTGACATTAACAATGAAATAGCCAAGTTAGACGCATGGACTATCGAGAATATTAAGCATAGATCCAAAACTTTGATACAACAACTAATGGACATGTTTAGATTTCCAGATCTATAGATGTGGAAATGTAGAGAGTTCAATCTATGAGATTTAAATTAAAGGACATTCTCTATGAGTAATATCAAACAAAATTACACCGACTTCGATGAATACATACGTCAAGGAGAGCCGAGCCAAAAGGAGAAAGCATCCATTTGGCAGACTGCAATCGGGTTGCAGGCAGTGGATGGGTTGCAGACTTCTGATTATCTAAAGGCTACGGCTTGTAAACACATTGAAGGCGAGATTGATATTGATGAAGCACGTGAATTGATAAATAGTTATTACCAGTCGAAAACTCTGCGCGAACCAGACGATGACGAGAAGTTGGAGGCGGATAAGGTTTCGGCTAATATCACTAAGATTCTTTCATCGCAGACATTGGACTTTAGCATGGGTGGTTATATCTCTGTCCATCGGAGAGTTTTTGATGGCGTGTTCAAGCATGCAGGGAAACTGCGTGACTATGACATCACAAAACGTGAATGGGTACTTGATGGTGACACAGTAAACTATTTGAACTGGGAGGATTTGAGAAGAGCCATTGACTATGATATCAGTCATGAGAAGGAGTTTAGCTATAAAGGAATATCACCTGACGCCATGGTGGAACACATCACTCGATTTGTTTCTGGTCTGTGGCAGATTCATGCTTTCTGCGAAGGCAATATTAGAACGACGGCAGTATTCACAATTCTCTATCTTCGATCAATAGGCTTCAAGGTAGATAATAGTCTTTTTGCTCGGCACTCATGGTATTTCCGTAATGCCTTGGTTCGTGCAAATTATAAGAATGCTCTGAAAGGAATTGATTATACCTCTGTATATTTGGAACGTTTCTTCCGAAATCTGTTGTTGGGAGATAAATGGGATTTGCGTAACCGTTACCTTCACATCCATGCAACAGACGAATGGAAAGTGCAGCAGAATCTTGCAGGTGGAACAAGCAATCTGCAAGAGGAGTATAAGCACGGGACAAGTACGGGGCAAGTACAGGACAAGCTACCCACGGATAATGCTAATATCAAACGGCTGATTATTGTAATTGGAAATCAAGAGTTATCAGTGAAGAGTATGATGGATGCTTTGGAATTAAAGGGAAGAGACAATTTTCAAAACCTTTATCTGAAGCCGGCTATTAGTGAGGGATATGTACGTTTGCTTTATCCAAACTCGCCACATCATCCTCGCCAGAAATATCTTCTGACCGTGAAAGGGTTAGCGGTGTATGATGAGTGTGTCAAATCAATGTGAAAAAATGGACAATCTCAGTTGTCTCTGATGAGGTGACCTCAAAAGTGTGAGCATCATGAGAAAAAAGTTCTCACACGATTTGATTGGACTGTCAGTTTGGAACAAAATGGACTTCAATCAATATTAGGATTACATCTATCAGAATACCAGGCCTATACCACACAAGTGTTACAATGGTGTTAGACAACCGACACTCCTGTACCACCAATGTGAAACTCCAGTACCAGTTAAGCTACACAAAAAAGTGGTACTGGGTATAGAGAAACAACTATCAGCTTTTATTACTCAAAAAGCGGACATTGGGCTTGAGTCCAATGTCCGCTTTTTCATATTTCATTTCTTGCTAATTGATCAAGAACGCTTGATAGTCCACTTATAACCAAAACGTAATTGATTATTTTCATAATGGTTTACTTCCACAATGACCTCATTGCTGGTCAACTTCTTGTAAGTCATCTTGAGAGTGAAAGGCGTGTCTTCTGTCCAATCGCAGTGATACTCCTTAATCAATCCCTTGGAGCGAGTGCCCAACTTGCCACCAATAGCCAAAACATTCAAAATCTCACCATTGGTGGCATCAAAGAACTCAGCCTCCTCCAAAAGCAGCAACATATTCAGGTCAAGAACCTTATCAAAAGGTGCAGGAATGGCTGTTGTCTTGTCGTAAGCGAATGTAGAGACTGCATCCATGCTTTCACACTTCACCTTTGTGAGATAACCATTTTCCCAAACAAAAGTATGGTTGTCCCAGTCGTCAGAGCCATCAGCCTCACTGATGTCATTATAACGAATCTGCTTCAGCGTACCATCAGTATTATAAGATATCTCAAATGGTCTTGTGCCTTTCATCCATGACTTGAAGATAGTACCACTGACAACCCTGCCTTTCTCCAATTTGGCATTAAAGTCTGCCACATCCTCTTCTGTCTTCTGAGAAGGATAATCGATAGATTTCCTATTCCAATCTATCTTAATGCTTGTTCCCGAGTGAAAGATTGTTCCGGTAGTAGTCTCAATACAATAGTCATCGTCAGCATTATCAAATTCATCACGAAACACATGCTTGAACCTCGTCAAATTGCCATTCTGATACTGTAGCTCATAAGTCTCCGTCCCATCATCCTCTACATGAGTACCAGTAATGACAGAACATTCTTTGGTGATAGTAAAGAGAGCCGTAATTCCACCATTATCTGCATCGGAATCTCCTCCAACATTAGAGCTATTCTCAGTAGTCTGAGTAATCAATATGGGCACCGTCTTGTCGTCACATACTATAATAATGTATGCAGAACGGCTTTTCCCTGTATCGTTCTTATCAAGCTGGATATTGATGTGACAGGTTCCGTCATCAAGGCGAGAGCCTTCATAATGCAGCCAACTGATTTCTTCTGTAGACGAACCATCAGACGTAGCTGAAACATAAGCACGATAAGCCTTGGATGCCTTCATGATGATTTCGGAAGAGGTTTGATTCGCAGCAACAGACAGTTTGCCGTCACGAACATTCTCAAACTTAAATCCGCCCCACTCGTCTCCATTATCATCGGAGCTACAACTTACCAATGCCGAGGTAGCAAATGCCATCAGGCACAATACCCAGAAACTAAAGATTTTCTTCATAAATTCAAGTATTAAATCATTATTTTTAAAAAACTTATTTCACAACCCAACGGTTTCCATCCTCATCCAATCCCGTGACAGTATTGATGATATGGAAATTGCCCTTATTGGTCCATCCCTGTACAGAATTACCAAAGCTGAACATATCATGCAACTCAAACTTCATCAACTTGAAGAGAAACATCAATGAGCCCAACAGGATCAGCACTCCGACAATGGAGAATCCTGCCATGTAAGAAATACCTGCAGCCACAGCTTGGAAAACGATCTTACGCCAACGCGCCTCCTTGGGAGTATCCTCATAAGCGAAAACGACACACAAGATCACACAGAAGGAAGCTATAAGATACACATTGGCGTCCTCGCCAAAAAGCAAGCATAAGAAAGACCAAAGACCCAAGGCTACAGACCCTAAAAGTCGCATATTGCCACTACGCACATACGACTTATCCCCCTTATCCACTTTCAATACGAAACGATCAATACGCTCATAAAGAAGGAACATGACGACAAAGAGTATGGGACTTACCAAAGCCGGTCCGCCTAAGTTCTTGTTAAAGACGTCCCATAATCCAGACACAGAAATCGACAGTTGGGAGTCGGCTATCAGCACCGAAAGAATACCAAGCACCACACCTCCTACACACAGAACCTTCTTCTCGTCACAATAATGACTATCCTCCATATCTTCAGGAGCACTCCATTCCGCACCAACAGACCTAAAGAATATCAACTTCACATCATTGAGCATTCCTGCATGATTTTTAGCAAGCAAGATGGCAAGAGCCAAACTGATATATACAACCGAAGACGTATCCTTCACCAAAAAAGCGATGACAGACCACAGAATATAGGTTTGTTGCCAATAGCGCAAATACTGCAACATACCTCTTGAACATAGAGAATTGCCAACTTGCTGCAGAGCACCAAGATGCTTGCAACCCGCTATCAACACAATAAGGCCAGCCAATCCCCCTCCCCAAACAACACCAAAGGACAAGGTAGCTACAATACCTGCCACGCCATAAGCAGCCAGCAACATTCCACTACTCTTCACCCATGATGCAATCACTTCGTTGCGAATACCAGCAGAACGCTTCACGGCAAAATAAGCGCCAAGGGCAATGAGGATAACATCTATCACAAACAGTCCTCTCTCCAACACCACAAATGTAAAGAAGAATCCTATTGACAACAAAAAATTATCATATCCCTTCAAAGCTTCTCTGCGGATAGCCAACTGTTCTTTTTCTTCATTTTCCATATTAAAATATCATGTTAGTTTAAAAATTTGAGACGTAAAGGTAAGACAAAATAAGATGAAAGTCTTCACGTTTGACATAAAATCCATCTTTTCCCTAAAATTCTACGCTATTCCATAGCCTTACACCTATGGTTTTCCGTAGTTTGAAGCCCGAGTTACAGAAAAAGGACACCTTCCTTTAAATATTCAATCGCAGAAAAATATACTTTCAATTCTTTTTTTATTATCTTTGCAAAGTAAATGCAACGTAAACTGTGACTATAATGACATCCAAGCATCCAACCTCCCTATTGGCATGGCTATTCGTCATGCTACCTATATTGACACTCTTCTCCGCCTGTTCCAACCACAAAGCAGGTGATGAGCAGAAGGCGTATGCCCTGTTCCTTGAAGCAATAAACCACAATGCCGCTGGCGACAAAAAATATACAATTACCCTTATCGATAGCGCACTTCAAATGAACTGCGCCGACACTACTCGCAGTTGGCTTACCTGCGAGAAGACCACAGCACTCGTCGACCTCGGAAAGTTGAAAGAAGCAACTGCCATAGGCAAGAACGGCATACTGTTCGCTGAGAAAATCAAGGACGAAGAAGGTATGATGGGGATGTGCGGCTCGCTGGGCATCTGCTACCGAAGACTGGGCGACCTCGACTCCTCACTCTTTTACTACAAGAAGGGATTGGAAACAGCCATAGAGAGTCAGAACACAGAATACGAGATATACTTGAACAACTGCATCTCCGTACTCTTCAACGAACAAAAGAGATACCGTGAAGCCATCGAATACTCCGACAAGGCTGAAAACAAGGCGATAGCCACCAATGACACCATCGAAAGACTGTCTGCCCACGCCAACAAGGGTGCCATATTCATGCGACAAGGCTTATATCAAAAGAGCATCGACTTTCTCACCCCTCTCTGGGGTATGGTAAAAGAAGCCAACTACAATGTGCTGACCCTTAAATATCTGTCACCTTTACTCAAATCATACTTGTCTTTGGGAAAGACAGATTCCGTGATGCACTATATGGCTTACGCTGACGAGGCTTGCCACGGCTTGGGTCCTACCAGCAACGGCATACTTGGCATCCTGGAGATCAAGGCGCAAATGTTGGGCAAACAGAAGAAATACGCCGAGCAGTACATCTTGCTTGACAGCATCAGCAGATTCAACAATGTCAACATGGCGATGCCACAAGACAAACTCTTTGCCACTCAAGCCGAGTGCCTCAACAACATGGGCAAGACACACGAAGCTTACAGCACCATGAAAGCAGCCTATCAGAAAGCTGACTCATTGAAACTAAGCGACATCGACAAGCAACTGAGCGAATTCAACGTCAAATACAAGACCTTGGAGAAAGAGGTACAAATAGAAAAGATGAACCACGAGCAGAGTCTGCTCTACATCCGTATTCTCTGTCTTACCATCGCCATCATCATCCTGCTCATCGCCATTCTTATCATTCTCTACCGTAGAAAGTTGGAGAAGCAACGTGCCGAGTTGACCGAGAAAACTTCCTATATCAATGGAGTGGAGACAGAGCGCAAGCGACTTGCTAAGGAACTGCACGACGGTGTATGCAACGACATTCTCGCCGTCAACATCATGATGCAGACCGACAAGGAAGCTGCAGAACACTTGCTCAAAAACGTAGGAAACGATGTGCGCCGCCTCTCACACGAGTTGATACCACCACGTTTCGACAATGCCACACTCCCTGAGTTGGTATACACCTATTGCCAGTCGATGAGCGCTGAGATTGGCACTATCGTCAAGCCATTCGTCAGCCGTTCGTTTGAGAAACTGAATCTCCCAAGCCGAACTGCATTAGAAGTATACCGCATCATTCAAGAGAGTGTATCGAATGCCATCAAGTATGGCTACAGCAAGATGATTACCGTGACCCTGGACGCAAGCAACAACCAGGCCTCCCTCTGCATCACCAATGACATATCCCCTGAACACCCTATCACACAGGGCAAGATGGGCATTGGCAAAGATACGCTGAAGATGAGGACTGAAGCCCTGCAAGCCGTTCTCACGGTCAGTAAACAAAACGAAGAATACAAAGTAGAGGTGCGTTTCCCACTATAATCCAAGCCTTCTAAAACCCTATCGCAGACAGCAAAGAAACTGACATGAAAAAGAACATTCTCATCGTAGATGACCATCCCATCGTTTCAACAGGGCTGCAAGCTCTCATCGAACACACGGGAGAATACGGCAAGATATACGTTGCCAACAACATCACATCAAGCCACCTCCTGCTCAAGCAAGAAGACATTGCCATCGCCATCATCGACCTGGAATTGCAGGATGCCAATGGCATGGAACTGATCAAGTACATCCACCAGACTCACATCAACACCAAGATACTGGTCTATACGATGCACGAAGAACTTTGGACGATTCGCCAACTGATGAAAGAGGACGCTGACGCCATCGTCATGAAAGGCGACAATCCGCAAGAGGTGCTCATTGCACTTCGCAAGATAGAACAGGGAAAGGGATATTTCAGCCAACAATTCATGAGGCTCATCAACAGCCAGGACACTTCAGAAATCATCTTATCCAATAGAGAGGCTGAGGTGTTGGAACACATCTCCAATGGTTTATCTACCAACGACATCGCCCAGCAGCTCAACATCAGCAACAACACGGTGGAGTTCCATCGTCACAACCTGATGAAAAAACTCTCTGCCAACAACATGGCACAGCTCGTGAAGAAAGCGATACAGTTGGGGCTCAACTTCATAAAATGAAGCACACTACTACGGATTACCATTTGTCAAGTAAGCCACAGAATAAGTTCCACGATAATAATAGAAAACTTCGTTCCATGCTGCGGAACGAAGTTTTTTTCATATATCGACAATCAATTAGCTAAAGAAAAAGCAAATATATCCAACTAATTACAGTATTTTTTTGTAATTTTGCAGCCAAATAACAAAAATATATTAGCTAATATGGAACAAAAGAATTTTAAACGTACCACTGTAACGGCAGCCTTGCCTTACGCCAATGGTGGTGTACATATTGGACACTTGGCTGGAGTTTACGTGCCTGCCGACATCTATGTACGCTATCTCAGACTCAAGAAGCAAGACGTGGTCTTCATCGGTGGAAGTGATGAGCACGGAGTTCCCGTAACCATCCGAGCTAAGAAAGAAGGCATCACCGTACAGGAGGTGGTAGACCGCTATCATAATATTATCAAGAAAAGTTTTGAAGAGTTCGGTATCTCTTTCGACATCTACAGCCGTACCACTTCACCTACTCACAATAAGTTTGCTTCCGATTTCTTCCGCACTCTCTATGACAAGGGCGTCTTAGAGGAAAAGGTAGAGGAACAATTCTGCGACGAGGTTACTGGCGAGTTCCTTACCGACCGTAATATCGTGGGCACATGTCCTCGATGTGGTGCAGAGGGTGCTTATGGCGACCAGTGCGAGAAGTGTGGTGCAACCCTTTCACCAGAGGAGCTCATCAACCCTACTAATAAAAACAACCCTGGTCATGGTCTGGTAAAGAAGCCTACCAAGAACTGGTATCTTCCTTTAGGAAAGTATCAGGACTGGCTGAAGCAATGGATCCTGGAAGGACACAAAGAATGGAGATCGAATGTTTATGGTCAGTGCAAGAGCTGGCTCGACATGGACTTGCAACCACGCGCTATGACCCGCGACCTCGACTGGGGTATACCTGTCCCTGTAGAGGGAGCTGAGGGCAAGGTGCTCTACGTTTGGTTTGATGCACCTATCGGATATATCTCTAACACCAAGGAACTCTGTGATGCGCAGCCCGAGAAATGGGGCACATGGCAGAAGTGGTGGCAAGACCCAGAGACTCGCCTCGTTCACTTCATCGGAAAAGACAACATCGTCTTCCACTGCATCATATTCCCTACCATGCTGAAGGCTCACGGCGACTATATCTTGCCTGACAATGTGCCTGCCAACGAGTTCCTCAACCTCGAGGATGATAAGATTTCTACCTCTCGCAACTGGGCTGTATGGTTGCATGAATATCTTGTGGACATGCCTGGCAAGCAGGATGTATTGCGCTATGTATTGACAGCCAATGCACCTGAGACCAAGGACAACAACTTTACATGGAAAGACTTCCAGGAGCGCAACAACTCTGAGCTGGTAGCCGTATATGGCAACTTCGTCAACCGTGCTTTGCAGCTCACTAAGAAATACTGGAATGGTGTGGTTCCTGCCTGTGGCGAACTTCAGGAAGTGGACAAGAAAGCCATTGCAGAATTCAAGGACGTGAAGGAGAAAGTGGAACAGTTCCTCGACGTGTTCAAGTTCCGCGAGGCACAGAAGGAAGCCATGAACCTCGCCCGTATCGGCAACAAGTATATCACCGAATGTGAGCCTTGGAAGGTATGGAAGACCGACCCTAAGCGAGTAGAGACCATCCTGAACATCTCACTCCAGTTGGTTGCCAACCTCGCCATAGCCTTTGAGCCATTCCTGCCATTCTCTTCTGAGAAGCTCCGCAAGATGATCAATATGCCAAACTTCGAATGGACACAACTCGGAAGCACCGACCTACTGAAGGCTGGCGACCAGTTGGGCGAACCTGAGCTCCTCTTCGAGAAGATAGAAGACGAGGTCATCGACAAGCAGCTCCAGAAACTTGCCGACACCAAGAAGGCCAACGAGGAGGCTTCATACAAGGCAGAGCCTGTCAAGCCAGAAGTAAGTTTCGACGATTTCGAGAAACTCGACATACGCGTAGGACACATCCTGAACTGCGAGAAGGTGAAGAAGTCGAAGAAGCTCCTCAAGTTCACCATCGACGATGGTTCTGGCGTAGAGCGTACCATCTGCTCAGGCATCGCTGCTTATTATGAGCCAGAAGACCTCATCGGCAAGGACGTGCTCTTCGTTGCCAACTTTGCTCCACGCAAGATGATGGGCATAGAGAGTCAGGGCATGATTCTCTCGGCTGTCAACTTCGACGGAAGCCTCAACGTCACCTCTCTCCTGGGCAAGGTGAAGCCAGGAAGCCAGGTGGGATAATCCCTATACATTATTATATATAAAAGGTGGATGCTGGAAATCTCGCTTACGAGACTCAGCATCCACCTTTTGTATGAGATTGTAAATCGCATCATCTATATTTCAAAACGGATATAGGTGCGGTCATCGATACTAAAAATCAAGCAATTGACAATCATTCATCACATTTTTCGCACGAGTTTTAACCAAGTTTATCACATTTTCGGCACGAGTTTATCTCTCATTAATCACATTTTTGGCACGAGTTTTACGCCAACGTGACTTATATTAGAAAAAGTTCCCACTCTACATGGCGTTTCTTCTCAACCAAGCATAAAAAAGAGAGGCGTTTCTCGCTTCGAGAAACGCCTTTGCTATAACTTTCTTAGTTCTTCGACACTCAATCCTGTTGCTTGTGCAATAACCTCCAATGAGACTTTTTGGGATAAAAGACTGAGGGCGATTTTATATTTCTCCTCAGTGCGCCCTTCTGCTCGCCCCTCTGCTCTCCCTTCAGCTTTGGCATTACCCAACACATCATTTTGAATCATGATAGCATTGAGATGCTCGTCGTATGCGTGACGTTCTTCATCAGACATCTCACAATACTTTAACTTTTCACGAGCCTCTTGCAAACCCGGTGTCTTCGTATCGGAAGCAATAACTCCCGTTTTGAGATAGTTGACCCACTCTTCCAAAGGAGTTTTTGCCACACTATTGAACTCATTGACACGCACTAACATATATGTCGGGAAAATCTCGGAAGGGGATTTCCTCACAATGTTGTCCTTCTCCTTGGTACTGATAATGAGTTGGTCTTTCGTATGTAAGCCCACAAAGTTATTCTGACCAACATAGATATAGTCAGAGCCTTTGCCCAAGTCAAAGTACAGAATGCTAATGGAATATACTTTCTTCACCTCCTTGTAACTATTGCCAAGATTGATGTGTTCTGTGATAGCTTTGGCTACACCATAAAGAACACGTTCCAAATAATACAACTCGCTTGTATTCTGCACTTCCACAATGATGATTTCACCCTTGCTATTCTTGGCTTTGATATCGACCCTATTAAACTTGTCATCATAATCCGTTTGGTTTCCTTCGCTTTCCAAAATATCTATGATTTTCACCTTTTCATTCAAGAAAACGGTAAGGAAGCCCTCTAACACATCGAAGTTGGCCTTTTGACGGAGCAATCTCTTAATCGCCCAGTCAAAACGAATGTATCTATCTCTAAGTTCTGCCATAATAATCTCCTCCTTATATCAACATGAAACATTATCGCTTACAAATGTACGACAAATTATCGTAACTACCAAATATTAAGGCGAATTAAAAAGGAGAGACGAGCTTCACAGCCCACCTCTCCCGAGAGATTTATAGAAAATGCCACTCATGGCATAATCTCTTGATTAAAAATACTGTCTTATTAGTTTGCCTTTGGCAAGGTATTGCTCCACTCATTCTGAGTAACACCAAAACCTGCATTGATTTCGTCAACAGGAATTGGATATACAAAGTCTGAAATCTTATAATTGTTAAAAGTGAACTTCACCTCTGGGGCACCATAAGCATATACAGATGCCTTTTCGTCCCAACGGCGCAAATCATACAAACGAAGTCCCTCCTGGAACAATTCGCGAGCACGCTCATCCTTCAAGAAAGCAAGAACCTCATCCTTTGTTGTACCCAACTGCTCGACAGAAGTAATATCCGCATTACGCTTTGCCACAACTAACAAAGAATTTCTAGCCTCATCAAAATCTGCGGCAGTGGTTCCATGAAGCTTAGCCTCTGCCTTAATGAGATACATTTCTGGCGCATTGATCAGATAGTTTGTCGTTGTTACGGTAGGGAACTTACCACCCTTAAAGACAGGCTTGGTTGGTGTAGATGAAGCATCCCAAATGAAGATTGAAGCTCTGCAATCATTTGCACCATACATCTTCTGAAGCTTAGGACTTGGGCTAAAGCTGTAAGTTGACCACAACGTACTACAAGATTGTGCTGACCAGTTATGCTTGTCATCAATAGACAAATAGAACAAGCTCTCCGTATTGACACCTGTAGAAGAATACATTGCCTTGTAATCATCTGCCGTTGTTGCAATAGTAGACACATCTGCATCATCAAGAGCTTGCTGAGCATAAGACGCAGCTTCAGACCAATTCTCCATATAGAGATAAACACGAGCCAACAATCCTTCTGCTGCAGCCTTGGTAAAGTAAACCTTCTTGCCTCTATCTGCACCAGCTTTGCCAAAATGCTCAATAGCATTTTTCAAATCATCAACAATAGATGTATAAGTCATACCTACTGTTGAACGAGAAACCTGCTCGAAAGCCTTAATTGGCGCCTCTGAGATTACAATACCTGGTTGATCAGAAAAATCCTGACCATTTACCTTGATTTGATGACCATAGATATTGACTAAAGCAAGTTTAGCATAAGCACGAAGAGCGTAAGCCTCAGCCAAAGCGACATCCAAAGTCTGCTTATCTTCCTCAGTGGAAGTCTCATACAATTTCTTACCTGCATTAATTGCTCTCGCTGAATTATCGATTACTTTGTAACCATAATTCCAAATATAACGCAAATAGCTTTCCTCATCTGTCATCGTATAAGAATAGATGGCATCCATATGACTTGTAGAACCATTCCAATACGACAAGTCTGTTGGAATATCACCAATCATTGTTGCAAAATCTCCTGCAAAATAATAATGATAAAACCAATCGTACTCACCATTTACGGCATTACTTACAGAAGATGCATCTGTCAAACCATTGTCCACATCTACACCAGAATAGTTCTTGGTGTCCAAAAAGTCATCTCCACAACTTGTCAAACAAGTTCCTGTTACTGACAAAAACAGTAAACCTAATATATGTTTCTTCATATTATTCCTTAATTTGAATCTTTTTAGAAAGTAATCTGAATACCACCAACAAATGTAGTCACACCAGGATACTGCCATGCGATAACGCCATTATCGTATGTATCAGGTGTATATCCAGTAAAGTCACTTGCAGTAAAGGTGTATAAGTTATCTGCTGAAATGTAAATACGTACCTTTTGCATGAAAGCCTTCTTTGTCAAAGAAGATGGCAAAGTATAGCCTAATGTAATATTACTCAAGCGCAAGTAGCTTCCGTTCATGAGGAAACGAGAAGAAGTCGCTGTTGAATTATCTGGATCATTGTAAACATAACGAGGATATTTTGCATTAGGATTATCCTCTGTCCATGAGTTAAGAGCCATATCTTTGAGCGGTGTCATCTCACGCATACCCCAACCTGTGAAAGCTGCACCATAATCATAAACCTTGGCACCCAAGCGATAATTGAAACTTACACTTGCATCAAGTCCTTTCCAATTTACAGAAGAACCAAATCCACCGAATACCTTTGGATCAGCAGAACCCAAATGACGCTTTGCAGCCTCCCTATAATTGCTTGTTGTCTCATCACCAGTTTCATTCTTATACCATAAAGGCTTACCATTGGTTTTATCCACACCTGCATATTCTCTCATATAGAACTCATTGTATGGATAACCCACTTCGTTGATTGTCTATGTATTGACGATAGGTTCACCACTAGACAACTTAACCACACGGTTTTGGTTCCAAGTCATATTAGCATAAGCATTCCAATCCAAGTCCTTACTATGCATGATAGTAGCCTTCAAATCTACTTCGATACCTTGGTTACGAATCTTACCAATGTTCTTATAAGTGCTAGCCAAACCAGTTGTCATAGATAAAGGCATTTTCATCAAGGCATCAGATGTTGTCTCATTATAGTAATCCAAAGACAAATGGATGCGATCAATAAAAGAAAGATCAAAACCAATATCAAACTTCTTAGAAGTCTCCCATGTCAGTTTTGTATTAGAGATTGACTCAGGGGCAATACCTACCACACCATCATAGTTATGACCTGCCATATAATAACCACGCGCAGCATACCAATCGATGTCTTGATTACCTACAGTACCATAAGAAGCACGAAAAGTTGCATTCGTGATAACAGGATTATCCTTCAAGAACTTCTCTGAAGAAAGGCGCCACTTTGCACCAACAGACCAGAAATTACCCCAAAGGTTGTCTGTTCCAAATACAGAAGAACCATCACGACGGAAAGATGCAGACGCATAATATTTGTCAAGATATGAATAGTGAGCATCTGCGAAGTAAGAAGCCAATCTTGCCTCTCTCTGCTCGTATGCAGGGTCTTCCCACTTACCAGCTGTAGAAAGCTTGTTCATTCCCAAAGAAGCAAATGGGAAATCATAACCTGTATAATGATCAGAATAGTAAGACTTCTTCTGCATTTCCTGTCCCAACATCACAGACACATTGTGCATATCGTTGAAAGTTTTGTTCCAACCAAGCACATTGTTCCAAGTAATTGTTGTAGAGCGAGAATTGAATTGGTCACCATAACCATTATAATCTCCCATACCCTGTGGGTCATAAATAGCAGACATATATTGATACTCACGATAGTTCATGATATTTACACCCAAGTTTGTACGGAAATAAATACCATTCCAAATATCAACTTGCAAGTATGGATTTAAGTTCAAAGTCTCATTGCGACTTTCGTATACATTACCCAATTTATCTGCAAGAGCAAGAGGATTATATAAGCCATAAGTATAACCATAGTATTTGCCCTCCTCATCATGAGTTGGATAGAATGGTTGCATCATGGAAATCGCAGCGGTCATAGTATTACTCATTGCACCAGCAGTTGATTGGCTTGAACCATTCTTAATAGAGAAAGCATAGTTAGCATTAGCACCAACAGCAAAGCGACCGAACTTGCTCTCTACATTGACACGTCCAGAATATCTCTTAAAGTCAGAAGCAATTACCAAACCTTTTGTGTCGAGATAACCAGCACTGACATAGAAACCAGTCTTACCTGTCTTTCCCTGAGCACTGATGTTGTAGTCTTGATAATAACCATGGCGAGTAACCTCATCTATCCAATTGGTAGATCTCTTGCCATCCCATTCGTAATACTCAGACAAAGCAGCTTTTGCATCATCAATATTATCGAACTGACCAGCAGCTACACGACCTTGCGCATAGAGATTCATAGTCTCCTCAGCATTGGCATAATCCATGTTGTTATTTGCCATAGAAGTGAAACCTTGCTTAATATCAACATTGATATTCAACTTGCCCTCAGTACCCTTCTTGGTGGTAATGACAATCACACCATTAGCAGCACGAGCACCATAAATAGCAGTTGCAGCAGCATCCTTCAATACAGTAACAGTCTCAATATCCTCAGGATTCACAGATGCCATTGGATCCAAATAGTTTCCTTCGCCTGAATAAGTGCCTTCGACATCTGAATTCATTGGCATACCATCAATCACATACAATGGCTGAGTACCTGAACTGATAGAAGAACGTCCACGTACATAGATAGAACCCCATGTACCAGGCTGACCTGTAGAGTTGTTCATCTGAATACCAGATACATTACCCTCAAGTGCCTTAACAAAGTTTGCGTCACTCTTCTTCTCAATCTGAGCACCATTTAGTAAAGAAGCTGCACCAGTAAAAGAGGCTTTCTTTTGGACACCATAACCAGTTACAACCACCTCATCAAGGGTCTTTTGGTCTGCTCGTAATTCAATCTGAATCTTATTACCCTTAATTGTAACTGTTTTGTCTTCCATACCCATGTAAGAAACCTTCACAGAATTCTTACCCTGAGGAAGAACGATAGAAAAGTTACCGTCCACATCGGTAACTGTACCAGTATTAGTACCAACAATCTTGATTGATGCGCCAATAACAGGCTCACCATCCTCTGAAGTTACTACTTTACCAGTAACGGATGTTTGAGCAAAGGCTACTCCACAACAGAGAATTGCCCCCCCATAAACAATGCGATTCTTTTAAACATAATCTCTCTCGTTTTGATAAAATTTATAAATTTACTATAATCGGCAGCAAAATTATAATTTATTTCGGATATTTGCAAATATTTTGTTATAAAAATGCAATTACTGGGCGAAAATATATGTTTTTAGTAAGGAATAGCGCATTTCTGCTTACTATTTGTAACGATTTTCTTCTTATACATACCAAAGTTGTATAAGATGAAAATGAATTTCATTCAAACAAATCATCCTGCAAACTTCATCATTTACAATGCCTGAATGTTTGTTCAGCAATACTCCATAGGTAGTAACCATGGTAATGCGAGTGCTGCGTAGGGACATGGTTTCTGGCCGGAAGCAAGTTATCCAATCCCATAACTTGCTAAAATTGTTTTTTTAAAAGCTTTTGGCAAGTTATCAGAGAAAAAGCAAACGTTTACATCACTTTTTATCAAAAAAGCTTGCTTATATTGCACATTTTTCGTATTTTGCGCATAATTTCAACAGCAAGGTAAGACAGACAGTCTTATACCTTACTATATAAAGTAGGGTTACACCTTAATATATATATAAAAAGACACATAACCTTAATGACCTAATAGTGTTTTACAGCAATGGCATGAAGAAAAAAAGCACAAAGAAGTGTAAAAGAAAGCCATTAGAACAAACAAATAAGAGGAAAAAACATTCATACATCTCGCTTTTTGGGCTAAAAATATGCACACATTGATATGGTTTGTGCATAAACAGCTATCTTTTTCATTAAAAAGTTTGCTCATGTTAAAAAAAAAGCGTTCCTTTGCACCCGATTTCAACGGCAAAGGTGGTAAGCAAGAGAAGTTTACACCTTATTATATATAATAGATATCATGCCGTTATTATAAACAAAAGTATTAAGATAACAATGACTCACAATTTGTTAAAAGGCAAGCGTGGCATCATCTTCGGTGCACTCAATGAGGAATCAATCGCTTGGAAGGTAGCCGAAAAGGCTGCAGAGGAAGGTGCTACTATCGCACTGAGTAACACAGCCATGGCCCTTCGTATGGGTACACTCGACAAACTCGCTGAACAAATCAACGCTCCTATCATCGCAGCTGATGCGACAAGCGTAGAAGACCTGGAAAAGGTATTCACAGAAGCACAGGAAAAACTGGGTGGCAAGATCGACTTCGTGCTCCACTCTGTAGCCATGAGCCCTAACGTGCGTAAGCATCGTACTTATGATAATCTCGACTACAACTTCCTGAACAAGACCCTCGATATTTCTGCCATCTCTTTCCACAAGATGTTGCAGGTAGCCAAGAAGTTGGATGCCATCAATGAGTGGGGTTCAGTAGTTGCCCTTTCTTACGTAGCTTCTCAGCGCACATTCTTCGGTTACAACGATATGGCTGATGCCAAGAGTATGCTCGAGAGCATCGCACGTAGCTTCGGCTACATCTACGGCCGCGAGAAGCACGTCCGCATCAACACCATCTCACAGAGCCCTACAGCTACTACAGCAGGAAAGGGAATCAAGGATATCGCCAACATGATGGACTTTGCCGACAAGATGTCTCCACTGGGCAACGCTATAGCAGAGGATTGCGCTAACTACTGCGTGATGATGTTCTCAGACTTCACACGCAAGGTGACCATGCAGAACCTTTTCCACGATGGTGGTTTCTCTTCTATGGGTATGAGCCTTCGTGCTATGAACCAGTATGCAAAGGATATGACTCCATACGAGGACGAGAATGGTAATATTATCTACGGATAATAATAGCAGGATTCTTACAAATAAAAATACTGCAAAACAAATAAAAACACATTCGGATGGTCATACATTGACGATTCCGAATGTGTTTTCTATTTTACGCCCCAAAAATGGACTAAAAAATGAAAGTACTTGCGATGGGCAATGAATATACTTTCAACAGCCAACGCAAGTACTCTCGATGGCCATCGCAAGTACTTGCGATTTTTAGGCTAAATTTCTATGCCTATTTTAAAGACTGAAACGATAACCCACCGAGAATGTAAACACACGATTCTTACAACTGTCATCATGACCTGGAGAATCGTCAACATTGGTAAGTCCCAAGTTGTAACGGGCATCGAGCACTACACCCATATACTCATAAGACAAGCCTATAGGCAGAGAGACATCCACCTTTTTGGCAGGCCAGAAATCTGACACCTTCTGCGAATTGTCATAGGTAGCACCACCATATTGGTCCCTCTCTATATCAATGGAGGTAAACTCATACTTAGGATCGTTGAGCAGGAAACCTGCCTGTACGCCAACCATAAATGCCAACTGACGGGTAACATAACCCTTCACCATCAAAGGCACATTGAGATAATGCAGATTGGTGTGATAGTCAGAAATGCCCTGATACTTCCTTCTTTCAGCATCAATAGTAGCCTCATAACTGGAGAAGCGGAAGCCCTGTTTGGCATAATAAGCTCCTAAACTGACGCCAATCTCCTTGGTAGCACGATACTCCACATCGACACCACCCATAAAACCAGCCTGGAAACTTGACTTCAAAGAAGCCTTATCTTCACCTGAAGCATAATAAATACGGTTATTACTCCAGTTGGCAAGCGCCACACCTACACGAGGGATAACAGAAAATCTACCCACCTCATTGACTTCACTCTGCGCCATGGCTCCCATAGTAAGGGAAAGTAGGCAAACAATCCAAAAAATATTTCTTTTCATAATCATAATATATACGTTCTGTATTGCCATGAACTCAAAAAAGTTCTGTAAGGTGAAACCTCTCATAAACATTCTTGAAAGAACAAAAGCAATATATAATTAAAACGAAAAAACTGCTAAAATATTGCACGTCTATGATAGGAATCCGCTATCAAGATGAATGAGAAAAGATATATATATATCCATATCATAAATACTCAAAGACCGCCTTGCCCAACCATAAAAAGCCTGATAAAAAGGACAAAAAACAGACATGGAGTTAACAAAACAGACACCTGTGTGCAGTATAAGAAAAAAAGAAGAAAAAGCACCCAATAAGCTTCTTTTTCTACAAAAACGCCTATAAAAAGGGTCTTAGAGACGCTTTTTATTAAAATATATCATTTTTTACACCTACAAAAACGCTTTTTACCCCCTAATAAGATAACAAAATGATAACTATGCAACTGAAAACAAAAAATCGACGTTGTGAAACGCATTTCATCATCTTTTACTTATACATATATAATATTAAGAAATTATTCTTAGGAGAAACTTTAAAAGTTATCTGAATTTTCAGATAACTTTTATTGTATATATACACCTCCCTCATCACTGGGATGCGGATAACATCACAGACAACAATGTAGGGATGTGGATAACAACAGAAGAAAAACATCAGAGCCACACTCTCATGCTTTACTTGACGGAGTTATCGTTCAGATGAAAACGAAACACCAAAGGAAGATGATCGCTATAGCCACCTTGATAACGAGGACCTAAAAAGGAGCGCCAAGGATGGAATCCGCCATACCGTTCATCTTCTTCTAAAAGAAAAGGCAAATCACCAATATAGCATGCCACAGAACACCTTGCTACAGTCTGACTGCAAAGAATATGATCAAGACTGCGCCACTCACCACGCCAACGATAAGTAGCCTCAGCCCCATGACGCCCCGTAGCATCGCGTGATACCTCGACAAGACGCGAACCATCACACAACATCTGTAAGGCAGGAGACTCAGAATAATCATTAAAATCACCTGCAACAATGATGCGTGCATCGCGATCATAGGTAAAGATAGAATCAATCGTCTCACTCATCTGTCGAGCCACCTGGAGCCTATAAGGGCGTGAAGCTGTCTCTCCTCCCCTACGACTGGGCGCATGCACTACCAACACATGCAAGGTATCTACCATAGAAACAAGGCCACTGACGTACAATATATCGCGCGTAGGGCGCATTCCTGGCACAGGACGTATACGTATCGGGTATGAGCGCAAAGGACTGAAAGAAGAAGGAATATACATCAATGCCACATCTATGCCTCTTTCATCAGGCGATGACGTCATCAGATATTCATATCCTGCCCTGCGCAACAGCGAACGCTTAGTGAGATCGGTAAGCACTGTATCGTTCTCTACCTCACACAGCGCCACCATGTCGGGTATTCGCCACTCCTGATGCTCATGCTCGCCTAAAGCAATGAGTTCTTTAGCAATATGATTGAGTTTATTCCAGTAACGTGTGCGCGTCCAATGATAACTTCCATCGGGCGTAAACGCCAAATCGTTTTTTAATGAATCGTGCTTTGTATCAAACAGATTCTCACAGTTTAACTCTACGAAAGTAAGTAAACCAGACAAAAGAAGGGTTAAAAACATAGATAAGCCATTAGGAGAATAATATAAAAGAAAAGCAGCTACAAAAAATCAGCGCTTTTATTTCGGAAAGTCATTTTTTTAATGTATCTTTGCACGTGCAAAGTTTTTTAACTTCCTCCACTACAATTTGCCATTGTATAGACAGAGATTAGCTTTGCGCATATATATTCTACGGGGTTCCATAGTTTAATGGATAGAACGGAGGTTTCCTAAACCTTTGATCCGAGTTCGATTCTCGGTGGAATCACTGACTACAATAAAAGGTCGCACCACATGGGAGCGACCTTTTATTGTTTTTTATAGGGTTCTCTGCCCGAGCTTATCGGACAGAGAAACATTTCAGTATTATTTAGCCTCAGCAACAGCCAGTTCATCTTCAACCTTGATCTTACGACCCAAAACGAGGTAAGCCAAAGGAGAAGCAATGAAGATAGATGACAAGGTACCGAATACTACACCCAGAATCATTGCGAATGAGAAACTACGAATGCTATCACCACCAAGGATGAAGATGCAAAGCAACACGAGCAATGTAGAAACTGATGTGTTGATGGTACGTGCCAATGTCTCGTTGACAGAAGCATTGAAGATCTGCTGACGATCGCCCTTAGGATGCAGCTTCAAGTTCTCACGGATACGGTCGAACACAACCACCTTATCGTTGATAGAGTAACCTACCACTGTCAGGATAGCACCAATAAAGGTCTGGTCGATTTCCAATGAGAATGGTACAAGACCCCACAAGAGAGAATAGAAACCAATCACAGTCAGAGCATCGAATGCCAAAGCTATGGTAGAACCCAAAGAGAAGGCTACGTTGCGGAAACGGAGCAAGATGTAGAGGAAGATGGCAATCAGAGCGAAGAGCACACTATAGATAGCACCCATAGTGATATCCTTAGCTACTGAAGGACCTACCTTAGTACTACTGATGATAGAACCACCCTGGCGAACGTCTGGGTTCTTGAATGCCTCAACACTTGCCTGAGAAACCAAGCCAGCCTTCTTCAAAGACTTATAGAGAATGGTCTCTGCCTCATCGTCGACTGTAGGGTTGTTGCTCTCAATCATATAGTTGGTAGAAACACGGATGGTTCTGCCGTCTGTACCGATAGCGATAGCACTTGTTGTAGCCTTTGTTCCATCTGCATTTACGAAAGCATCACCAAGAACAGTACGGATTTCCTCTGGCTCTACAGCATTCTCAAACTGAACTACATAGTTGCGACCACCAGTGAAGTCGATACTCTTACTCAAACCACGTACAAAGAAACTGCCGATAAATACAACTGCTGCAATAACAGCAATAGTGAAGGTAGTCTTATACATAGACATGAACTTGTACTTCTTACCCTGCATCAGGTTGTGAGAGATAGCAGTATCAAACTTGCAGTGCATCCACTTGTCGTGGTTCAACTTGTAATCGTAAACCAAACGAGTCAAGAACACAGCAGTGAAGAAAGATACGATGATACCGATAATCCAAGTAGTAGCGAAACCACGGATTGGACCTGTACCAGTTGTCAACAGGATAATACCTGTAATCAAAGATGTCAAGTTAGAGTCGAAGATAGCAGAGAAAGCATTACCATAACCTGCAGCTACAGCCTGCTTCATACCCTTACCAGAGCGAAGCTCCTCCTTGATACGTTCATAGATAAGCACGTTGGCATCCACTGCCGTACCCAAAGAAAGCACCATACCGGCAAGACCTGGCAATGTCAAGGCTGCCTGGAACGACGTCAGAATACCGAGTGTAAAGAATACGTTGACAAGCAACGCCAAGTTAGCCATCATACCAGGAACGATGTTGTACATGACAACCATGTAGAGCATCAAGAGAACGAAAGCTACAACAAATGAGATGATACCCATCTGGATAGACTGAGCACCGAGAGTAGGACCTACCACCTCTTCCTGAACGATACGAGCAGGAGCAGGCATACGACCAGACTTCAAGGTGTTAGCCAAGTCCTTGGTATCCTCGATAGTGAAGCTACCAGAAATCTGAGAACTACCACCATCAATCTCGCCATTAACACGAGGAGCAGAATAAACTACACCATCCAAAACAATAGCAATCGCCTTGCCAATGTTGGCCTTAGTCATCTGAGCCCACTTACGAGCACCCTCTGTATTCATCTTCATGCTTACAACAGGAGAGCCCATCTGGTCGAAGTCATCCTTGGCGTCGGTAATCACGTCACCCTCTAAAGGAGCACGACCAGTAGTGGTAGTCACCTTCAAAGCGTGAAGTTCAAAGATATTCTTTACCTTCAAATTATCTGCAGGCTTAGCACTCCAAAGCAGACGGAGATCTGAAGGCAACAAGCGCTTAGCAACTTCAGAATAGATAATCTTGTTGATGGCTGCAGTATCACGAACACTTGCATAACCCACAGTACTCAAGCCACCACCGAGCTGCAAACGAGCCAACAATGGGTGAGCCTTAATAGCAGCTGCGTTCTGTGCGTCCTCACCTACCTTGGCAGCATCATCCTTCTTCTTGATAGAGAACTTACCCTCGGCCTTCTTAGCCTCAGCCTGGGCAACCTCCTTCTTGGCAGCAGCAGAATCAGCTGCTACGGTATCAGCCTTCTCCTCGCCATTATCACCATTAGCGATACGAGTGTCAAGCTGCTGAAGATAAGGAGCAATCTCTTCAGAATTATATGTCTCCCAGAACTCGAGGTTGGCACTACCCTGAAGCATCTTACGCATACGCTCAGGCTGGCTGATACCAGGCATTT
>USOQ01000039.1 GCA_900556395.1 Candidatus Segatella caccae | reverse complement strand
TGCGCCGATGGTACTGCAATGCAATGCGGGAGAGTAGGTAGCCGCCTCCTTTTTTAAGAAACCTCAGTTATCTTTTGATAATTGAGGTTTTTTTGTTATCTTTGCATTTCCGTATTCTATGGTCTAAATCTTATATTATTTCTATATGTTCTACTATTTAAAGGCTTCGTGGATTTGGATGAGACGCTGGGCGTATTGTCGTGGGTTTGGCGTTCAGTCACCCTCGGCATATCGCTTTATTCGTTATGTCATCAATGAGCATTATCCTTATTATGCCTACGATGCCTTGAAAGAGCGTATGAATAAGCTTTCAAAGCATGAACAGAAGTTAGGCAGGTTGTTCTTTAGGTTGGCTAATTTCTGGCAGCCTGTTTGTTGCTATTGTGACGATTCTTCTTTGATGGAATATGCTCAGGCTGGGGCTCGTAATATGAAGCAATTTTCGGTCAGCGATTTCATGTCGCAGTATTTACGTTGTTCGGATGCGTCTTGTATTCCTGATGATAGTCGACTACTGGTATGGATAGATTCTGATGTTTATGGCAATGAAATGGAGGAGATCTTAAAAAACTGCCATTCGCAAACCTTATTAGTTGTTAATAATATCCGTAGAAAAAATCATCGTTTGTGGAAAGAGATTCAAGAGAATGAGCTTGTCGGTATTACTTTTCATCTTTATTATTGTGGCATTGTGTTCTTTGATAAGTCGGTATATAAACAGCATTATGAGGTTAATTTTTAATTCTTCACTTAAAAAATGGGAAAAAAAATATAATAAATCTCGGTTTCTATTGTTTTAATAAGAAAAAAATCGCTAAATGCTTGCAGATAAAATTTATTTTATTACTTTTGCACGCAAAAAATATAAATCTTAAAAAAGACAGCTATGTATTGGACACTTGAATTAGCTTCGAAGCTTGAAGATGCACCATGGCCTGCTACTAAAGATGAGTTGATAGATTATGCTACTCGTTCGGGTGCGCCTCTGGAAGTTCTGGAGAATTTGCAGGAGATAGAAGATGAGGGTGATGTCTATGAAAGCATTGAGGACATTTGGCCCGATTATCCTTCAAAGGATGACTTCTTATGGAATGACGACGAATACTAAAGAAAGTCGATGATAGGGCTGCTCAATTTTTTTGGGCAGCCTTTATCGTATATACAATAAAATTGATATTGTTCCGTTATTTATTTGTGTTTAAACGTCTCATTATAATATATTTGTTGTTGCTGGGCGCTCATTCTGTGCGTGCTCAGTATGATCCGTCGTTTAGTCATTACTTTGACATGGAGCCCTCGTTTAATCCTGCTGCGGTAGGAAAACAAGCCATGCTGAATGTGACGGGTGCCTATGCTATCGACTTGGCTGGTTATGAACATAATCCACGTACCATGATAGTGGCTGCTGATATGCCTTTTTATCTGCTGAAGAATTATCATGGTGTAGGTCTTCAGTTGCTTAATGACCAGATAGGCTTGTTTACTCATCAGCGTTTAGCTGCTCAATATGCTTTCAAGCGTCGTCTATGGGGCGGTATGTTAAGTGCTGGTGTGCAAGTAGGCTTTATATCAGAAAGTTTTGATGGTACAAAGGTAGATGCAGAAGAAGGCAATGACCCTGCTCTGCCCAAGACGAAGGTCAATGGAAACTCTGTAGATTTGGGAGCCGGAATTTATTATCATCATGCTGCTTGGTATGTTGGAATTTCGGCGCAGCATCTTACTTCTCCTAAGGTGGAACTTGGAGAAACGAATGAAATTGATATTTCTCCTGTATATTATTTGACTGGAGGATACAATATTAAGCTAAGAAATCCGTTTTTATCATTGAAGCCTTCTGCTCTTGTGAAGTATGATGGAGTAGCTTGGCGAGGAGATGTTAGTTGTCGTCTGGTTTATACACATGAGAAGAAAATGCTCTATGGTGGTGTTTCGTATAGTCCCACTAACTCTGTGACAGGGCTTATAGGTGGCCGTTTCCATGGTGTGGTCTTAGGCTATAGTTATGAATTTTACACCTCAGCCATCGCACCAGGTAATGGTAGTCATGAACTCTTCGTGGGGTATCAGACAGATATTAATCTTGTAAAAAAAGGTAGAAATAAGCACAAAAGCGTAAGAATATTATAAGCAATCATGAATATGAAGAAATGTATATTGTCCCTCTGTTCGGCAGTAGCTCTCTTGGCATTGACTGGATGTTTTGGAGCTAAGTCTGCTTCTGTCTCTGGTAGAGGCGGCGAAGTCGTTGGCGTCGGTGGTAGAAACTTTGCTGAGCCTGCTCCATACGGAATGGTAAAAATCAATCGAGGATTTCTGAAGATGGGATTGGAAACGGAGGATTCTCTCTGGGGGGCAAAGACTCCTCAGAAGGAAGTTTCTGTTGATGGTTTCTGGATGGACGATACTGAGATAACCAATTCAGAGTATAAGCAGTTTGTATCCTATGTAAGAGATTCTATCCTTCGTACTCGTTTGGCAGATCCTGCTTATGGTGGTGATGAAACCTATATGATTACAGAAGATAAGCAAGGTAATCCTGTGACTCCACATGTTAATTGGAAGAAGCAACTGCCTAAGAAGCCTAATGAGGATGAGCAGCGTGCTATAGAGAGTCTATATGCAGTGAATCCTGTTACAGGTGAGAAGTTGATAGATTGGCGTCAGTTGAATTATAAGTATGAGATTTATGATTATACTGCTGCTGCTTTGCGACGTAATCGCATCAACCCACAGGAGCGTAACTTGAATACGGATATCAATATAGATCCTGATGAGGTGGTGATGATATCCAAGGATACGGCTTATGTGGATGATGAGGGAAGAATTGTTCGTGAGACCATCAATCGACAGCTTTCTGGTCCTTGGGATTTCCTCAACACCTACATTGTTAATGTATATCCCGATACTACTTGTTGGGTCAACGATTTCAGAAACTCAGACAATGAGACTTATCTGAGAAGCTATTTCAGCAATCCTGCTTATAACGACTATCCCGTAGTAGGTGTTACCTGGGAACAGGCCAATGCCTTCTGTGCATGGCGTACTGATTATCTGCTGAAAGGCTTAGGCCCTGAGGCAAGGTTCGTTCAGCGTTACCGTCTCCCTACTGAGGCAGAATGGGAGTTTGCCGCTCGAGGCAAGGATCAGAACGAGTTTCCATGGGACAACAAGGATGTAAAGAACGGCGATGGTTGTTTCTATGCCAACTTTAAACCCGATCGTGGTAACTACACCAAGGATGGCAATCTGATAACCAGCAAGGTGGCTATATATTCACCCAATTCCAATGGTTTGTATGATATGGCAGGTAATGTGGCAGAATGGACCAGCACAGTATTTACAGAGGCTGGAGTTGATGCTATGAACGACCTGAATCCTACTCTTGTCTACAATGCAGCCAAGGAAGATCCCTATCGTCTGAAAAAGAAGAGTGTACGCGGAGGGTCATGGAAAGATCCAGAGTCATTTATCCGTTCGGCATGGCGTTCTTGGGAATATCAGAATCAACCACGGTCATATATAGGATTCAGATGTGTGAGAAGTCTTGCTACCACATCGAGTGCTAAACAAAAAACAATAAAAACAAAGAAAAGGAGATAATAGCCATGGGCGAATATAGTAAATTCAATATCGTATACCGTCTGCAAAGATGGATGGACAGTGTGCCTGGTCAGACCTTTCTGAACTATGCTTACAGTTGGGGTGCTTCTGTCGTTATTGCTGGTGCGTTGTTTAAGTTGACCCACCTGCCTGGAGCTAATATCATGATGTTCCTTGGTATGGGAACCGAGGTTGTGGTATTCTTTCTTTCCGCCTTCGACCGTCCTTTCGACAAGACTGCTGACGGGCGAGATATCCCTACTCATGTGACTGAGGAATATCTCGAGACAGGTAAGGTGACCTATGAAGAAGGACGTGTTGCTTCCTCTCAGGCTTCACCTGTTGGTAATGTTCAGCCTTCTGTCGTTGTCGTAGGCAATCCTCAGGCCTCTTCTTCTGCATCAACTATCAGTATGGCAGATCCTGAGGTAAGCGATTCTCTCGAGAAGCCTGTTCAGACAGTGGCCTGTGGCAGTGATAATAGCACGCAGCAGTCTGTAGCCAATGGTGTCTGGATAGGAAGTCAGCAGAATACTACTCCCGAGATGGCCGAGGCTCAAAGCAACTATGTGGAAGAGTTGAAGAAGTTGGTAGAGACCTTGGAGAAGGTGAATGAGCAGAGCAACCGACTTACTCGTGACAGCGAGGAGATGGAGAATCTGAACCGTACTCTTACCGGTATCAGTAAGGTTTATGAAATGCAGTTGAAGGGTGCCAGTCAGCAAATTGGCACTATTGACCAGATAAATGAGCAGAGTCGCAAGATGGCTCAGCAGATAGAGCAACTCAACAAGATTTATACTCGTATGATTGAGGCGATGACTGTCAATATGAGGGCTGCCACACCCCATGTGAGTGAAGATTAAAAAGCATAGAGATACGAACTCTCTCTCTACGGACGAAGAGGGAGAAAACAAGTGAAATAAGCAAATTAAAGAATGGCAATAAAGAAAAGACCTATATCGCCTCGCCAGAAGATGATCAACCTGATGTATCTCGTCTTGATGGCTATGCTGGCATTGAACATCTCGACCGAGGTGCTCAATGGATTTTCTATAGTAGAGGAGAGTCTGAACCGTACAACAGCCAACTCTTCTGCCGAGAATGCAGCCTTATATAGTAATTTTGCTGATCAGATGAAGCAGAATCCTGCCAAGGTAAAGGCATGGTTTGAGAAGGCGACACAGGTTAAGGAAATGAGCGATTCGCTCTACAACTTTGCCCAGCAGCTGAAGGAAGCCATCGTGCGTGAAGCAGATGGAAGCGATGGAGATGTATTGCATATAGAGAATAAGGATAATCTTGAGGCGGCAGGTATAGTGATGCTGGCTCCTGGTTCTGGTAAGGGTGGCAAATTATATCGTGCCATCAACAGCTATCGTGATCGTATATTGATGATGGTCACCGATGAGCATCAGAAGAAAATCATCCAGAGCAATCTTTCTACCCGTGTGCCTAAGGATGCAAAGAATTTGGGCAAGAACTGGCAGGAGTACATGTTTGAGAATATGCCCGTGGCAGCAGCCGTTACTTTGTTGTCTAAGTTGCAGAGTGATGTTCGTTATGCCGAGGGTGAAGTGTTGCATACCTTGGTTTCCAATATCGACATGAAAGATATAAGAGTCAACAAGCTTGATGCCTTTGTTATTCCCGAGAAGACAACTCTTTATCCTGGCGAGCGTTTCAATGCCAACATCGTGATGGCTGCAGTCGATACAACTCAGCAGCCTGAGATTTATGTCAATGGAGTGAGAGTGAACACTGCTCATGGTCAGTATTCGTTCACAGCAGGTGGAGTTGGCGAGCACCAGTTTGGTGGCTATATCCTGATGCAGAATGCCAGAGGCGATGTGATGCGTCGAAACTTCCTGCAGAAGTATACTGTAATTCCAGCACCTAATACTGCCACTGTGGCAGCAGATATGATGAATGTATTGTATGCAGGTTTCCAGAATCCTGTCAGCATCAGTGTGCCAGGAGTTCCTGCCAATGCTGTATCTGCAACCATGACAGGTGGCTCGTTCATATCGAAGGGCAACGGACGTTTTGTGGCAGTACCATCAGCAGTGGGTAAGGACGTGACGATACATGTTACTGCCCGTGACAAGGGGCAGACGAGAACGATGCCTCCATTTGTATTCCATGTAAGGAAACTACCCGATCCAACAGCTTACTTGGCTTTGGGTACCAACCGCTTCCGTGGTGGCGCCTTGTCGAAAGCTTCCCTGATGGGCGCTTCAGGTATTCATGCGGCAATTGATGACGGATTATTGGATATTCCTTTCCGTGTATTGAGTTTTGAGACTGTTTTCTTCGACAATATGGGTAATGCAGTGCCTTTGGCTTCGGCTGGAGCCAATTTCTCTGAGCGTCAGCGTGAGGAGTTCCGCAGACTGTCGAGAAACCGTCGTTTCTATATCTCTCACATCAAGGCTGTGGGGCCTGATGGAATTACCCGTAACCTCCCTGCGGCCATGGAGGTGATTGTGAGGTAGAGAAATGCAAAGAGTGAAGAATCTTATTGTTTAGAAATAAAGATATTATAATGAGAAAGATATTTTTGTTATTGATGCTTGCGGGGCTGACAATCGGTGCGAATGCCCAGCCAGAAGCTCGTAGACAGGCACAGCAGAAAGCCAAGCAGCAGTCGAATGCCAACAACATGACGACTCGTGCGCAGATAATGTTTCCTACATCGGCCACCATGGACGACGATGTGGTATGGAGACGTGATATCTATCGTGAGCTCGACTTAAATGATGATGCCAATGCACCATTGTATTATCCTGTGGAGCCTGTCGGTGGCCAGATGAATCTCTTTACCTATATGTTCAAGCTGATGTTGAGCGGTCGTGTTCGTGCCTACCAGTATCGCTTGGATGGTCATGAGAGTTTCAACTACGAGGATCGTGTTGTGCCTAAGGCTTTCATGGACAATTATCACATCTATTATGAACGAAAGAATGGTGCACTGACACTCGATGACAGCGATATTCCTTCCCGTGAGGTAAAGTCTTACTATGTGAAAGAAGCCACATACTACGACCAGCATACCGCCACATTCCATACCAAGGTAATCGCCTTGTGTCCTATTATGACACGTGAAGACGATTTTGGTGATGCCGGAACCAAGTATCCTCTCTTCTGGATGAAGTATTCTGACCTTGCTCCCTATCTCTCCAAGCAGCAGATAATGACGAGCAATCTCAATAATGCTGCCATGATGAGTATAGACGATTATTTTGTCAAGAACCAGTATAAGGGCAAGATATACAAGACGACCAATATGTTGGGTAAAACCTTGGCTCAATATTGTCCTACCGATTCAGCTCTGAGCAAGGAGCAGAAGAAGATAGAGTCAGAGTTGGCTGCCTTCGAGAAGAATATCTGGGGCGATCAGGCACGCAAAGATTCTCTTGACAGTATTGCCAATGCCGACAAGAAGAATGCGAAGGGTGTGAAGGGTGTGAAGAAGAATCGCAGAAGCAGAACTTCTGGTTCTTCGTCTACAGTCAAGACCCGTCGTCAGCGTAGTTCCGGTTCGTCAGGATCCAGTACAGCCCGAGTTTCGGTTCGTCGTCAGCGTCATTAATAATAGGTTTATAATATAAGGTATGAAGAAAGTATTATCATTTATTGTGTTGGCGGTTTCGCTCTTCTTTGCTAATCCTGCTCAGGCACAGATTAAGTTAGGTGTAAAGGGTGGCTTGAATGTCAGCAATTTGAAATTGGACGATGACATGTGGACGGCAGATAACAAGGTTGGGTTCTTCATTGGTCCGATGGTGAAGGTGACTGTGCCAGTTACAGGTTTAAGTTTTGACGTTGCCGCTTTATATGATCAGAAGGAGGCTAAGGTGAAAGTTGCCGACGATGTTGTGGGCGGAACTTATAATTCAACCACAGTTACACAAAAATTCATTGATATTCCTGTGAATGTCCGTTATGGTTTTGGGCTGAGCAGTCTGGCTAATATTTTCCTTTTTGCAGGTCCGCAGTGGGGAATCAATGTAGGAAATAAGAATTTCAAATGGAATAAATCCAGCAGCTATTCCTTGAAAAAGGCAAACTTCAGTGTGAATGTGGGCGCTGGTGTAACTTTGTTGAGCCATCTGCAGGCTTCAGTCAACTACAACATTGAATGCAACAAGTCCGGCAAAATGGATACAGGAAGTCTTGATTCCAATGGCAAACCTCTTGTTATAAAGGGAAGAAACAATACCTGGCAGATTTCTCTTGGCTATTGGTTCTAAGCATAGGAGATACATATTAAAATATATAAAAGCAGATACCTGATGTTGGGTATCTGCTTTTTTATTGTTACCTTTGCAGGGTATGAAGTATGTCGATGTCATATTGCCCTTGCCGCTACCTGGCATGTTTACCTATTCTGTCCCCGAAGGGATGGAAGGGTGTGTTGTTTTTGGTAAACGGGTGCTTGTGCCATTGGGCAAGAGTAAGAAGTACATTGCCATGGTGGTAAAGGTGCATCAGGAGAAGCCGTCCTTTAAGGTCAAGCCGATAGAGCAGGTGCTGGATGCTACTCCCACACTTCTTGACCGGCAGTACAGGTTATGGTCGTGGATATCCAACTATTATATGTCACCTTTGGGCGATGTATATAATGCCGCAATGCCTGCAGGCATGAAGTCTGCAGAGAAGTTCAAACCCAGGATGGAATTGTATGTGGAGCTTACGAGCAAATACCGCAACGAAGCTTCCCTGCATGTGGCTCTTAACATGTTGCAGCGTGCCCTGAAGCAATCTAAAGCCCTTACTACATTTCTCAGCCTTTCCCATTGGGACAGTTTAGAGAACGATACGCCTCGCGAAGGCATCAAGAAGGTAACTAAGGAAGAACTGATGAATGAGGCTCATTGCACTTCTGCCATCGTCAAATCGCTCATCGACCGCGACATCCTCTTTACTTACGAGGAGGAGGTTGGACGACTGAATACCTCAGGCGAGAGTCACTTCGAACAGATCAAACCACTTTCCATAGCCCAGCAGGAAGCTTACAACAAGATTCTCCTTCAGATGATGAAGAAAAACGTGGTGCTTCTTCATGGTGTGACTTCGAGTGGCAAGACCGAGGTGTATATCCACCTCATCAAGCAGGCTCTCGACAATCACAAGCAGGTGCTTTATCTTCTGCCCGAGATAGCTCTCACGGTACAGATCATGGAACGTCTGCACAAAGTTTTTGGCGATCGTCTTGGCATTTATCATTCCAAGTATAGCGATGCCGAACGAGTGGAGATATGGCAGAAACAGATGTCGGGACATCCCTACGATGTTATTCTTGGGGCTCGAAGTGCTGTCTTTCTCCCTTTTCAGAATCTCGGACTTGTCATCATCGACGAGGAACACGAAACATCCTTTAAGCAACAAGATCCTGCCCCCCGCTATCATGCCCGTAGTGCTGCTATTGTGTTGGCTGGTATGTATCCCGACTGCAAGGTTCTTTTGGGTACAGCCACACCCTCTATGGAGAGTTATTACAATGCGCAGGAAGGTAAGTATGGATTGGTGGAACTCAAAACCCGATACCAAGACATCCAATTGCCCGAAATCCAGGTGGTGGATGTAAAGGATTTGCGACATCGCAAGATGATGACTGGTGCCTACTCTCCTCAACTTTTAGCAGCCATACGCGAGACTTTGTCGCATGGCGAGCAGGCCATTCTGTTCCAGAATCGTCGTGGTTTTGCACCGATGGTGGAATGTAAGGTATGCGGATGGGTGCCTAAGTGCAAGAACTGCGATGTGTCGCTTACACTTCATAAGAATATCAACCTCTTGACCTGTCACTATTGTGGATATACTTATCCTGTGCCTGTGGAGTGTCCTAACTGTGGAAGTACCGAACTCTTGGGGCGCGGTCTTGGTACAGAGCGCATAGAAGACCAGTTGGCTGATATCTTCCCTGATGCTCGCATTGCTCGTATGGATTTAGATACTACTCGTACACGCAATGCCTATGAACGGCTGATAGATGATTTCTCGTCGGGTAAGACCAACCTACTTATAGGAACGCAGATGATCAGCAAGGGACTCGACTTTGATAAGGTAAGTGTAGTGGGCATCCTGAATGCCGACTCTATGCTCAACTATCCCGATTTCCGAGCCTACGAGCATGCCTTCATGATGATGGCGCAAGTGAGTGGAAGGGCTGGAAGAAAGGGCAAGCGAGGCAAGGTGATATTACAAACCAAGTCGCCTACGCTTCCTGTCATCTCGCAGGTTGTTCACAACGATTATGCCAGTTTCTACCAAGACTTGTTGGAGGAGCGCCGCATTTTTCATTATCCTCCTTTCTATCATTTAGTCTATGTCTATCTGAAGCATAAACATGAGTCTGTGTGTCAGCAGGCGAGTATGGAGTTGGGGCAGACCTTACGTTCTTGGTTTGGCGAGAGAGTTCTTGGACCAGACAAGCCCGCAGTGTCCAGAGTGAAGACGATGAATATTCGAAAGATAGTTATCAAACTCGAAAATGGCATCGATCAAGCTAAGGTGCGAGAATATTTGAATTATGCTCAAGAACATATGTCGAAAGATCCACGATATGGTGCATTGCAGATTTACTATGATGTAGACCCCATGTAAAAGTATGAACATATCCATCACGTAGGGTGATGGTAGAAATACGAAAAAAGGCTATCCCAATCTCTCGAGAGGGGTAGCCTTTCCATTTTATGTAGTTATGTTTTTGGAATGTTCCTTAGAAGTTGATGTCAAGACCAACTGCGAAGACATTGTTGTTGCGGGTGTAGTCAGATGAGTAGTTGAATTTCTTATCTGCTGACAACTGAACAGTCTCTGTTGTCTTTTTGTGCTGATAGAAGGTGTGGAAGTAAGCCACGTTGAGATCCATCTTCTTATTGATGTGATAAACACCACCGATGGCTGCAGAGTTAGAACTTACAACGAATGATTTATCGTCCATGTACTCGTCAGACAAACCGTAGTTGGTGTTCTGCCAACCAGTACTTAAGGTAATTTTCTTGTTGATGTCTACCTCTACACCTGCATTATACTCCAAGGTACCACGTTTCAACTCCTTGTTGCGGTTGTTGTAAGAAGTGGCATTCTTGTCGTCGAACCAGTGGAAACCTACGTTGACTCTTACAGCATTGATAGGGCTGTAGCCTACACCGATAGCTAAATATGCAGGGATGTCGCCAGCAATCTTCTTGCCGTCCTCATATTCACCGATGGCTCCGTCTATCTTTGAGTCAAACTGAGTCTTCAAAGCGCCCATGGCTGCTTGAATGTTGGGGTTGCTCAGAATAGCGTCTGCAGCAGTCTCTGACACACCATTAGCGATGTAGGCATTGCGCAGATTGTCGGGCAGGTTGCCGATACTTGGTATCTGATTTACTGATTTGTTCTTCAGACGTATACGGGTCTTGAATTCATACTTAGCAGCGAAGTTCCAACGACCAGTCTTGTAGTCTACACCAATAATAGGTGTGAAGCCTACGCCACTCTGGTCGCAACTCAACTCGATATTGGCAGAACTTTCCTTAGCAGGGTTGAGTACCTTATAAAGAGGCATCTGTCCTACCTGAATGTTCTCTACATAACCATAGTAGTTGGTTAAGGCATAAACACCACGAACACCCAAGAAAGCACTGAAGTTGTCGCTGAACTTGTAAGCAGCACCTGCAGAGAGACCGTAGTAATACTGGCGTCCGTGCATATAGCTGTTGTAGCTGTACTTACCTTCAGTTCCGAAGCACTGGTTGCTTGAGAATATGGCTGGTACATTGTATGCACCTGCTACCTGGTCGACAGCACCTGCCAATTGGCAAGCAGCAATGGCAGTCTCGGCTACAATCTTCTCGAATGATCCCAGTCCATCGTCGAAGGTACACTTACCGCCACCACCGGTGAGGGCGAAGCTTGCCTGGAAAGACCATTTGCCCTTGTTGTAGGCATACTGGAAAGAAGGGATAACAGGAGCAAAAGCCGTACCCTTGAAATCGCGAGGAGTGATGGGATTGTTTACATTGTTGGTAAACAAAGCATAGTCATTGTTGATAGTACGTGTCTGGAAAGCCAACTGCCAGTTGATGGCGAGATGGTGTCCTTCACCCATGAATACAACGCCGGCCGGATTATAATAAACTCCGTCAATACCGATTGAAGCCTCACGGCTCATCATTCTGTTGAATGCTACGTGCTGGTTTGTGTTTGTGAGCAAACCACCTGCCCATGTAGGTGTTGCACAAGCCATCGCAATGGCAGCACAAACTAATTTTAGTTTCTTCATTTTAATAATTTTAAATAAAAACGTCCGCAAAGGTAAGAAGAATGTTCTATTTGGCTACAGGATGCTATGGCTATTTAAAGTATATTAACAGAAAAAGATACTTTTGTTGCACAGATTTCAAAATATGTGCAATGAATTAGATCTTTTTATGTACTTCTTAAAGTATATTATAAAGGGGTGAGAATAGGGGTAGCGTGCGAAGTCTTTCAAAGTATTTTAAAAACAAAGAAAATGCTTGGTGAGTGAGCTGTTTCATGTGACATTGCGAGATCAAGTGTAATATTGCAGAGTCACATAAACAATGTTGACTGGTTAATCTGGCTGTGAATTTATCCCTCAGTCAAGGGCATAAATATCGTGAAGTATAGCAATGGGAGTGCAAGAAAGGTTGTTGTAAAACAATAAAATGATAGAAGTTGGTGAGGCAAATCCTTGCGTCACCAATTTCTATATATATAGATAATGTATCTATTATTTATTTAGGTGCGGATACGAGATTCTCGTATGATAGATAGATTTCAGTCGCTCGATGAGTACCGCTTTGGCCAGAGCGATGTCGCGGAAGGTGATGGGGCATTCTCTGAAGAATCCGTCAGCCACCTGACTATCGATGAGTTTATTTGTCAGTGCGCTGATACTCTCTTCTGTGTATTCACTAAGCGAACGTGATGCCGCCTCTACCGTGTCTGCCATCATCAGAATAGCTTGTTCGCGCGTGAAGGGGTTAGGACCAGGATACTGAAATTGCTCTTTGTCTACCTTTTCGTCGGGATGCTCATTACAATAATTAATATAGAAGAATTTGGTAAGTCCATTGCCATGGTGTGTGGAAATAAAGTCCTTGATGATGCCTGGCAAGTTAAACTTTTCTGCGAGTTTAAGTCCTTCTGTCACATGGCTGATAATGATTTGTGCGCTCTCCAAGTCGGAGAGTTGGTCGTGAGGATTCACTCCAGCTTGGTTTTCGGTAAAGAAAACAGGGTTTGTCATCTTGCCGATGTCATGATAGAGCGCCCCTGTACGCACCAGCAGACTGTTGGCATGTATTCGGTTAGCTATTTCTGCAGCTAAGTTTCCTACGGTGATAGAATGTTGGAAGGTGCCAGGAGCTATCTCGCTCAGGTTGCGTAGCAACCCCTTGTTGGTGTTGGATAACTCAAAGAGCGTTACGTTAGAGGTAAAACCGAACAACTTCTCTATGAGATACATCATGGGGTAGGAAAGTAGTAAGAAAATGCCATTGATGATGAAGTAGGTGTACATACTTGGGTCTATATTGAACACCTGGTTGTCTTGCATGAGTTGCAGTGCCAAATAAACGATGCAACTTGATAAAGTGACGAGGATGGCAGTGATAAAAATCTGCGACCTCTTGGATAGTTCACGCAACGAATAGATGGCAACAAGGCCCGACGCAATCTGTACGATGATGAACTCATACTGATATTTCACCGCTGCAGCGCAGATGAGAATCATCGTGACGTGTGTGATAAAAGCCGTACGTGAGTCCATAAACACTCTGACGAAGATGGCTGCCATGGCAAAAGGGATGATATATACCGAGAAGAAGTTGTGCTTCATCATCAGTGACACGATGATAGGGAAGAGAGTTATCATCGCATAGAGCATGGTGAGACTTCTTGGCTTCTCGAAGTAGTCTTTTCGGAAGAGTGTGAGGTAGGAAGTAAACATCATGACGAGTATCAATACGAAGAGTATCTGCCCGATGAAGGTGGTCATGATTTCATCTTGTGTAGAGCTTCGTCTCTTCATCTCCTTATCAAAGGAGTTGAGCACTCGACATGTATAGTCGTTGACAATCTCTCCGCGGTCGATGATCTTCTGTCCGCTCATCACCATGCCACTTGCCAACGGAATGCTACTGAGCAGGTCGTTTTTTTCAGCGTCGCTTTTCTCTTTGTCGTACACGATGTTTGCCTCAATATAGTTATTGAGGTTGCAGCGTGAGAGAATGGCTCGCTGGGCTGCGAGTTTCTCGTTAGCAAAGATATGTTCGTAGGCTGCTATGGTGGAGTAGAAACTGTTTACCTTGAGAGTTTTGGCGTTTTTCCCACTCACGAAGCGTATCACGCTTGTTGAGTCTTTCAAGATGTTGTTGTATTCGTGGGTATTGATGATGCCGCTTTGGTAAATCTCTTGCAGTTGTCTTGCTACGATTCCCACGTACTCTTTTGGTAGCCCTGTTATGCCCTCTTCATAGTCGTGTAAGAAACGTTCTACCTGTTTCTTCTCTGTGAGAGGGTTGAGGCTGTAGTAGGGTTGGAAAAACTTGAGTAGGGAGTCCTGTTCGTGCTTGATAGCCTCGTCGGTTTTATAGATAGGGAAGTCGAATTTAGCGATGACAGAACCATACATCCATGGCTTCCCCACATCGTAGCGATACATTCTTCCTTCGTTGCGTGGCAAGAACCATACGATAATAGCCACAGTGATGCACACAAGTACGGCTTTGGTGGCGAGATTGCGCCAGTAATTCTCTTCTGTGTTATTGAATATGCTCATTTTGTTCTATATTTTAGGCTGATTTTCTTATATTCATGGATTCCACTGCGAAAATACGAAAAAAAACTGCTAAAATCGCAAAAAAAAGTGTAATTTTGCAGAAAAATAGAAAAATAGTATATTTCAAGACATGGCAGATAGAAAAGTAAGGGTGCGTTTTGCCCCAAGTCCTACGGGTGCATTGCACATTGGCGGTGTTCGTACCGCTTTATATAATTATTTGTTTGCTCGCCAGCATGGTGGTGAGCTTGTGTTTCGTATCGAGGATACCGACTCGCATCGCTTTGTACCAGGAGCAGAGGAATATATTTTGGAGTCGTTTAAGTGGCTCGGTATTAAGTTTGACGAGGGTGTGAGCTTTGGTGGCGAACATGGTCCTTATCGTCAGAGCGAGCGCCGCGATATCTATAAGAAGTATGTTCAGCAGTTGCTTGATGCAGGTAAAGCTTATATCGCTTTCGATACTCCAGAAGAGTTGGAGGCTAAGCGTGCCGAGATACAAAACTTCCAGTATGATGCTCATACTCGTATGCAGATGCGCAACTCGCTTACATTGTCTGCCGAAGAGGTGGAGCAACTGATAGCTGATGGCAATCAATACACCGTTCGCTTCAAGATAGAGGCAGGTGAGGAGATTCATGTTAACGATATGATTCGTGGTGATGTAAAGGTGATGAGTGATATCCTCGATGATAAAGTACTTTATAAGAGTGCCGATGAGTTACCTACTTATCATTTGGCCAACATCGTTGACGACCATCTGATGGAGATTTCTCATGTCATCCGTGGTGAGGAGTGGTTGCCCAGTGCTCCTTTACATGTATTGCTTTATAAGGCTTTTGGATGGGAAGACACTATGCCACGTTTCGCTCACCTCCCCTTGTTGTTGAAGCCCGAAGGTAAGGGCAAATTGAGCAAGCGTGATGGCGATCGTTTAGGCTTCCCAGTATTCCCATTGGAGTGGCACGACCCCAAGACAGGTGAAGTGTCATCAGGCTATCGTGAGAGTGGCTACTTCCCCGAGGCAGTTGTTAACTTCTTAGCTCTGCTCGGCTGGAATCCAGGTACAGAACAGGAAATCTTCTCGCTCGATGAGTTGGTACAGGCCTTCGATATTTCTCGTTGCTCTAAGGCTGGTGCTAAGTTTGACTTCAAGAAAGGTATATGGTTCAACCATGAGTACATTCTCATGAAGAACGATGATGAGATAGCTAATCTCTTTGCGCCTATCGTTGCCAACAATGGTGTAGAGGAGACTATGGATCGTGTAAAGCAGGTGGTACATATGATGAAGGATCGTGTGAACTTCGTTTATGAGTTGTGGCCACTTTGCTCTTTCTTCTTCATACCACCTATGGAGTATGACACCAAGACTGCAAAGAAACGTTGGAAAGAATATTCAGCCCAGCAGATGACCGAACTTGCTGATGTTCTTGAAGGTATTGACGATTTCTCTATTGAGGGTCAGGAGCCTATCGTAATGAAATGGGTAGAAGAGAAAGGATATAAGCTCGGTGACGTGATGAATGCTTTCCGTCTTACGCTCGTCGGCGAGGGTAAGGGCCCTGGTATGTTCGATATCTCAGCCTTCCTTGGTAAGGAGGAGACACTGAAGCGTTTACGCAAGGCTATAGAGGTTTTAGGATAAAGTGTCCAACTTAAAAGTCCAGAAGAAGTATGATTTATAATGTCGTCATCTATTTTGTCCTTTGGGGCATAGCCATAGCAAGCCTTTTCGACCATAAGGTGCGCAAGATGTGGCGTGGCGAGCGCGAGGCTTTCAAACTGCTCAAGCAGAAAGTAGATCCTACGGCTCAATATGTGTGGTTTCACGCAGCTTCGCTTGGCGAGTTCGAGCAGGGACGTCCACTCATGGAACGTATCCGCAAGGATTTTCCTCAGTACAAGATATTGCTTACCTTTTATTCGCCCTCAGGCTATGAGGTTCGTAAGAACTATGAAGGAGCCGACATTATTTGCTATATGCCTGTCGACACAAGGCTCAACGCCATTCGCTTCTTGCGCTTGGTGCGCCCTGTGATGGCATTCTTCATCAAGTATGAGTTCTGGAGTAACTTCCTACATATCCTCAAGCATAGAGGTATTCCTACCTATAGTGTGAGCAGTATCTTTCGTGAGGGACAGGTGTTCTTTAAGTGGTATGGCAGAAGTTACGCAGGGGTGTTGAAGTGTTTTACTCATTTCTTTGTACAGAATGAGGAGAGCAAGCGTTTGCTTGAGAGTATAGGCATCACTGCTGTAGATGTTGTGGGCGATACACGTTTCGATCGTGTACTGCAGATTAAAGAGGCAGCCAAGCAACTGCCCATCTGCGAAGCTTTCCGACAGGGACGTGTTGCAGCTACCGATGCGGTTTCTTCTTCAGTACCCGAAACAGCAGCGTATAAGGTCTTTGTAGCAGGCAGTTCATGGCCTCCTGATGAGGAAATCTTCATCCGCTTCTTCAATGAACATAAGGATTGGCGCTTGCTGATAGCTCCTCATGTGATTGGCGAGGAACACCTGCAGCAGATAGTATCTCTGCTTCAGAACAAGAAGGTGGTGCGCTATACTCAGACTACTCCTGAGGAAGCTGCTGGGGCTGATGTGCTGATCATCGACTGTTTCGGACTGCTGAGTAGCATGTATCGTTATGGCGATGTGGCTTATGTCGGTGGTGGCTTTGGTGTGGGAATCCATAACACATTAGAGGCTGCTGTGTGGCAGATGCCTGTCATCTTTGGTCCTAACAACAAGAAATTCCAAGAAGCTCAAGGACTACTTAGGTCGGGTGGTGGTTTTGAAATACAGAACTATGAGAGTTTCGCTGGTTTGATGAACTCGTTGATGAATGATCATGATATCTTGAGTCAGGCTGGCGAAAAGGCTGGAGCTTATGTAGAAAGCCTTTCTGGAGCTACCGACAAGGTGTTGGCAAAGGTCAACCTGTGATAGCTACTTTTGAGAAAATATCTCCCTCAAAAAACGCAAGTACTTACGAAGGGCAACGAAGATACTTTCGATGCCCATCGAAAGTACTTTCATCAGCCATCGCAAGTACTTGCGTTTTTTTACGGTGTGTGGCAAAAAAAATCCGACTTGTCGTTTCACAATTTTAGTTGACCACTTTAAGCTTTATTTATAATACGAGTTGACTCAGTTTCTATTACTTGATGATGCGGTAATAATCTTCCTTTCGAGGTTTTACAGTGTGAGGATGTGCAGAAGCATAGCCTAATGATAGCGCTCCGATACCCACCAAACCTTCTGGGAGTTGCCAGTCTTGGAGGAGTTTTTTGCCCTGTTCGCTCGCAAACATGGCATCCTCGCGATTGATCCAGCATGAAGCAAGACCTATGGAATGAGCTGCCAACATCATGTTACCAAGAATCAAGCTACCATCTTTTATATGATTAGGGTTGTTCTCAGGTGCTAAAACGATGACGATGGTAGGTGCTCCGTAATAAGGGTCAGACTCTACTCCCATTATTTCGGCATTCATCTTGCGTAACAGAGAGCAAATTTCTGGATTTTGTATGGCAACGATGTAAGGAGCTTGTGTGCCATGGCCTGTAGCAGCCCATGTGCCAGCCTCTAATACCGTCTTCAACTCCTCGTCGCTGATTTGTTCATCCTTGTAACGACGAATACTTCTTCTCTCTTTTATAGCCTTTAAAACATCATTTTCCATTGTTTTTCAGTTTTATATTTTAACTCAACTTTCGCAAATGGGGAAGTTAAAGAATCTAAAGAAGTTAAAGCTATATGCTTTATAGCTAAATATACAGCAAAAAGGCTATTGGCTATAACTTCTTTAACTACTATAACTTCTGTACATGCGAAACTTCTGTATTTTAATTGTCTATATTCTAATAGAATGAAGTGCGAAAAAACATTTTGATTCTTCACACTTCGTTCTTCACTCAAAATTACATAGGGCATCCTGTGTCTTCATCTTCCACGTACTGACTCAATACTCTGGCGATACGGATCAGTCCCTGCATCAGGGTCTTGCGAGGACAGGCGATGTTGAGGCGCAGGAATCCCTGACCTGCTTTTCTACCATACATAGTGCCACTGTTGACAAACACCTTGCCGTCTTGCATGAGCAAATGGTAGGCTTCGTCAGAGGAAAGTTCGAAGGGTAGTATGTCGAGCCAAACGAGATAGGTACCTTCAAGTCTTGTGACCCGTACTTGGGGTAGCTCGGTGGCAAAGAATTCTTTTAGAGCCTGGTAGTTGTCGTAGAGATATTTATTCAGTTGGTCGAGCCACTCTTCTCCCTCGTTGTATGCTGCTTGTAGGGCGATGACACCAAAGGGATTTACATCGCAAACCTCATGGATGTTGATGGCTCTGTCTATGCGTCGTCGCAAGGCGGCATCAGCGCAAATGATGTTGGCAATCTGTAATCCAGCGATGTTGAATGCTTTGGTAGGCGAGGTGAGAACTACGCAGTTGTCGCGGCAGGCTTCACTGATACTGGCGAAAGGAATATACTGATAGCCAGGCATAACGATTTCACAATGTATTTCATCTGCGATGACCTTGACGTCATGTCGCAAACAGATATCATTGAGCTTTTCTAATTCTTCTTTTTTCCACACGCGTCCAGCAGGGTTGTGAGGATTGCAGAGTAAGAATGCTGTGGTCTTTTCGTCTGCACATTGTCTCTCGAAGTCTTCGAAGTCGATTTCGTAGGTGCTGTTTCCTACACGGCATAGCTCGTTCTCTACTACCTCGCATCCGCAGTTCTTGATACATGAGAAAAAACAGTTGTATACGGGAGTCTGTACGATGACCTTTTCGCCAGGCATACAGATGGCTTTGAGGCAGCATGATATGGCTGGCACTACGCCCGTTGTGTAGAGAATCCAGTCTTTCTGTATGTTCCACTGGTGGCGACGCGAGAACCAGCTGATGATGGCCTCGTAGTAAGAGTTGGGAACAAGGGTGTAACCGAAGATGCCGTGAGCCACACGCTTCTGCAGGGCTTCGATGATGCAAGGGGCTGTTTGGAAGTCCATGTCTGCCACCCACATAGGAATAACGCCGTCTTCCTTTACCAGATCCCATTTATAGGAATTAGTACCGCGACGTTCGATGATTTCGTCAAAATTGTATTTCATATTTGTTTTCTATCTATGTTATTTCTTCATTGCTCGTAGGATAAATCTCTTTTTCCTTAATGGCAATGCTTATTTTGTTTAAGGGAACTCAGAATCGCAATGAATGCTTCTGCTATTTCGAATGGTCGATAATTTCACATGCTCCCTTAGGTGCCTTAGCAAACTCGTTGTAGGTGATACTTTTTACCTCGTCGGCCTCAATACGTCCTGAAATAGGATTCTTAATATTGGTGATGCTCCCCGAGATGTGGGCATCAATATTGGTGCAGTCTTCAAAGGCGCGGTCGCAACCTTCGTCGAAGGTGCAGTCGATGAGTGTTACATGGTCCATGTAGCAGAGCGGTTGTTCTCCACTGATATGGCATCGCACGAGCTTGACATTCTTGCTATGCCATGCCAGGTATTCGCCATTAAGCTCAGAGTCGTATACGGTTACATCCTCACACTCCCAAAAACTGTCTTTGGTGGTGATGCGAGCGTTGTGAACTTCCACATGGTGGCAGTACTGGAAAACGTATTTGGAGTCGCATACGAGTCCATCTACATAGATATTATTTGAGAACATAAAAGGGTAGGTGCCCTCGTGAAGCTTTATGTTTCTCATTTTGATACCATTTACCTTCCAGAAAGTTTCATCAGCATCGGTGATAACCACGTCTTCGAGTTCAAGATTGTTCATCTCGCGAAAGAACTTAGGACCGTCAATCGTACAGCGACGCATCACCATGTTGTCGGAATACCAGATGGCCGAACGACTTTCAGGAGCAAAGTAACAATCGGTAATGAGCGATCCATTGACATGCCACCATGGATATTTGCCGTAGAACTTGGAATTTTGGCACGTGATGTTGTTGCAGCATTTGATGCCCGATTCGCCATCTGTTATCGTGATGCCATTCAATAGTATGTCGTTCTCTCCGAAGAGGGGGCGCTCGCCTCCGAATGTTTGGTTTTCAATCTTTTTCATTGTCTGTCTTACCTTATTATATTTATACCGTTTGCAAAATTACAAAAAATGTAGCAAATAAGGTTTATCTATATGCCAGAAAAAAGTATCGATATTCCCGATGTCAGTCTATTGCTGTAGGTTTGGGGTAAATGTTGAGCCATCTGTAGAGGGGAAAACTTCTGTATTTTGTCATTGGGGGGATATGATTAAGGCCGAATCATAAGAAAAATCTTATGTTCGGCCTTAACATTATTAAAATGTGAAATCGAAATTTACAAGTTTGGATTCATCTCTTTCCACTCATCTACAGCAGGAACGATGCCCAACTCAACGATCTCGTCGCGCATCTTGCAAAGGTGCTCGTAAGACTTAGCGAGGCTTGCGAGCTCTTCCTCAGTACCAGTAGGCTCTGTGAAGTGAACACCAGTCTTGTCGATAGTAGTAGGCATAGCCATCATTACGTTCTTGAAACCGAGCTTGTCATGGTTTACATAGCAACCTGCTGGCAAGGTGAACTTCTCACCACCCATAGCAGCTTCAATCATCTTCACTGCGTTGTAAGCTGGGCTCTGGAATGAAGAACGACCACGCAACTTGATGATGTTAGAACCACCCTGTACTGTGTGGTGCTTAATCTCTTCCCAACGCTCGTCTGAAAGACCCATCTCTGCCAATGGCTTGCCGTCAACCTTAACCTGAGAAGCAAATACTGCCATCTGCTCGCCATGACCACCATAGGTGTGAGCACCTGTCACCTTGTCCTGCTGTACGCCGAACTCGAGAGCCAAAGCCTGCTGCAAACGAGTAGAATCGAGAGCTGCGAGTGATGTCAACTGGTTTGGCTTCAAACCTGAGTGAATCAATGCTGTCAAAGCTGTTACGTCAGCTGGGTTGAAGATAACAACTACGTGCTCAACCTCTGGGCAGTACTTCTTGATGTTGTCACCAAATTCTGCAGCAATCTTGCAGTTACCCTTAAGAAGATCCTCACGAGTCATACCCTCCTTACGAGGAGCACCACCAGAAGAAATGATATATTTAGCACCTGTGAAAGCTTCCTCTGGGTTTACGGTGTAAGTTACGTTTACACCAGGGAAAGCGCACTGCTGAATCTCATCGAATACACCATGAACACCTGGCTCATAGATGTCATAAAGACAAATGTTGGGGGTAAGGCCGAGCATCAAAGCGCTCTGTACCATGTTAGAACCAATCATACCGCCTGCACCGACGATCAAAAGCTTGTCATTACTTAAAAATTCCATAACTACAATATGTTTTAAAATGTTTATAATTTCTGTTGAAATGTTTTGACTGAACTTAGGGCACTTTCTCTTTGTGCCTTTTTCTTTTTCGCCCGCAAAATTACTAAAAAGTAATGTAAATCGTGCAATATTTTACGCTTAAATTTGTGATTATTTCTTAAAATGTTTATCTTTGTAATCTCTATTTAGCAATTATGGATATGGTAGATAAAATAAAACAAAGATTGGATGACTTGAGAGAGGTGATGAGACGTGAAAAGCTTGCTGCTTTTATCTTCCCGAGCACCGATGCACATCAGAGTGAGTATGTAGCTTCGCACTGGCAGGGACGCGAGTGGATATCGGGTTTCGATGGTTCTGCAGGAACGGCGGTGGTGACCCTTGATAGGGCGGCTTTGTGGACAGACTCGCGTTACTTCTTAGCAGCAGAACAACAGTTGCAAGGTACAGAATATCAGTTGATGAAACTTCGCGTAGAAGGTACTCCCACCATAGGTCAGTGGCTTATAGAGCAGTTGGCTGATGTTGAATCGCCCGAAGTGGGGCTTGACGGAATGGTTAACTCCTTTCATGATACGCAGGCTTTGGTAGATGAACTTCGCAAGGCTGCAGGTATTACTGTGCGTACCAATTTCGATCCTCTTGAAGTGATTTGGAAAGATCGTCCTTCTATACCTGTTAATCCTGTAGAGATTCAACCATTAGAGTTTGCTGGTGAATCCTTCCAGTCTAAATTGTCTCGCATTCGTACGGCTCTTCGAGAACTTCATGCTGATGGTATGCTTGTCTCTGCTCTCGATGACATCGCATGGACGCTCAACCTTCGTGGCAGTGATGTGCATTGTGTGCCCGTCTTTGTTAGTTATTTGCTGATAGCTTCTGATAAGGTGTCTCTTTTTGTTGATGAAGAAAAATTGACACCCGCCGTGAAGGATTATTTAGTGGGTAATGGCGTCTCACTATATAAATATAATAAGGTGGAAGAAGGCCTGCGAAATTATTCTGAGTATAACATTCTCCTTGATGGCGATGAAACGAGTTACCGTTTATGGAAAACCGTGAAATGTCGTGAGATAGTTTCTTTCACTTCTCCAATCCCAGCCATGAAGGCTATTAAAAATCAATCAGAGATTGCGGGCTTTCGTAGTGCCATGCTGCGCGATGGGGTGGCCATGGTTAAGTTTCTGCGTTGGTTAAAACCCGCAGTGGAGCAGGGAGGACAGACTGAAATGTCTATCAATGAAAAACTTACATCTCTTCGTGCTGAGCAAGAATATTTTCGTGGTCTTTCTTTCGATACCATTGCAGGTTATCAAGAACATGGAGCCATTGTGCATTATGAAGCTACACCGCAGACAGATGCTGTCTTGCGTCCAGAAGGTTTGATTCTTATTGATTCTGGTGCTCAGTATCAGGATGGCACTACCGATATCACCCGTACGATAGCGCTTGGACCCGTTAGTGAGCGGATAAAATATATCTATACACTTGTCTTAAAGGCGCACATACAGATGGAACTCGTTAAATTCCCGGATGGAGCTTCTGGAACTCAGCTTGATGCTGTAGGGCGTGCTTGCCTCTGGCGAGCAGGACTCAACTATCTTCATGGTACCGGACATGGGGTGGGATCCTATCTTAGTGTTCACGAAGGACCTCATCAAATTCGAATGGAATGGAAGCCTACACCCCTTAGGTCAGGTATGACTGTTACTGATGAGCCTGGTATTTATCTCGCTGGCGAGTTTGGTGTCCGTATAGAGAATACGCTTCTTGTCAAAGACTATATGCAAACGGAAATGGGTAAATTTCTTCAGATGGAATCCCTTACGCTCTGTCCAATAGACACGGCACCCATAGATGTATTGTTGTTGACAGAAGAAGAAAAGAATTGGCTTAATGTGTATCATCAGCTCGTATTCGAAAAATTATCACCCTGGCTTGATGAAGAAGATAAAAACTGGCTTCGGGAAGCTACAAAGTCGCTAAAATGAACAATTTAGAGCAAAAAAACGTGTAAAATCTTGGTAGTTTGATAAATAAAGCGTAATTTTGCACCCGCAAATCGTGGCGCTATGCCCATTTGACTGAGAACAACATAAGTTTAACATAATAAATTAAAAGCAAAAAAATGATTATTGTACCAGTTAAAGACGGTGAGAACATCGAGAGAGCTCTCAAGAAGTTTAAGAGAAAGTTCGAAAAGACAGGCATTGTAAAGGAGCTTCGCGCTCGTCAGCAGTATGACAAGCCTTCTGTTTTGAAGCGTCTCAAGATGGAACACGCTATCTACGTACAGCAGTTGCGCGCAAACGAGGAATAATAGCAAAAAAACCTCAAAAAATTTGGTAGTTTAAATTAATTTTCGTATTTTCGTTGCCGATTAAAGGTAATGAGTAACGCAAAATGACTGTCAAAGAATTCCTCGATTACATGTCTCAGGAACTTAATAGGTCTCCGAGGACAATATCGAGCTACGCGGATGATTTGTATACATTCGAAGCGTATTTCTTGAAGAAGGATGAAGGCTTAACGTGGGAAACCATTGATGCTGACATTATTCGCGACTGGATGGAAGCTATGGTCGATAAGGGGAATGGCCCCAGTACGGTAGCAAGACGTCTTAGTGCAGTGAAAGGCTTCTTTAAGTTTGCTCTCGTAAGAGGAATGGTTACCTCGGATCCAGCTCATGCTATCTTGAGCCCGAAGCGCAGTCGGCCGCTCCCTCAGTTCTTGAAAGAGAACGAGATGAACGCTTTGCTTGATAAGCAGGTTTGGGGAGATGGATTTGAAGGCCTTCGGGATCGTTTGATAATCATGATGTTCTACGAGACGGGTGTTCGCCTGTCTGAACTTGTAGGCTTGGATGATGAAGCAGTCAACTTGATGGAAAAGTACATTAAGGTTACAGGTAAAGGTAATAAGCAACGCGTTATTCCCTTTGGCAACGAGCTGAAATCCACGATAAAAGAATATGTGGAAGAGCGAAATAGGAGCGTGAGTCGTAAGACGCAAGCTCTGTTGGTCTCCGAAGCAGGTTCGCGCATAGGCCCGGAAATGGTACGGCGCATCGTAAAAGAAAACCTCGCCAGGTTTTGCTCGTTGAAGAAAAAAAGCCCGCACGTGCTTAGGCATACCTTTGCAACGGCTATGTTAAATCATGGGGCAGATATCGAAAGTTTAAAACAATTGCTTGGTCATTCGCGCCTCTCTACAACGGAGATTTATACGCATACGACCTTTGAGCAGTTGAAGCGAGTGTATACAGAAGCCCACCCAAGGGCGTAACCTTTTAAAAAATGGAGGTCACTATGGAAATTAAGATTCAGTCGATTCACTTCGATGCTACCGAGAAGTTACAGGCGTTTATCGAAAAGAAAGTCGCCAAGTTAGAGAAAACTTATGAAGATATACAGAAAGTAGAGGTGCAATTAAAGGTCGTAAAGCCTGCCACAGCTATGAATAAAGAGGTTCAGCTGGAGGTTGCAGTTCCTGGATCTAAACTCTTTGTCGAGAAAGTATGCGACACTTTTGAGGAAGGTATAGATTTGACAGTGGATGCCATGAAGGTTCAATTGACCAAATTTAAAGAAAAAATGCGCAATCACTAAAAAAATGACGAAAAATTTTGGTGGTTCAAAAAAATAGTCGTATCTTTGCAGCCGTTTTACAACAGCTTCCTTTTATAGCCGGAAAACGGCTGCAAGGATTTGCCTCTTTAGCTCAGTTGGCCAGAGCACGTGATTTGTAATCTCGGGGTCGTTGGT
>USOQ01000038.1 GCA_900556395.1 Candidatus Segatella caccae | reverse complement strand
CGCCTCCGAGGTGACAGCCCGCGAATATTGCAATCTGCACGGATTATGGAAAGGAGAATAAATCATTTCATTTATACGAACAAGGACCATGCGCATAAGTGCTCATGGTCCTTATTTTTTTGATTAATCTTGTCTTTTTCAGACATACATCAATTTGATTAAAAAGTTACTTAAAGAATCGATTCAGTTGCTTCACAGCTTTGTCAAACTGCTTGGCAGGCAACACATAGTTTTTCACAGGATTCATCTTGGCATCATAGACATCGAGGGACCCCTGGGCTGTCTTCTCCAGAATACTGTCCTTCCCTATAATGAAAGCATAGTTCAGATTGCTTCCCACCACATGCCACAGACGCGGAGTCTTATCGGTCATCAGTCGGCCCATAGAATAGTCGTCTGTAGGATTCTTCACACCCAAATATTCCTTCATCAAGGTAGGAACCATGTCATAATGAGTAGTACGATGTGTATACTTATGTGCCTGTTGTCCTGGCACATGCCATATCATTGGCACTCCTATCTGATGAACAGAGAAATTGCTGTTATGTCCCCAGTAGTTGCGATGGTTCTCATTGAATTCCTGACTATGATCGCCTGTCAGCACAACGATGGTATTATCCATAAGTCCCTGTTTCTTCAAAGCCTCAAACACCTTGCCCAGTAGCAAGTCGTCCTGATAGCAGGTGTTGCGATACAGGTTCCAGAAAGGAGTTGGATCCATATCGTTGTTAAGCTTGGTATAATCGGCAAACGCCCATGCTGGTTGGAAATGTTTGTTCTTGTCGGCTGGCAACTCAAAACTATGGGGTAGATCAAAGAAGAGGAACGAGAAGAAAGGCTTTTTCTTGTCCTTTCTGCTTTCCACATCGGCAATAAACATATTGGCCACCCTCGTGTCACGCTCCAAGGCTGTCTTGCCCTTTGTCTCGGTGTGTATGCCAGGAACACCTCCAAAGATAACTCTGCCAAAAGGAGGATCTGCCCAAGTGGCACTGGGATAAGTCTGAATGTCGTAACCCAGAGCTTGCAATCTGCGGATGAGCAACGGCTGGACACGAGCCGGCTCAAAACTCTCCCAATAATAGCACGACAAACCAAAGAAGAGGCTGAACACACCACTTCGTGTACCGTTACTACCGCTCAGATGATTGGCAAACCACTGATTCTGTTCGGCAAACTGATAGGTATGAGGCATACATTCGGGGGTCAACGCTCTGCGATTCCACGAGTCTAACAAGATAACCACTATATTGGGCAGAGAATCGGGTTCCACCGTCTCAAGCTGATGCACGGGATACAGCAAGTCTGTACTCTGTCGACCATCGGTCTGCCCCACTCTTCTTGGCTGTTTACAGCCCCACTTAAGCAACAAACCATTGGAGGTAGTAGGAAAATAATAAGGCAGTAAAGTGGCACTCTTCATAACCGACTGATGCTGATAGAATGCAGCATAGATATGCCATAGATGAGCATAAAGCGTACAGCCTACGAAAATACCTGCCACCAACCAGACATAAGCTTTCTTCCTCAACAGCCACACGCGATGTGACAGATACCATACGCCTACCACAATGGCGGCAACGATGGCAAAAAGTCCTGCCTCCTTGAGGTAAAGCAAGGCATCAAAGTTGAATATCTCACCTGCTCCCTCGCCGAAAACCATACTCAACACAAAACCATTGATATGGAAATGATAGATGGCATAGACCTGAGAGTTAAGATAATTGAGCACACAGAGCAACACCACACCCGCTATCTGCACAACCCTTGCTGTCTTGGGAAAACGGCATAACAGCACAAGGAAGCCCAACAGATAAGGCACCAAGGCAAACTGCGAGGCATGGCTCACACAAGATGCTGCAAAGAAAACCCATCCCTCAAAATCCATATAGTCGAGGATGGGACTACCCACGATGTAGAAGCTAAACTGAATAGCTATCAATATTGTGGAAAAGGCATAAAACAAAAATCCTTGTTTCAGGCCATTTATCAATTGATTCTTATAAGTCATATTTAGGTAAAAAACTTTTTTCTTCCAAACTTGTCTATAGTTTCAGAGTTGGCTATAACTTCAGAAGTTTGGCAAACTCCCATACCACGATTCCTGCCGTAACGCTGACATTGAGCGAGTGCTTGGTGCCAAACTGAGGTATCTCAAGGCAGCCGTCACTCATGTCTACCACATTCTGTTTCACCCCTTTTACCTCGTTGCCGAAAATAACGGCATAACCCTTTGGGAGTGGAGAGTGAAGAGTGGAGAGTGAAGAATCTGACGGCTTCTCCCCTACTTCCTTTCCGAATATTCTTTTATGGGATTCTTCGAGATTCTGTAGCTTGGTGGAGCCTTCCACCTGCTCGATGCTATATACAAAATAGCCCTTCTCCTTCAGTTTCTCCACTGCCTCCTCAGTGGTCTTGAAGTATACCCAGTCTACACTATCCTCGCCGCCAAGAGCTGTCTTATGTATTTCAGCGTTAGGAGGCGTAGCGGTAATACCACACAGATATACAGCCTCTACACGGAAGGCATCGCATGAACGGAACACACTTCCCACATTATACAAAGAGCGTACATCGTCGAGAACCACTATCAGGGGCAGTTTCTCTGCTTCCTTGAACTCCTCCAACGTGAGGCGGTTCATCTCTATCGTTCTTAACTTACGCATTTCCCTCTGCTTCCTTTGTTTTATAGGCCAAGGCATACATACGTATCTGCTTGATCATTGCCAGCAAACCATTGCTTCGAGTAGGACTCAAGTGATCTTTCAGACCTATCTTCTCTACAAAATAAAGGTCGGCATCCATAATCTCAGTAGGAGTATGACCGCTCAAGACACGTATCAGAAGAGCGATGATACCCTTCACGATAAGGGCATCACTATCGGCAGTAAAGACGAGCTTACTATCCTCATAGTCGCACTGCAACCATACACGGCTCTGACAACCGTCTATCAGGTTTTGCTCATTCTTATATTTCTCGTCAAGAGGAGCCAGTTCGTTGCCCAAGTCTATGAGCATCTGATACTTGTCCATCCAGTCGGTAAAGTCCTGAAACTCCTCTACTACCTCGTCCTGCAATTCGTTGATTGTTGCCATTATTTTATCTCCTTTATTTCGTTTACAGTTATCAGTTTGTATAGTTTGTCATTAGGGCGCACCTTGCCAGGCACAGGGATAGATACTCTCCAACCCTGTTTGGCCAGCTCTACAGGCTTCAGCTCATAGCGTATCTCATCGGCATTGAGATACATCACACCTGTGGTGTTGCCCGTAATGAGCAGTTTCTGCCCCTGCTCTATCTCAGAAGCCTCTATAGCCACCTCTGCCACACCAAGTTTAGAGAAGTATTTCATCACTTTGCCCACGAGCACCTTCTTCTCAGTAGCTACAGAGCCATAGTGCTTGTTCCACTCGCCAAGAGTCTGTCCCTGGTAATATCCGTCCCAGAAACCACGATTGAAGACAGTAGCCAACTTCTCGTCCCAGGCATCCTTCTTCTCCTCGGTAAAGGTTCCGTCGAGTACGGAGGCAATAGCCTCCTTGTAGCATTTCACTACGGTGTATACATATTCTGCACCACGGGCACGTCCCTCTATCTTGAAGACACGCACACCAGCATCCATCATTCGGTCGATGAAGCGTATGGTTTTCAGGTCCTTAGGACTCATCACGTACTTATTGTCTATCTCGAGCTGATTACCAGTCTCATTGTCTGTAACGGTATAGCTACGACGACATATCTGTACACACTCTCCACGGTTGGCAGAACGGTTGGCATTGGCAAGACTCATATAGCACTTGCCCGATACAGCCATGCACAAAGCGCCATGACAGAACATCTCTATTCTGATCTTCTTACCCATAGGACCGCAGATGTTTTGGCGTTCTATTTCCTCATGGATATGCTTTACCTGGTCCATATTCAGTTCGCGTGCCAATACAGACACATCAGCAAAACGAGCATAGAACTTCAGTGCCTCGGTGTTGGAGATGTTGAGCTGGGTAGAAAGGTGTACCTCCTCTCCTACCTCATTACAGTAAGCCATGACAGCCACATCGCTGGCTATAACAGCCGAGATGCCCGCTTCCTTAGCGGCATCAATAATCTCTTTCATCGTAGCTATATCATCATCATATATCACGGTGTTTACCGTCAGATATGTCTTAATGCCATGCTCATTGCAGGTGGCAGCTATCTCGCGCAGGTCGTCGATGGTGAAATGGTTGGCTGAGTGTGAACGCATATTCAGCTTACCAATACCAAAGTATACTGAGTCTGCGCCAGCCTGTATGGCAGCAGCCAACGACTCGCGTGAGCCTACTGGTGCCATGACTTCAAATTCTTTTATCTTATCATTCATAAATGTCGTTTATTACTTTGCGGCTGCAAAGTTACGCAAAAAAAACTAAGTTCACAAGTTTGAGTTTCATTATCTTATGAACTTTTCGCTCTATAACTCATTTGTAAGAAGATAATAGCCCCCTATAACTGTCGATAGGATTAGCAGCAAAAGCCATAAAACGACAAAGAGCCTTGACCTAAAAGTCAAGACTCTTGCCACGATAAAAGTCGAGAAGACTATTCTGATAAAGCGACTCATACTTGGCTTGCACCATGTCGCTCTGTGCCTTGAGGAGATTGTTTTTAGCCTCATTAAACTCAGTAATGCTGGCCTTACCATTCTCGTATTTTCCCTGAGTAAGCCGGAAGGCATCCTCATTGCTTGCCACAGCCTGTCGGCTGCTCACATAGCGCGACTCGGCAGCTATGGCATTGTAGTACACCTGCTGAATCTCCTTATAAAGAGATTTCTTGGCATCCTCCAACTTAAGCACCTGGTTGTCACGGTCTATACGAGCTGAGCGTACACTATTGCGAGTGGCAAAACGATTGAAGATAGGCACGTTGAGACTCAAACCAAGATACTGGCTGAAGTTGTTCTTCAGCTGCTTGCCAAACGATTCAGCATCAAGACCGCTCGTCTTGTAGTAGTTGCTGCCCAGACCAGCATTGAATGACAACTGCGGATAATAAGCCGACTTGGCTATAAGAACCGAATGGTCGGCTCCCTTTACACGCAACTCCTGTGCTTTGATTTCGGGTTTACTCATAAGAGCATCAGCAAAGACTACAGAGGGAGATGCAGGCACATAAGACTCTGGATTGATATGCGAGGTTTCAGGACGCAGGATAGAGAAGCCATCGGGCGAGGGGAGTTCGAGCAACTGCGACAGGTCGAGTAGGGAGAGCTGGCAGTTGTTGCTGGCTGTGGTAAGCGTAAGCTGGCTCTGCGCCAAAGCAGCTTTCTGTTGTGAGAGTTCTGCAACACTCGCATTGCCATTTTCAACAAATGTCTGTAGGCGAGCCACTTGCATGGAGTCTATACTCACTTGTCGGCGAGCCACATCGGCAATCTCTAAATTGTTGAGAGCCTCTATATAAGCCTTAGCCACATTCATGCTCAAATCGTTGCGTGCCTTACTCAGGTCTGCATCTGCAGCATCAAGATTAAGTTTGCTCAACCGTATATTATGCGTCGTCTTGTTACCATCAAAAAGCGATACAGTAGTCCCCAATGAGAAAGAGGTAGAACTGGTGGTACGGTCTTCGTAAGTATTCTGTGCCGTCAGTCCACGACCGAAAGAGATATTTTCGCCAGCCGATGCATTGAGGTCGGGTAGGCGAGAGTTCTTGTTGGTATTGAGCTGCAAAGCCTGCTGCTCACGTATGTTCTGCATCTGCTTCACCGTGATATTATGCTCTAAAGCATAGTCGATGCACTGGCGAAGGCTCCATACTTTCTGTGCTTGAGCATCACCCAAGGCACAGAAAGCCATTGCTGACAATAGAGTAATCCGGATATTCATCATTATCATCCTTTATATTAATATTAGAACTTTCATTAAGATAAGAAGTTTTATTCATCATCCTTGGTGTCGGCAACAATCTCAGGACCTCTCACCTTGTCTTTCAGTGACAATCCCTTCTTGATCTCAATATTCACGCCATCGCTCAGTCCTGTCACCACCTGCTTGCGCTCATAGGTCTTCTTGTCGCCACTACCCTTGGCTATATACACAAAGGTGCTATCACCACTAAACTCTATGGCACTCTCAGGCACGGTAACAACATTCAAGGCCTTGGCCAGAACTATCTCAGCATTAGCACTATAACCAGAGCGAATCTTGCCACCCTTGACAGAACGAACAGCAGCCTTTACCTCAAACTGGTTGGCACCATTGTTCTCTACAGCTTTGGGAGAGATATACTCCAGGTCGGCATCAAACTTAAGATCCTGCATCGCACCGATGGTTATCTTCATAGGCATTCCTATGACAAGATTTCCCACCTCAGTCTCGTCGATGTTGCCGCGGAAGATAAGGTCGTTCATATTCGCCACACTGGCAATGGTAGTACCATCGTTGAATGTATTGGCAAGAATGACCGAGTTGCCCACCTTGACAGGTATGTCGAGAATGATACCCGAAATGGTGGAACGTATAAGGGTAGAAGAAGCATTGGCATTACTCTTCGACACACCATCACGCACAACTTCGAGTGCATCTTCGGCAGCCAGTTTTTCTTCACGTGCCTGCTTGAGCGCCTGCTTCACCTTGTCAAACTCATCGGCGCTTACCAACTGCTTCTTGTACAGGTTGTCCTCACGTCCGAAGTCTACCTGTGCCTGCTTCAGATTGATTTCAGCCAGGCGCACACGAGCCTGAGCGCTGCTAAGCTGTCCCATATCGGGAATCACCTTTACCTTGGCTATCACCTCGCCAGCCTGCACATAGTCGCCAGCCTCCTTGCAAATCTCGGTAATAATACCGCTTATCTGTGGCTTTACGCTTACCTCGTTGCGTGGTTCTATCTTACCTGTTATGACGGTGGTTTTCAACACATCAGCCAACTTAGGAGTCAACTCCTGATACTCCACTGGCTTAGGTTGTGACTTCTGGTAGAGGAACACGAAGGTTCCGATGAAAATAAGTGCGACGATGGCCGCAACAATCAACTTTGAATACTTCTTCATATCGTAGTTTTTTTATTATTTTCTTTAGAAAAATAGTCGAGCGTAATTTAACATTTAACACTTAACATTTCACATTGTTTATTCGTCTCTCATGGCATCCACTGGCTTGATGCTCATAGCTCGCCATGCTGGGGCAAGTCCTGCCAATCCGCCAAGGATGCAAACCAATATGGCAGAGAAGATGGCTGTCCAGAAATTTATCTGGAAATGGGCACTCATGATGCCATCGGTGGTGGTTCCCATCTCTAGCATTTGCAGGATGGTAACTCCGAAGAGGATGCCGCTCATGCCTGCCACCAAGGTGAGGATGATACTCTCGGAGATAATCTGCGAGAGGATCATCTTTGGGGTGGCTCCGATGGCTCGGCGAATGCCTATCTCGGTGGTTCGCTCCTTCACCGTTACCATCATGATGTTGCTCACACCTATAGCTCCAGCCAAGAGCGTTCCGATGCCCACCATCCAGATGAGGAAGTTGACACCCTTGAAAAGATTGTCTATCATCTGGAAAAGTACCTCGGTATTGAATACCATCAGTCCCTTTTCGTCGGCAGGGTCGATGCTGTGAGGGCGAGCGATGACTCTGCGTATTCTGTCGGCTAGAGTGCTCATCACGATTCCTGGCTTTCCTGTAACGGCAATGATATCTACTGCATTGCCTCGGTTATAGGCTGTGCGAAGCACGGATTGTGGAAGGGTGATGGTCTCGTCGGCACGTCCTCCGAAGTTTACGCCGTTGCCCGAACGATAATCTACGCCTACTACTGTATAATAGGTGGAGTCCACTCTTACGCTCTTGCCACAAGGGTCGCCTCCTCCAGGAAACAGGTTCTTGTATATCTGCTTGCCGATGACACACACCTTGCGTTGCTGACGTACATCTATGTCGTTGATGTATCTGCCGTAAAACATCTTTGGGGCAGAGACGTCGGCATAGTCTGGATTTACGCCTTGGGTAGAGCCACTGAAAGTCTTGTCGCTGAACACGACCGTCTTTCTGCCTCCGAAGAGCAAGGGAGTGATGACATCCAGTTCTGGTATCTGTTGGCGAAGGCGTTGCAGGTCGTTTGTTTCCATCTGCCATGAGCGCCCCTTGTTGAATCCCTTGTAAGGCTTCGTCGTCTTTTGGGCAAAGACTATTGCTGTGTTGGTGGCAAAACCTGCGAAATTGTTTTGCAGCAGTTCCTTTAGTCCCTGTCCACCTCCCATCAGGGCGATGAGCATGAACACGCCCCAGAACACACCAAAGCCTGTGAGCAGACTGCGGCTCTTGTTTCTCGTGATGGTGTCGAGTATCTCTTTATATGTATCTAAGTCGAATCTCATTTTTATATCAAGAATGAATTTAACATTCAACACTTAACATTTAACATTGAAAAATTATTCCGCTCTCAGCGCCTCTATCGGTCGGATTCTTGCCGCCTTGATGGCTGGGATGAGACCTGCGATGGTGCCTGCGATGACGATGGTGACGGTGGCTCCGATGCAGGTGCCGATGCCTACTGTAGGATTCACGAACATGGTGGCTTTGAAGAGACCAGAATCTACGGTGGTGTGTCCGATAGTGGCATCCATGATTTCATTGGCGATGACACCACATACCATGCCGATGTACCCAAAGAACGAGGTCATGATGATACTCTCGGTGATGATAAGCTTCAATATCGACCATGGCTTGGCACCTATCGCCTTGCGAACGCCAAACTCTCTGGTACGTTCCTTTACGGTGATGAGCATGATGTTGCTTACGCCTACGATGCCGCTCAAGAGGGTGAAGAGACCTACTATCCAGAGGGCTGTCTGGATGATGGCGATACCTTGGTTCATCTGAATGTTGTCCATGTATCGGTTCCAGATCCAAATGCTTCGCTCGTCATCGGGAGCAGCCTGGTGATTGGTATTGATGCTGGCGCGATATTTTTTCTCGAAGGCTCTGTTTTGTTCCTCTGTCTTCAGATTCTTGAGAGTAAACTCGATGTCACCAGCGCTATTTCCCTTTACAAAAATGGTCTTGGCAGTATTATAAGGAGTGAAGGCGGCGTTGTTTTCTCTGGATTCATCATCCTTGTAGATACCCACAACCTTGAATGACAGGTCGTCTAGCTTTACATTCTTGCCAACCAGCGAACGATAGTCTTTCACTAGTTCCTTGGCTTGGTTTCTGCTTAACACCAAAACTTTGCGTCGCTCCTTTTGGTCAATGTTATTGATGAATCGACCTGCGATGATTTCCGTCTTGTCGATTTTTGTATGGGTAGGAAAAACACCTGTCAATCTTTGGCTGGCGATATAGTTGTCGCCGTATGTAATGTCTGCATTGTATAGCTCTAGGTGTCCTCCCACATCTCCAATAAGGTGACCGAAGGTGGTGTTGGAGATGAGCAAGTCCTTGTCGTTGAGGTCGATGTCGCGTCCTTCCTTCAAACCGTTATAGGCTTTGGAAGTTCTTCCACCAAACACCATCATTGAGTTGGCGAGGAATCGATTGCTCTGCTGCAACTGGGCATTGATCAGTCCGTTGCCTGCGCCCAGAAGGAATATCAGCATAAAGATTCCCCAAGCTACGGCAAAGCCTGTCAACGAAGTGCGCAATTTGTTGCGTTTCGATGTGCTCCAGATTTCTTTGATTAATTCTCTCATAAGCCTTATTTCACGTAGTCCTTGCTTACCAAGTGGTGGTCGTAATTATTTTCTATACTTCCGATGAGTCCGTCCTTGATGTGTATTACCTTGTCGGTCTCGTTGGCCACACCGCTTTCATGAGTCACCACCACAATGGTCATGCCTTCTTTCTGGTGCAGTTCCTTCAGCAGGTCCATCACCTCGACACTTGTCTTGGAATCGAGTGCACCGGTAGGTTCATCGGCAAGGATAATCTGTGGTTTGGTAATGAGGGCACGGGCTATGGCCACACGCTGCTTCTGTCCACCCGACATCTCGTTAGGGTAGTGGTTCGCCCATTGCGCCAAGCCTAACTTGTCGAGATACTGCATAGCCAACTCATGGCGCTTACGGCGACCCACTCCCTGGTAAAATAATGGCAATTCTACGTTTTCTACTGCTGTCTTGAACGAGATGAGATTGAACGACTGAAAGATGAATCCTATCATTTTGTTGCGATATTCAGCAGCCCGCGTCTCGCTCAAGTCTTTGATAATCACATCATTCAGACGGTACTCACCCGAATCGTAATTATCGAGTATACCCAATATGTTGAGCAGGGTAGACTTTCCTGAACCCGATGCACCCATGATACTCACAAACTCGCCACGCTCTATGTCGAGACTGATACCTTTCAGCACATGCAGGGGCTGTGCACCCTGATAGGTCTTATTGACGTCTTTTAAGTGAATCATTGTTTTGAATGGTTTAAGATTTATTTGAGTACTTTGAGTTGAGTAGTATCAATGTCGGTAGATCCCTTGTCATTGATACTTATTTGCTTCGTTGTACCCGTTATATCCATATCGGTAGATCCAAACGAATTAACTTTGATGTGGTCACAATCGGCTTTAAGATATGAGTCAAAACTGCCATAATTGGAAACCTCGAAGTCTCTTCCCTTAAGACCAAAACTGCCGTCAAATGAACCATAATTATTGATAAATGCAGAACCTGTAATATGCATCATTTTATCAATATCGAAAGAGCCATTATTGTTGATATGTACAGAACCTGCTATATTCATGTCGTTATTGATATCCAGTGAACCATAATTGTTGATTCGAAGAGAATCTGTAATCTGCATAGGATTATCAATATCTAAAGAACCATTGTTGTCAATAGATACATATCCAGCCTTCACTGTTCCCTTGTCGTAATCGAACGAACCATGGTTGGAAATCGCCAAAGACTTGCTCTGATTGATGTCGCCATAGAAATCTAAAGCTCCATTGTTGCTGATTTGGTCGATAGAGGGAGCACTGATATAAACCTTAAGACTATAAGAGGAAGTATTGTAGAAATGGGCATATCTGTTCGTGATATTCAGTACACCATCGGTAACCTCGAGTTTGGCCTGTGCTATACATTGCTCGGTGCCTTCCACTGAAACACTATAGGCAGCCGACTGCGTATAGTAAACATCAATACCTATCGCATTGCTGATGGCATGAAAGTCTTTTAAGGCGAACGACTGCTTGATGACTTTCTCGTTATCCAGATTTTTTACTTGTTGTGGAATATTCTGCTTGCCCACAAGATTGACACAACTGGTAAAACTCAGTATAGTAAACAGTGCTGTTATTATCATTTTTGTTTTCATTGCTCTGAATGTATTTATGGGGGTTAAAAACTTCTATTGCGGCATTACATCTATCTCATCGAGTTTACTCTGCAAGGCTTCCTTCACCTCATCGAGTGAAATATCGAGCAATACCATCTGGCGGGCCAACTCGGGCAGGCGTTCTTTCATAAACTCCTGCTTGCGAGTCTTCTTAATCTGTCGCTTGGCTCCTGATGATACGAAATAGCCCAGCCCTCGTTTGTTGTAGATGATGCCTTCTGAAGCCAACTGGTCGTACGATTTGACTGTGGTATTGGTGTTTACCTCGAGCAAGACTGCATATTCACGCACACTTGGCACACGCTCGTCTTCTCGATATTTACCTGCCAGTATCTCGTCGCACAATCGTTCGGCTATCTGTATGTATATCGCCTTGTCGTTGCTGAAATCCATAGTTTGTTTTTATTGTTTTACAATATGTTAAACCACTTGTTGTTGATAATCTGCATATGAGTGAAGAGCTTGTAGGCTGCCCAGTAATTGAATGCCGATAAGAGCAGAAAAACCATCACCATAAGCCATCCGAAAGTGTTAGGTTCCATGGATTGGACGAGATGGCGCAGTACATCTTCATCCACGAAGGAAGATATCAATGCCGTCAGAAACATCAGAATGAAACTGGAGCAAATGGTCAGCAAGGTGGCAGACTTGCGGAAAACAGTGCCTCCCAAAGTAAAGAAGGAATGGGTAAAGATCGTCAACGATAACAAAAACATACCCACAGGAAAAGTCTGTCCCAACACACTGGTGCCATTGCGCACTACAAAGTGAGAACTGTCGAAATTATCTTTCAAGAACAACTCTTCAAAAACCGTGCCTACGAGAGAGCCCTGCATGCCTGGAGTAAGAAAGAGGCTGAACACAAACTGAATGATGTCGGCTATTATCCACGAAGCGACAATCATCAAGGATGTTCCTAAAACGGTGTACAGCAAACGGGAAATAAACTTCTCCATATTGGTGGCTGGCAGCATCAAGAACAAAGAGCGGGAAGCCTTGGTCTTCATGTTAATGAAGATTCTTGACCCACAGAAAAAGAAAATAATGAAACTGATGAACATGAACAAACCAGCAACATTTCCCAAGTATAAGTCCTTTACATCATTATATGTAACATAACCATTGCTTCGCCAATTAAACTGAAACCAAATACAGATAAAGGAAAACACAAAAGCCAATCCTAAAGTGTTACGCACATATTTCTTCCAGTTGGATAATGCGTCCCAGCGCAAAACCATTGCCATACGATGAAAATCTAAAACCTTATTCATATTATTGTCTTTTTTTTGAACTTTTGCAAGTTCAGAAGTTATAGTAATTTGAAAATGAAAATAGAGACTTCACTCATTATTTACAACTTGCCGTTAATGGCTGCATTGAAAAGAAGCTCGAGGTTAATCTGAGTCTCCCGGCTGCCAGCCTTTCGCTTGGCTATCACGGCATTGCCCTGAAGTGTAGGCTCGGAATAGAGCACCGTATCATCCATTTCTGCAGGTGTACGGTATTCAAAGGTATAATCCTCACAAATGTCTGCTACCGAGGCATCGAGCAAGAGATGGTTCTGATTGAGAATAACGATGTGGTCGAGCAGCGACTCGATGTCATGAACCTGATGAGTAGAGATAATCAATGTTCGCTCCTCGGTCATATTATTGGCTATCACCTTGCGGAACTGACTCTTCGATGGGATGTCAAGGCCATTGGTAGGCTCGTCCATGAATAGGTATTTTGTACCTGTGGCAAGGGCAAAACTCATATAAGCCTTTTTCTTTTGTCCCATCGAGAGTTCGTTCAAATTAAGAGAGAGAGGTAATTCGAAATCCTGCAAACATCTGTCCAACACTTCCTGACTGAAGTTGGGATAGAAGGGACGGTTCATCTTCACATAGACATCGAGCGAGACATTGGGAAGAAAGAATTCCTCTGTCACGATAAAGATGTCGCGAAGTACATCTGGACGACGATCACAAGAAGATATTCCGTCGATAAGAATTGTGCCTTGTTGTTGACGCAGTAAACCACTGATCAGGTAAAGCAGAGTGCTCTTGCCTGTACCATTCTTACCTAAAAGTCCATAGATATTATTCTCCTTAAGAGTCATATTAAAATCGCTGAACACGTTTCTCTTGACTCCTTGATAATGGAAACTCAAATCATTTACTTGTATCATAATCTAACTGTTTTAGTGTACTACTTTAATATTACACTGCAAAAGTAGAATAAAATTGAATAGCTTCCAAATTTTCGAGCAACTTTTTTTCGCTTTTAACAAAATATTAACTCTCTCACCTTATTATATATCACAAGATTTACAAAGAAGCAAATCAAAAGAAATAGAAGTTTTTCGTACAGTAAAAATGAAGGAGAAAAAAAAGTAATAATAACAAATAGCATTAGTCTCAAAAAAGTAACTAATATGCTCAAAAAAACGCAAGTATCTTCGTTGGCCGATGAAAGTACTTGCGATGGCTGTTGAAAGTACTTGCGATGACCAACGAAGATACTTGCGTTTTTGAGAGGTCTTTTAAGAAATATGAATTACATCCAAGCTCCAAATCTTACACTGGGTAAGGGAGCTGAAAAATAATAATTCTGGTCGTTGTTTGCATCAAGGTAGTTCACCTTCTTCATACCGAAGAATGGCAACCCATGAGGAAATAGGCGAGAGAAATCGATAACACCACCCGAAAGAGCAAGACTGCCATCCTGATAGTTGAAATTCCAATTCTTATCGTAAGCCAAAGGTGCTCCCTGAGCTACATCGTCCACCTCACAATTGATATTCATCTTATCACTCTGTGTAAAAGTATTGAAGAGAGGATTAAACTGGCCAGCTACGCTGCTCTTGATATCTGTATCAAACCAGATGCCAAGATTAGCTTCCTTCGACATCTGATCTACACCTGTCTGTGTAGATGCAAAGTAGTAGTTAGGAGTCAATCGACTATGTTCCATATCAGCACCATCCTTCTTTGGCTGCTTCAGACCGAAACGAGAATCGTAGATGAGATTGTTTACAAAGACAGGCTTAGCAGCTTTCTCTACCCAAACAGAACCTCCCTTCTTGTTCTTAGAACGACGCCAACCACAGTTGATAATGGTATTGTTGTAAGCATTCATCTCGGTAAGCGGAATCACCTCGCTATTTCCAGCATTCGAAATTTTGAAGGCATTAGTACAAGCATTATAAATAATGTTGTTGGCAACATCGAGTGTGCAACCCGACTTCACATTGATAGCCTCGCCACCATCAGCTGCGTTTCCACTATCAGCAAAGATATTATTGATAATCAATCCGTTACCGCCAGTGAAGTAAGTCTGGTCATTATAGTTGTCGTGGAAAAAACTGTTAGCCATCACAAACTTACCATTCACATTACAAAAGTGGAAAGCAGGCACACCACCATCGATAGTGGTCTTGAAAAGTTTATTTTGGAAAGAAACAGAACTTTCTGTAGGAGTAGCTCCAGCATAAGCCACTTCCACATGATTGAGCACTACTTCTTCGCTATTATATCCGCAGATAATACCTCCCCAATCCTCTGGCTTCTTCGTATCAGAAGTAAATATGACAGGTTTCTCGGCTGTTCCTAAGCAATAGAGATTGCCCAAAACCACAATTTCTATTGGCACCTGAACCTCAGACTTACAGGTGACAGTAACACCAGGCTCGATGTAGAGCGAAGTACCCACAGGAATCTCCACACTCTCTTTCAAGATAGTATCCTTGGTCCAAACCAATGAACCAACAGGATATTCTGCCACCTTAGTTGTAATAACATCTTTAGAACCTTGGTTCTGATTGCCATCACTTCCATTACCGCCATTATTCACGTAATCGTATGGATTGATATTATCGTTCTCGCAAGATGTGGAGAACATTGCTGTTGCTGCCATCAACAGCAAAGCAGCAAAAGTATTTATCTTTTTCATTTTTTACTTTTTCATTTTTTACTTTTTTACCTTTTTACCTTTCAAAGTTTGTATCTTACACCCAGCAAGAAAGTTCTACCATACTGATAAGTACCTATAATCGTCTTATCACTCTTCTGACCTTCGTACTCTAAGTTGCTCTTATTCACTGTCTTCAAATAACGTTCACGTTTAGCATCAAGCAGATTATTAGCCTTGAAGAAAACAGAAATACCATTCTTAAATTGCTTCTCAGCACTTAGGTCGAGACCAAACATGGCCTTATCCCACTGGTCAGCATCCTTGAAAGGTGAAACAAGTGCAAGCTTAGTGCCCGTGAAGGAAGAAGCAAGTTGCGCATTCCAACCATGCTCAGTGTCTTTATATAATAAGGAGAGATTGGCAGTATGAGGAGCCTGATTAATCAGCGGACGAGTTTGGGTAACTCCAGTCTTATACTCAGCACTTCCCTCTTGGTACTCACGTTTAGAAGTAGTGATTTCGGAGTGCGTATAAGTGTAATTTGCCTTCAATCCAAAATGGCGGATATACTTGATAACATCTATCTCGAAACCCATATTCTTGGCGTTACCGAGGTTGTCTGGCATATAGTAAGCATCTGTTCCTGCACCTATCTTTCCATCAGATGTGACAAACACCTGCTCTATTGGATCTTTCAAATATTTATAGAATACGCCTGCCAAGATCTGCTCGGTGTTGCTTGGGAACCACTCCCAGCGCAAGTCTATGTTGTCGATGCGAGCTCGCTTCAAGTTTGGATTACCTTTCTCCTGATATTCTTCTCCCTGAATCTGATAAGGTACAATCTCATAGAATCCAGGACGATTGATGCTACGATAGTAAGAGAGACGGATATTCATCTTCTTGTTGGGCATCCACTTTAGCGAAGTGGATGGAAGATAATCCCAATAACTCTGTTCGCCCACCTGTCCCATATTGCGAAAGTGCTGAAGCATGGTATAAATTTGATTGGTGTGCTCGGCACGTAATCCGATATTCAGTTCGCACCAATCGCTCTTTAGCGTAACCATAGCATAGGCTGCACCAATGTGCTCCTTGGAATCGTAGTTGAGTTGAGAAGCCTGAGAATAGGGAGTTTTGCAAACCCAATCGACGTTATCAAACTGCTCCAATCCGTTGCCATCCAACTTCTGTGAGATATCAGCAGGATTAAAGATATAAGAATAATATCTGTTGCTGCGTTCTTTGCGACGATACTGTACTCCAGCCTTCCAAAGCGCCTCTATATGGTTGGCAAAATGAGTATTGTAGGAAAGATTGATATAACCAGCCCAATCGGTATCTTTGTTGTGCTGAAATCGGCGCTCGGAACTCTTAGGAAGAGTCTTGATGATATTTTTATTCTCATCCCAGATACTACCCGATACGGCATCGCCTTCATTCTGTGCAGTGGTGCTCACTGTATTCGTCAACGTTACGTAAGTTCTGTCAGGGTCTTCCTCCTTGGCTTGTGAGAAGATGCCCGACCAATCGATAGTAAAGTCTTGGGTGAGATGATGCATACCCTTCAGATTGGTAGCAAAGATGCTCTGCGTGGTAGAAGTAGAACGAATCTCATCATCCTGCGTATAACTGTCAGCTCCGATATATTCGGTACTGATACCATGGTTGTATCTGATGCCCTTAGAATTGGTTCGCACATACATATTGTACCACTCCAGTTTGTGACCAAGCAAAGTCAAGTCGAACTTGGCATGAGCACCCATTGTAAAGTCGTGGATGCTATAATAGCGATGATGCAAATTAGAAATATACATGGCCTGTTCGCCCGATGCCATCTTCACAGAGTTATAGTAGCGCTCGGTGCCACGAAAAGTATTCTGCACACTTCCTGCGAGAATCACACCCAAACGATCGTTCCAAAAACGATTGCCAATACTCAAGCCTCCGATGAAGTTAGGAGATGGTATAGAGTGGCTCTTCAACTGAACAGGACCATTCTTAAAATCGCTCATCTGCGCCTTATACTCAGAGCCAAAAGCCTCGTAAGGAGATTTTTTGGTATAATTGGAGCGATTGCTGGTGAGATAATCTCTACCATCTTTCCAAAAATAATCATTGGCGCCGATGGCTGCATTCGCTTGAATCTGTAATCGTGAAGGTGCGTCTTTCATCACCATGTCTACCACACCGCCAGCAGCATCGCCTTCCATATCTGCAGTAAGTGATTTTGACACCACAAGGCGGTCCATCAAATCGCTTGGAAATATATTCAGCGGAATATATCGGTTCTTATCGTCAGGACTTGGAATCTTCACACCATTGACGAGCGTATAATTATATCGCTTGTCCATACCGCGAAGGATAGCATAAGAAGCCTCGCCCGAAGCATCCCGCTCCATGGTTACACCCGACACACGCTGCAACACGCTCGCTACGTTGACATCAGGCGAAAGCATGATGCTCTGTTGGCTCATCACATTGAGCACATTGCCCGCTTGCTTCACCGACTCTATAGCACTACGGTCGCTGCGATATTCACGATGCCCAGTAACCACCACCTCACCAAGTTGTTTCAAGTCTTCATCCATCGGGATATTGATTTTCTCCTTCTTAGCGACATCAACCATCAGTTCCTTGGTCTTATAAGCCATGTAGGAAACGATAATGGTAAACTTGCCCTTATCGGGTAATTCGTGTAGGGTGAAAGTACCATCAAGTCCTGTCGTGGTACTCACACCAGGCAACTCCTTCACTCGAATGACGGTTCCGATGAGAGGTTCGCCTGTTTTGTTATCCTTGACTATACCATCCAGCGTATGCGCTTGAAGGTTTGCAGTCATCGCGGCAAATAGCGCTGCATTTAGTAATAATCTTTTCATCAATTATATTGCTATTGAATTCTTCACTCTTCGTTCTTCTCTATTCATAAAAAAGTCTTTTTACTTTTTTACCTTTAAAACCGTGTGAATGATTTTACCATCCTTGTCGATCATCGACATTCGGAGTTGCTTCTTATCTGCTGTAAATACAGAGAAACCATCGGCAGGACTGCAGAACACGGTGCCATCGATAGGCTTCACAGGGCGAGCCAGAGATGAAGAGGAATTGACTACGTAGTCAATGTTATCGCCCTTCTTCTGGATGTGCTGGAAGTTGTGGATGTGACCGCAGGCATAAATCGCCACATTATTAAATTTATGGAGGATAGGAAGGAGACGCTTCTGCATGTCGAGGCGTTCACTTTCCTTCTTGCCTGTTTCAGCGTAGATAGGATGATGTCCCACCACGATGACCCAGTCTTCCTTAACATTCTTTAAAGTCTGGTCGAGCCAGGTAAGTTGAGCTTGCACATCTTCCTTACAAGCATCAGGATAGACAGCTGTATTTTTACGATAAGAGTCGATGAGAGGTGTGGTGTCGAGGAAAATCACACGCAATGTGGTTCCCTTATGCTCAAACACCTTGGTATAATACTTGGCAGGCATCATCCATCGTCGGCTCACCTTGCCATAATCCATAAAAGCTTGCGTATTGCCACGATACTCATGATTTCCGCAAACAGGAAACCAATCGAGCATCAACTCTGGATGAGCATAAATCCATTCGTAATTAGTAAGCCACAAGGGATCTTGTATAGAAGACACACCATTGAAATGATGAATATCACCCACAGCAAGCACACATTCTGGTTTGACAACTTGAGCCATCTCACCCATCAGTTCGGCAATGGTTTTTTGGTCATAATAGCCATTGCGCCCCATATCATTAGTCATGTAGAGTGTTATCTCTCCCTTCAATTTCTCCCATTCTGAAGAATGAGTTTTCCAGGTTACATTCTGAGCGTTAGCAATAAAATTACCCAACAACAATACAATAACTAACACTACTTTTGCAGCATTTTCTTTCATCATGACAAACTGTTTGTCATGTGCATTCCAATGTTTCTTTTCCATTTCTTTTTAAAAAACTATATATTATTATGATGATAATCAAATCTCTTTCCCTATTTTAAAAAACTTTCATTTCTGGGTGCAAAAGTAGAGATATTATATGTCAAAGAAGTTACAATAATTTGAATCAACACATCACAAATAATACAATATTGCTACATAAAAGAAGGAATAGAAAGAAAAAAGCCTGTTTCGCAGAATAACGAAACAGGCTTGGGAGATATATATTAAAATTTCACATAAAAGGAAATTAGATATACTTCATCAAAATATCCCATACAGCTATGATGTGACAGATACTACCTGCCAATACAAAGAAATGGAAGACAGAGTGCATATACTTACGCTTATTGATGCTATAGAAAACAGCACCCGTAATGTAACATACACCTTCGGCTATAATCCAAACTACCGTGGCTGAAGAAACAGCTGCGATGAGAGGCTTGAAAGCTACCAATACAGAAAGTCCCATACCCACAAAACAAATCGTCTCTAAATTACTATGATCCTTAAGACGACAAAAACTCATCACCGTACCAGCAATGGCACAAGCCCAGATGAAACAAAACAAACTCCATCCCCAATAACCTTGATCACGCATGGCTATAAGAGTGATAGGAGAATAGGAACCTGCTATGTGCCAATAGATGGCTGCATGATCCCACTTACGAAGACGCTCCTTCCACTTGCTCCAAGCTGATAAAGCATGATAGAAAGTAGAAGCTATGTACGACATCAGCATGCCGAAAAGATAGAGAATAACTCCTGCAGTGGCCCAACCATCATGATGTGTAAAACACCAATACAGAAAAATAATTCCTACAACGACACCCAACAGTATGCCTCCTGCATGCGACCAAGAGTTCCAAAGTTCCTCCTTATGGCTAAAATGTATTTTGAGTTTCATATTTTTTATTATCTTATTATTATATAATGGTGATGAATTCATAAAATGATAAAAGAACATCGCTTTGTGTATATCACGTCCTTGTGCAAAGATAAACCTATTATCCGTAAATAAAGAACATCGTGACGTTAAAAAAAAATAATGAGAACCTCCGCTCTCGGAAATTCTCATTACGATGTAAATATAAATTGTATAAGTAAAAGATGATATCCGCGTTTCACAACGCACCTTGTTTAAAACTGATGCAAAAGTAGTAAAAATTGTTTTTTAACAGGTGACTTTTTTTATCTTTTAGGGGGGTAAAAATTATTTTTTGAACTAAAATGAACCGTTTTTACTACTTATCTTTTTAAAAAAAACAACTCTTTGTTATAAAAAAACACTTGATATAAAAAACATCAAGTACTATAATACGTTTACAAAAAGCCCATAAAACTAACAAAACCAGCATTGAGAAACCTCATTCTATATTTGAAAAATTAGAAATTGATGAAAATGAAAGAGGAAAAATCAACTTTTGTAAGTTCAAAGTGTAGAGGAGTAAAGAATTTATCACTCGCAGATGACACTGGTAGTTATAGTCAATAGTCTTGTAGTTGTTTGCGAAACTTCAGCATAAAAAAAGTCAAGTACCTTTATGAGATACTTGACTCTAATGAATATATATGATTGATCTAAAAATCTTAAGAAAGCGAGAGCATCTTCTCGATAGGCTTAACGGCATCGCGTGCTATTGCTTCGTCAACCTCTACTGTAGGCCAACCATACTTCAGGGCATTGTAGATTTTTTGCAGAGTATTCATCTTCATGTATTCACACTCGTTGCAACTACACCCCACACCTCCCTCACTTACCTCAGGAGGAACAGGATAGAAGGTAACTCCAGGACAGTTGCGCTCCAGCTCATGCAGAATACCAGCCTCTGTAGCTATGATATATTCCTTTATCTCTGGATGCTGCTGGGCATAATGAAGCATGGTGGCTGTAGAACCCTTTACGTCGGCTACAGCCAATACTGGTGCTTTACACTCCAAATGAGCCATAACAACCGCCTCAGGATGCTCACTCTTGAGTTTGACGATGGCTTCTACCGAGAATTTTTCATGCACATGACAGCCACCATTCCAGAGCAACATTTGTCGACCTGTCACACTATTGATATAATTTCCTAAATTATAATCGGGACCAAAGATAATCTTTTCGTCCTGTGGAAAACTATCAATAACTTTTTTGGCATTACCACTCGTCACCACACAATCGGTAAGCGCCTTTACGGCAGCAGTAGTGTTGACATAACTCACCACCTTATATCCAGGATGCTCAGCCTTATATTTCTTCAGGTCTTCGGCCTTACAACTGTCGGCAAGCGAACAACCAGCATTCAAGTCAGGACAAAGTACAGTCTTGTCAGGACTCAGAAGTTTACAAGTCTCTGCCATAAAGTGCACACCACACATCACCATCACCTTGGCATCAGTTTCTGCTGCCTTGCGTGCCAGAGCCAAGGAGTCGCCTACAAAGTCGGCTATCTCCTGAATATCGCCTACGGTATAGTAATGAGCCAGGATGATAGCATCTTTCTCCTTGCAGAGTCGGCGTATCTCCTGCTTCAAGTCTAAGGCTGCATCAACAGGTTCGTCGATAAAACCTTTCTCTATCCATTCTTTTTTCACCATAACATTATTATTATTTTTATTTCTTTATTCTTCTTTTTTATAGGATATAGGAATGATGATATAACGTGGATAAGTGGATAAATATTTAGATGATTTCTTGCCAGTTTTATTATCCACACCCTGATAGTAAGTTATCAATACATCTGTTGCATTTCTTTTTCTTGGTTCTTAATGCTTTAGATGTTTTTTCCACATTTCCCTATTTTGGTGCAAAGTTAATAAGTTTATATCTTTTTCCGTTCTAAAATTGCTAAAAACTTCATTAAAACTTAATAATAACCCTGTGGATATCCTCATTTCTATGCATCGGCATAAGGGGCTGTGGATAAGCTAAAAGTTATGAAATAGTTATTATTTGTGTTTTCCCTATGTTTTTCCACACGATTGTGGATAATGTGTATATGTTGTTATTCTCAAAAAATAAATTCACGCATAAAACTTGATGGAATATCAAAGTTTCATGCGTGAATTATGATTGGTTGTTAAAGTTTGGCAGAGTGATGAAAGTTGAATGTTTTAGCTTTCACGTGTTGCTTTTTCTTGTATAACTTTTATGATGCGCTGAATGATATCTTCTGGCTTGATTTGGTTCATGCAAGCCATATCGCCTCGCATACATGGCTTATTGCCATAGATACTGCAAGGGCGGCAAGGTAAGTCTACCTGTACGGCATTGGTAGGATTTTGATTCCATCCCATGAAGCCGGCGTAGGGATGGGTTGCGCCCCATATACTTACCACGGGTGTGTGGACAAGTGATGCCAAGTGCATATTGGCGCTGTCCATGCTGACCATCACCTGCAGATGGCTCATGAGGATGAGTTCTTGCTGCAGACCCTTGAGCTGAGCCGACGCATTACATACTTCGGGCCATGTCTCTGCCCATCGGTTCATGACCTCAGTTTCCTTCTCTCCACCTCCGAAAAGAAATATTCTGCATTGTGGATAAGTGTGGATAACTCCCTGTATAACTCTTTCCATCAGAGGCAATGGATATATCTTTCCCTCGTGTGCAGCAAAGGGAGCCAAGCCTATCCAGGGTTTTTCGACGTTGTGGATATCTCTGTTTACTTCTGTGTTGGCCTTGTTCCACAGCGTTTCTGGCAACAGGTTGAGGTTGCCTTTCTCTGAGCCAAAGATAGAAGTGAAATCCAGTTTGACAGGATAACCCAGTTTGGCAAGAACTTCAGCATAGTTTTCAAACGATGTGGGTTGCTGTACGAACTTCTTGTCGTTTTGTGATGTGAGCTGGCGTTTGCCCTTGCGGTGCTTGTCGATATGCGCCACCTTGAAGTTGTCGAGATTAAACCTCATGCGCAGATAGCTGGATCGCAGTACACTGTGCAGGTCGGCTATGGCTGTGAAATGCTTTGCCGAAAGGCGACGGTAGAGGGCATTGAGTCCCTTGATTCCATGATACTCGTTTTTGATGTCGGCTTCCATGAAGCCTACATTAGGAGCTAAATTTTCGAAGAAAGGACGGGCAAACGGGCGGCTGAGCACAGTAATCCTGACGGCAGGATACTGGGTGGCAAGCGAATAAACCACAGGCACAGTCATGGCAACATCGCCCATGGCCGAAAATCGAATGATAAGGATATGCTCAGTCTTCATTTCGTTTATTTTTCTTAGTAATGGACTATTTTGTTTATAAAAATGTGTAGTACAGATAACGATAAGAGTGAAGGAAGTTAAGTGACAAGCGTTATCTCATCAAGAGATGATAGCTGCTGGTTACTTAACTTCCTTCTCTCTACTTTCATTAATTCTATGTGCTATAATAAAAAATAGGTGCTATTATATAAATAGGTATAAGTCTACACTATTTCTTGGCATAGAGTACAGGGTTGGTAGAAGGATCATTATACATCTTCATTTGTCGATACACCTTCATATATTTGCGGCCAGCCTCAATGTCTTCGAGCAACTGATCGATAGCAGTGCTGAGGTCTACTTGCTGTTCAAGGAGAACATCGAGCTTAGCCTGGCATTTAGCTTTGTGCTCTGCTGAAGCTTCAGGACGCTCTGCTTGTTCGCGCATGTGATAAATCTTTAAGGCGAGAATACTCAAGCGGTCAACAGCCCATGCAGGACTTTCGGTATTGATACGGGCATCATCCAGTACCTTGACATTGGCATACAACTCTCGGAAGTAAGAGTCGATTTGTTCAACGAGGTCAGTACGATCCTGATTACTCTTATCGATACGGCGTTTCAATAATAATGCCTCTGCTGGGTCAATTTGTGGGTCACGTATGATGTCTTCGAAATGCCACTGTACTGTGTCAATCCAGCATTTCAGATACAGGCGATTCTCAATGGAGCCTTCTTTATAAGGATTATTGATAGGAGTGTCAATGTGGTCCTTGATATGATAATCAGCTATAGCCTGATTGAAAATTTTGTTTGCTCTTTCTGTAAATGTCATGATGTTAAAAGATTAATTAATAATAATGCACAAAAGTAAATAAAATATTGGATATTACCAACAAAAAAACGAAAAAAGCATAAAAAAGGTGCACACTTAGTGGGTGTTTGTGCAGCGAATAGTACTTTTTTCTATAAAATGTTTGCTTATTTGAAAAAAAAAGTGTTCCTTTGCAACCGATTTTTAATTAGAAATTAATTTATAAACATTTTAAAAGTTACAATTATGTCAGAAATTGAAAGCAAAGTAAAAGCTATTATCGTAGACAAACTCGGTGTTGATGAGGCAGAGGTTAAGCCAGAGGCAAGTTTCACAAACGACCTTGGTGCTGACTCTTTGGATACTGTAGAGTTGATCATGGAATTCGAGAAGGAGTTCAACATTTCTATTCCAGACGATAAGGCAGAGAAGATTGCAACTGTTGGTGATGCTATCGCTTACATCGAGGAGAATAGCAAGTAATTAGCAACTTCAATTATTATAAATGGAATTAAAGAGAGTTGTAGTAACAGGTCTCGGCGCCGTAACTCCAATAGGTAATACTCCTGAGGAAACTTGGGAAAACCTTATCGCAGGAAAGAGCGGCGCAGCTCCTATTACTCATTTCGATACAACCCTTTTCAAGACCAAGTTTGCTTGTGAGGTTAAAGACCTGAATATCAACGAATGGATTGACCGTAAGGAAGCTCGCAAGCTCGATCGTTATACCCAGTTGGCTCTTATCTCTGCCATGCAGGGTGTGAAGGATGCTGGTATTGACCTTGAGAAGGAAGACTTAAACAATGTAGGTGTTGTCTACGGTGTAGGTATCGGTGGTATCAAGACTTTCCAGGAAGAGGTAACTTATTATGGTACTCATCAGGAGAATGGTCCTAAATTCAATCCATTCTTCATTCCTAAGATGATTGCTGATATCGCTTCTGGACAGATTTCTATCCATTTCGGATTCCACGGACCTAACTACACTACCACATCAGCATGTGCTTCTTCAAGCAACGCATTAGCTGATGCCTTTAACTTGATTCGTTTGGGTAAGGCCAACATCATCGTTAGCGGTGGTGCAGAAGCTGCTATCTGCGAATGTGGTGTAGGTGGATTCAACGCTATGCATGCTTTGTCTACTCGTAACGACGACCCAGAGCATGCTTCACGTCCATTCAGCGCAAGCCGCGACGGATTTATCATGGGCGAAGGTGCTGGTTGCTTGATTCTCGAGGAACTGGAGCACGCTAAGGCTCGTGGTGCGAAGATTTATGCAGAGATGGTAGGCGAGGGCGAGAGTGCCGACGCTTATCACATCACAGCTTCTCATCCTGAAGGTCTCGGTGCTAAGCTCGTTATGGAGCGTGCCCTTGAGGATGCTAACATGAAGCCAGAGGACATCGATTACATCAATGTTCATGGTACATCTACTCACGTAGGTGATATTTCAGAAGCTAAGGCTATCAAGGCCGTCTTCGGTGATGCTGCTTACAAGCTCAACATCAGTTCTACCAAATCAATGACAGGTCACCTCCTCGGTGCTGCTGGTGCAGTAGAGGCTATGGCTTGTGTTCTTAGTG
>USOQ01000037.1 GCA_900556395.1 Candidatus Segatella caccae | reverse complement strand
AGGAGTTATCGCTCCCTATGGTCGCTGAGGAGTTAAGACAATAGTCTTTTTGGCGTAGTTTTTGAGCAGCAAGACATACGTCTTAACTCCTTTAACTTCCTCATTTGCGAAAGTTGAGTATAAGATAAGACGATGTGGTTAGAAAACAAAATTGTGAACGCATGCGTTCACAATTACCATTATTTTACCACTCCAGTTTCCATCTCATTCTCCAAATAAGAGAAAACATATACAGCTCCTTCGTAATACAAACCACAGGCTGGATTACACAGGCGCTTGTAGGTTTCTGAAGAATACAACTCATCCAGAGCTTTCTTCACATCCCATCCATACTTCTGCATCAGCATCTCAACCAATTCAGTAGAGAGGCATTCTATCTGAAACTGAACATCTTCATTCATAATCAAATCTTCTTTAAGTAACTAACAGCTTTTTCTGTTCCAAAGAAATACTGAACAGCAGGCTTTTTGAAACGCAGTTCTTCAATCATTCTGTCAATACCGATATAGCCTTGGATAAAGCGACGCATTTGGAGACCCACCGTATCGTCTGCAATCGGACCGATAACTATATCGTAAGGATGAGCAGGCGTAGAAGTCATATTCCTTCTATTCATCAAAATGAATTCTGCCCATTCTTCAGAATAATCTTCAAAGACTTTTACGGCTAAAGCTGTAGAATCTTCCATAAGCAAGCTGTCATCAAACAAGTAAGTATTAACTACCGGTGTTCCCTCCTGCAGTCTTTGAGCAGTACGAACTGCCATTTCCATTGCTTGCGATTCTTTTGGATTCAGATAAAAGCCACATCCAAAATCCTTGCCTTTTCGTGAAAGACTTAAATCTATTTTATCTATCACAACATTGCTACCATGATATAATTTTAGCATCCGATTCGTCCTCCATTCTTTTTGCACAACATAGTAATATCCTCCACCGCATCCTCTATAGAAAGAGTATGCTCAGCTGCATAGCAATCAAGAAGGAAATCTATTCCTTTAAATCTACGCAAATAGGCGTACGAATCAGCAGATGAAAGCTTAAAACGATTCGCAAAAGCACCAACGCAGCAGTTCACATATTCAATTATATTATGAGTCAAATCCATATTATCCGCTTTTATAATTTTAATTGCAAATATAATGAAATATTTCGAAATCACCAACTTTTTCTGGGGTCTTCTTTTATAAAAAGAAAAATATCACATCTGAATACCGATAAGTGTTAGAATCGTGGCTATTTCACATGGAACTTAGCTAAAACATTACGTGAGTTCGAAGAAATATAAGTGCTTGAAAATTTGGTGATTGGCGAAATTGCTGTAACTTTAAAGTGTTAAAATCAAAAGTTTACAAACAATAATCGCTATGATCACCGAGGACAAAGTTACTGAAATTTTCTGTATTGCGGATGACTTCTGCAAAGTTTTTGATGCACAAATGGAAAAATATGCCATAAAAAGCAACTTCAAATGGCTCCCTACGGTCGCTGAGGAGTTAAGACAATAGTCTTGTGGGTGTAGTTTTTGAGCAGCAAGACATACGTCTTAACTCCTTAACTCCTTAACTTCTTAACTCCTTAAACTTCCTGATATACGAAAGTTCTGTATATGATTATAAGGAGATTATTCACCCATCCTTGCACTGGGAGGGCGTGGCATCTTGCCCGCCCATGATTCTCATGATATTCCCTAAAAGCTGTTGTCTTAATCAAAATGCTCGTTGCTTATGGGCGGGCAAGATGCCACGCCCTCCCCAGTACCATATTCCTCGTAAGTAAACATCTAATTGTTAAAAAATGTGTGTATGATGATAAAAAAGGCATCTTGTTTGGTTAATTTTGAAAAAAAAGCTATCTTTGCAGTGATTTTTAACATTCCTAACACAATAAACGCAGAATAGCCTATAGAAGAGATTTCTACTTTAAGAAACTAAATAAGGTTAGAAAAATGAGTAAACTCGAAACAATGACCGACGAACAGCTTGCCTTAGCTTATGTTGAGGGAGATAATCGGGCTTTTGATTTATTGCTATCTCGTAATGAACTCAAATTGTTTTCCTACATCATGTTTGTGGTGCGTGACCAAGAGAAGGCAAATGATGTCTTCCAAGAAACCTTTGTCAAGGTTATCAGCACACTACAGCATCGCAAGTATGTTGCCAATGGTAAGTTTTTATCTTGGTGCATGCGCATTGCCCATAATGTGATGATGGATATGTATCGTGACAACAAGTTGCAGAACATAGTTGAGACTCCCGATGATAATGACTTGTCGAAAATGAGAGATGAATATATCGTTTTCGACAATGCAGAGAGTAGTATTGTACGTGGACAGGTGTTGTCGGATGTTAAGAAGATGGTAAACCTACTTCCTCCTACACAGAGAGAGGTGGTGTTTATGCGTTTTTATCAGAAACTTTCGTTTAAGGAAATCGCAGAGCTTACCAATGTAAGCATCAATACCAGCCTTGGTAGGATGCGCTATGCGCTCCTTAACCTACGTCGTATGGCTAAGGAGCATGATGTTTTGGCTAATATTACAATGCTTTAAGTCCATGAATGGTGGCCAATGGGTCAGCACTCTTGAACACATAGCTTCCGCTTACCAAGATATCGGCACCCGCCTTGACAAGTCTGGGCGCGGTTTCGGCTTGCACACCACCATCGATTTCTATGAGGGCTTTAGAGCCTGATACCTTGATGAGCTGGCGGAGGCGTGCCAACTTGTTGATGGTATTCTCGATGAATTTCTGACCACCAAAGCCTGGGTTGACGCTCATCAGCAGCACCATGTCTACATCGCAGATAATGTCTTCGAGCACGCTGACGGGAGTAGAGGGATTGAGGGTTACGCCTGCCTTCATGCCTGCATCGTGTATCTGCTGAATGGTGCGGTGCAGATGGGTACATGCTTCGTAGTGTACATTCATCATCATGGCACCAGCCTTAGCTGTCTGTTCGATATATTGTTCGGGATGTACAATCATGAAATGCACGTCAAGGGGCTTGGTGCAAATCTTTGACACGGCTTCGATGACAGGGAAGCCAAAAGAAATGTTAGGAACGAACACTCCGTCCATAATGTCGAGATGAAGCCAGTCGGCTTCGCTCTTATTGATCATCTCTATGTCGCTCTTCAGGTCGATGAAGTTGGCTGACAATAGAGAAGGTGATATGATTGGTTTCATTTTTGCTTTTGTTTTAGTTGAGGCAGAACGCCTCATAGCGCCCGTTCATTTTGATAGTGCGATAGGTGTAAGCAATCTGCTTAATCATATTGATCGTTTTTTTGGACGGTCTCTGTTCTTCAGAAGTAGAATTTTGCTTCATAGGCATTTTATATGTATTGCGTTTTTATTCTTGTTACTGATAATATAACGCAACCTCTGTCTTTTTATTATATATCCATCGAAGAATAATCATAAAAAAAAACGCAAGTACTTCCTCTTCCCTTGAAGCTACTTGCGTTTTTATGGGGCATTGCAGATGATGATGCAACAGGTTTTAACAATGCTGTTTCCATGATGATTATTGGTCATCATTTTGTCTTCTCTTTCGTTTTGCTAATTTGCCCAACTCATTGATAGAATCCAGATAATCTTTCTCTACTTGAGTCAGTGTCTTTACCTGATATTTTCTATATTCAGCCAATGCCTTATCCATAGCTTTCTGATGACTGATACTTCCCGAACCTTTCAGCAAGGGTCGTCCAGTAGATAGCAGAATGGTATCAAGCTGTTTAACGTAGTCCATCATGTAAACAGGACGATGTTCTAATGCCATAATTTCAGCAAAATCGAAATATCCAGAAACAAGATTATTGAGAATCTTCAGTTCGTTTTCCTTCAAATAGTTCTTGGCAATCTTTATATCCTTAATAGCTGGAAATTCTCCTTCAAAAGTCTTTAGTCCCATAAATGGTTGTTCGGCATTAGCCCGCTCATAGATGACTTCAGCTGCTGTATGTCCATGAGCGGCATAATGTAATTTGTTTTGTACTATCTTGAAGAATAGCTTCGAAGCATCGGTTCGTGGATCGTAGTCAACACTCGTAGCATAAATATCGAGTACTTGACGATAAAGAACTTTTTCAGAAGAGCGAATATCACGAATGCGGTCTAACAGTTCTTTCCAGTAACTGCTCCCACCCATATTTTTGAGTCGCTCATCATCCATTGTGAATCCCTTTACAATATATTCATGGAGTCGCTCAGTAGCCCATTGGCGGAAGCGTGTTCCTTGAATAGATTTAACTCGATAGCCTACAGAGATGACTACGTCGAGATTATAGTATTTCACCTCTTTACTCTGTGTTTTTCCCTCTAAAGCACCATGTTGAGTGGTTGTTCGGAATTTCCGAACAACCACTTTTTCATCCAGCTCTCCTTCTTTGAAAATGTTGGATATATGTTCACTGATAGTAGCTTTACTTTTATTAAACAGAACACCTATTTGCTCTTGATTCAACCACACAGTTTTGTTTTCCAATCTCACATCCAATTTTACACCCTCGTCAGATTGGTAAATGATCATTTCGCCTAAATCCAGCTGTATTTCATCCTCCCATTTATAACCACAATCCATGCAGAAATGAATCTTCCCCTCTGATTGCACATTCAGGGAGTTGCATTTTGGGCAAGTTATCTTATTTTTATCCACTTCAATTAAATCCTATTTTATTTCATACCGATTATTGTTAATCAGCAATCATTCTTGTTGTTTTATAGCGTGTAAAGATACAGAAAACATTTCATTCAAACAAATAAATTAAGAGAAACTTATTCTTTTGAGAAAAAAATACGCAAGTACTTCCTCTTCCCTTGAAGCTACTTGCGTTTTTATGGGGCATTGCAGATTATGATGCAACAGGTATATAAAAAAAACATTCACAGAGGCAAGGCTCCTTGCGTCTGTGAATGTTGTAGGATTGTATTTCACTTTGGAAGGAAGGGGAATTTATAGTTTTATTTACTTACCTTTTTAGTCTTTCCATCGGCATACTTGACGATGTAGATTTGTCCGCGTTGCATCTCCTTGCTGTTGATGCGACGGTCCAGACAGTCGTAAACTCCAGTTACTTGAAGGTCATCAGTAGTTGGAGTTGTGATACCTGTTGATGTAAACTGCAACTCAACACTATTGGATGGACTGCTTTCCCCAAAGCTTCCTGTGGCACTCACCCTATAAACGTTGGTTCCATCCAAAGGATTAGGGTCAACAAACTCGGTAGATGTGCTATTGGCAATCTTGATGCCGTTTCTATACACGTTGTATCCAGTGATATTGTTGGAACTGCTGCCTAAGATTTCGAGGTTGTCAATCTGCCAGTAGTAGCTCAAACCAGTGTTGTCGGTATCATAGCAGTGGAAGCGAATCTGCATTTCTGCAGACTGATAATCCGAGAGGTCGAGGGTGATCTTGGTATATTTGCCCGCAAACGATGCGTCTTCGTCTGTACAAGCATTGAAAATAGGTGTCCATGACTTTCCGTTGTCCTTGCTTACTTCCACATTATAATATTGAGGGTTTCTGGGTGTCTTTCCCGCAGCCGTTGTACGAGAATAGAAGCTCAGCGTCTTGCCGTAAGCGAAGGTCTTAGATGTGAAATATTCATCTTGGTGAATATCCTCCCATGAGGAATACACAGTAGCAGCATAGCTTCCCTCGTATGGGCGGTATGTGCCCTTGTTTGGGTCGCCTTTCTGCCATCTCCATCCACGATCGCCCGAAGTGGTGACAACCCAACCATTGGGATTCTTTGTATTCTCAAAGTCATCGTAGAGAAGTGTCTCGCCAGCCGAAGCTGCAGTCCATGACAAATGGATGCCGTCGTCTTGTACACTTCCTGTCAGTTGTGATGGAGCCGTTACGATGTTTGACAACTGGGTGATGGGCAGTGTTGCCTCCGTGCTGGCAGTCTTCACCATGATGGTAGCCGTTCTGTTTTGTGGCTCATTGTTCTCGCTGTTTGTCGTGAAGGTGACTTCTGCATTTCCTGTACCCTCGGTCTGGCTCACAGTGATCCATGCAGGAAGGTTCTCTAATGTCCAAGTCTCGTCAGAGGAGATGGTTACTGTAGCCGAACTCTGTGCGCCTCCAGCCAGACTTATCTCTTTCTTGCTCAGAGAGAGGTGGTTGGTAGATTCGTGCAGATAGAACGAGATGGTATTTCCGCAAGTAGAAATGTTGCTGATGGCAAAAGGTGCCTCCTTTCCATTGCTATAGAAGGGCTTGGCTGTAGCCTCGCCACCAAAAGCAGTTCTTCCACTCTCAGCACTGAAGAAAGCTTTTGTGATATCACCATCCGATGTGGTGGTTCCGTTAGGACGGAAGATGTACTGTTCGTCGAGTCGGGTAGTTCCATTATAGTTGACGTTGCCTCCAGTGTAGGCTGGGTTGATTCTGTAAATAAGCAGTCCCGAACCAGGAAGACTCTTGTCGAAACCTTCCTTTTTGCGGTATTCCACTACGAAGTATTCATCGCTTCCTACTGGTTTGATTTTATAAGCAATGTTTTCTTTGCTGCTGCCACCTATGGGATTCAAGGTGTAGGTACCAGCTTCGGAAATCTCTGGTATCTCGTCAATCCATTTACAGTAGCGATACTTGGTGTAGGCTGTCATGTTTTGTGCTACGAGCTGATTGTCTGACATCAAGTCCCATATTCCTACAGGGTTGAGGCTTCCGGAAGCATGATACAGATCGTAGGTACCCAATGAGTGAGACATCTCATGGCAAAGGACTCCGGTGTTGAGGGCGATGCCTTCGAAGTTCTCATAACCATTAGCCTCGTCGAAAACCATGATGTAGCCCACCAACTTCTTGCCTTTTATATAGATAGCCTTCTCGTCAGGCAAAGCCAAGTCCTTACGTTGTGGCCAGAGGATGCCTCGCTTGTTGCTCAGTTCCGATTGTCCGCTGAAGATGATGCATAGGTTGTCTATATATCTATCCTCATTCTTGTCTATATCGGTTGCGTCTGTCACGTCATTATCGATATAGTTGGCTATCTCTCTTACCAATGCCTGCATGCGTGCTTCACCCTCGGTGTCTGAGTTGTAGCCAGAGGGACGCAATGTGGCATCATACTTCTGGTAGTATGCTCTTTCGTAGCGTGTCTTGTAAGACACGATCTTGGTGTCAGTAGTTGCAGGATAGAAGGAACTCTTCCATTCCAGTTGGTTGTAGGAAGCCTGACGGAAATAGTTGTATACCGAGTTGTCGGTAGCGTAGCTTCCGTTGAACAGGTTCTGATAGGTGTCTATCGTATGCTCAAAAATGCTGGCATCCTCGTCGGCAAAGCGCACAAAGCACACCGTGTTGCCAACGGTTCCTGTGTTCTTGTTGAATGCTCCTGCCTGGAAGGCAAAGAGGAGGCAAAGAATGGTTAGTGCTAAAGACTTCTTCATAGTCGTACTTGTTGGATTGAAAAAAGTGCCATACCCATGGTACGTTTCGCCCATGCGATGTGGCACTTTGTGAAATAAGAAATAATTAGAGAGCTACCTTGATGGCCTTGCCGTTGATGCTGACGATGTACAGACCCTTTGCAGCCTGAACATGAGCATTGGCAGAGTTGGCGTGGAAGTTAGCTACTACAGTACCATCCAAGTTGGCTACTGTTACAGCGTCGCCCTGTGAAAGTCCAGAGATAGAAATCTCATTACCTGCTGTGCTTACCTTCACACCCTGAGCAGTAACAGTGTTGATGCCTGTAGAACCTTCTACCTTTGTGACGGTAGTCTTGTAGATGTTAGTGCCAGTAAACTTGCTATATAAAGCAGAACTCATGGCTACATATACAGCTTCCTGTGCTGTAAGGAATGTAATCTTACCGTCAGCAACCGTGTAATCGGTGCCTTCTGTCAGAGCAGTTTTGTCTGACTTGTAAACAGCAAATTGAGTGCTCAAAGTGGCACTTGTCTGTGATGAGAGGTCGAGTACATCACCCACCTTGTAAGATTCTGCAATGGCATAGTCATTCTGTGGAGCATAAGTGAAAAATTTAGCAACGCTTGGAGCTGGGAGTGTAGCCAATGTGAAGTTATTCTTAGAGATGTTTATACTCTTCATCTTCGTGCTTGGCAGTGTGATTTCTGTTAACTGGTTGCTTATCAAGAACAGAGTTGCATTACCAGCATCTTTAATACCTGTAGCATCAAAGGAGGTGAGCTTATTCTCGTTAAAGCTGAAGGTTGGTTTAGATGCCGTGTTATTACCTATCTTAACCGAGGCTAATTCATTTGTCTGTGCATATACAAGTTTGATGGTTGGATTGGTGGATAAATCCAATGCGCCAGTAAGTTTGTTTTGGCCGATTCTGAGAGTCTGTAATGCCTGATTTTTGGTGATGTCTATTGCTGTCAAGAGATTATTGGTAATGTCCAAAGTTGTCAATTGGGTACACTTGCTGATATCAATATTAGTCAACTGATTGTTGTTGATGGTCAGCTTAGTCAACTCTGTGTTCTTGGTCAAGTCGATCGATGTCAACTTGTTGGTATTGGCAGTCAAGTCTTTCAATGCTGTTGCCTTCGTAACATCCAAAGACAATACTTGGGCACCATCAACTCTTGATGAACATTCGAAATAAACGATGTTGTCGCCATAGATTTTTACCTTTCCATCACCTGATACGGTACCAGAGACGTCCACCTGGTTCCAACCATCGTATACTGGAATGTTTTCTGATGTGACTTTCTCTCCATTACCCCAGTCTATCTGTACTGTTCCTTCTACCCCCAGTCCGATAGTAAGAGTTCTGGTATTACCATCTACCTCTGCTTGCAATTCAATGGCAGGTTCTGTCTGTGCGAAGGTTGTCATTGTGCTGATGACAGCCAACAAAAGTGTAAAGAATTTCTTCATACTTGTAGTGTCTTATGTTGATAAATATAAAAGTTTGTGGTCATTTATTTAATGACCTTCTTGATGCTGTTGCCTTGCTTGACAATGTACAAGCCCTGCTTCTGACCCTTCAAGGTGTTGCCTACCTTGACGCCATCAATAGTATATACCTCCTGTGCGGTTGTACCCTGTGTCTGTATGTTGGCAATGCCTGTAGTCTCCTGTTTAGGAGTGGTCACCTTGATGCCGTGGATGTAAACCTCTTTATTTGTGATGTTGCGGAAGTATGCATATACAGGTTTGTCGGACTTAATTGTAATTTCGTTGTAGCCATTTGTTTGTTTTTCAAGGCCAGTAACCGTGGTGTTGCCTGCACCTGCAAAACTCTTGAAGCCATATGCCTTGCGCACTTCATAATCACCGAAGATAGTGCCTACTTTGTCTGTGCTTAAAAGTTGACAGTAGATGGAACTCGAGCATGAAACATTTATGCTGAATGTAGAGCATGAAGGCAAGCAAAGAACAATTCCACCACCATTTTGTGAAAGCCATGCACTTGCAGCGGGTAAGATGATAGCTCCTTTCTTATAACCTTCTGTACCCAACTCGCCGCCTTTTCCGTATCCAATCGCGTCTGGGTCTACTGTAGTCGAAGGATATGAAGGCACTTGGTCTGCATAAATCATCTGGATGATTTTGCCTTCAGGGTCTACTTTGTAGTCATTTTCATTGCAGACACCGATATACTGGTCAACAATCTCCTGGCTATTGAACCACAACCAGCCATCTGCGTCAACAACTGAAGCTGGGAAAAGATTGTACTCCTGTGCTTGAACTCCGATAGCGCTGAGTAATAGCGCCCATGCTAAGTAAAGTTTTTTCATAAAGATGATGTTTTTTGTTAAGGAATGTTCTTTCGTCAGCGTCTTGCTGACGAAAGAACTTTTATCCGTTGTTTGTATTGAGTGTTTTATTGCAGCTATATATGAATAGTGCTCTTTTTATTGTTCTGTCCAGTCTGGGTTCTGGGCAATGCCGTGATACTTGATCTCGCTCCAAGGAATGGGCAGATAGTATTGTTTCTTGTCGAAGACTCTCACACGTTTAGGGAAACGGTTTACGTTGCTGATGGTGTACTTGGTGTTTACCACCTCGTTGTTTACCACAGTTACATCGACACGCATACCCTTCAGAGGATTGGTCTCGCCGTTCATCTTCTGCTCTGCCACACCCCATCTGAAGAGATCCCAGTAGGTGGTTTCCTCGAAAGCCATTTCCACACGACGCTCGTTCTTGATGTCGTCGAGTGTTGGATTCTCAATGTCTGGCATGTGAACACGCTGACGGGTCTTGTTGACATACTCCTTTGCCAAGTCTGTATCTCCTAAGTTGTAGCAAACCTCAGCATAGTCGAGCAGTGCCTCTGCAAATCGCCAGATGATGTAGTTCTGCTTGCTGGCATAAGTATCATTGTTGTCGATGGACTGGCTGGGGTCAACAAACTTGCCCATGTAATAGCCTGTAAGGGTTACGGCAGCAGATGAAGAAGTACCATAAGGTGTGAGGTCGACTCCTGCAGCACGGTTTGTGTAATGAATATCCATCACGTGGTTGCGGTAGGTACATCCATCATACAGGATGTTGGCATAGAAACGATAGTCTCTGTTGTTGTATGGATGCTGTGCATCGTAGGTCTTGCCAGGCTGCATGCTATACTCGTCCACATGGTTCTGGGTAGGAGTGTAGGCTGCAGTCGTACCTGTAAAGAAAGGAGAGGCTGCGTCTCTATCGAGCTTATGACCAAACTTGTTGGCAAAGTCGCCATCATCAGAATGCTGTACCTCGAAGATAGACTCCTGTGAGTTCTTGGTCAAGAAGATTTTGCGATAGGCATCGCGAATATCGTCCTGTGTGGTGGCAGAGATAGGGATGAGGCTATACTGGTTCAGAGCGAAGAGGTCTTCGTAAGCCTTCTTGGCCTTCTCCAGCATGATGTGTGACTGGTCGTCGGCAAAACCTAAGTAGGTCAATTCCTCACCCTTGTTCTGGAATACCTTACTGGCAGCCCAGAGGTAAGTCTTCGCCTTGAGCATGAGGGCAGCACCCTTGGTGGCACGTCCTGTCTCGGTAGTGGCATGAGCCTGGGGAAGATACTTGGCAGCCTCGTCGGCCTCAGCCACGATGAAGTCTACCATCTGCTGATAGCTTGCACGTGGGAACTTCTCTTCTTTGATGAGTGGATTATAAGTGTGGTCGATGAGGGTTACACCACCAAACATTCTCCACAGCATATAATAGTAATAGCCTCGCATGAAGTGCGCCTCACCGATGATGCGGTTCTTCTGGTCGCCATTGCTGATATTACCTAAATTTTCCAGCAAGGTGTTGATAGACTGAATCTGAGTGAAGTAGTTGCTCCATACATTGGCAGCCCATTTGGTAATCTCCTGGCTGTTGCCTTTCAGTAAGTCGCCATAGCCGGCATTATAGTAAGTACTCTTACCCACGCTAATCTGGTCGCCAAACCAAGGCATATAATATCTTGACTTACTCTTCACCAATGAAATGTTGGGTACATAAGTATTGAAGCCATTACTCATGCATCTGTACCAAGAGTTCTCGTATTCGTCGAGAAGCTGAGGATTACTCCATACCGACTTCTCGGAAATCTTGTCGAGAGGAGCATCCCTGAACAGGCTGTCGCAACTCGTCAGCACACCGGTGGTGGCTGCGAGTGTAATGATGGTTATGATTCTATTGAATTGTATTTTCATACTTTCTGTGTTCTATATATATTATAATGTGGTCTCGTTAGAGACCTAAGTTGAGAGTTACACCGTAAGAGCGCTGGATAGGGTAGCCACGGAGTGACTCCGGGTCCATGCTCTTCAGACTACTGATGGTGAAGAGGTTGCTTCCTTGCAAAGCGATGCTGAGCGAAGAAAGGCTCATCTTCTTGACAATGCTGCCTGGGAAGTTGTAACCCAAGTTGAGCAACTTGAGGCGCACAAAGTTACAGTCCTCAATCCAGAATGTAGACTTCTTGCGGTTGTTGTCATTTTTGGTGGCAATCTTCACGCGTGGATATTTGCCAGAAGGATTGCTCTCTGACCAACTGTCGGTAAGGTGATACTTCTGGTATTTTGGCAAGGTTCCGTTCTCTATCGTATAGGAATCGGTAATGTTCTGCTTGTAGCCTGACTCGCCCTGGAAGATGGCATTGAGGAAGAAGCCTTTGTACTGCATTCCTATACGGAAGCTGAAGTCCATATCTGGGCGTGAAGAGTTCTTGACGTAAATATAGTCATGAGAGTCGAGAACACCATCCTCGTTCTGGTCGATGTATTTGATGTCACCAGGAGCTAAGGTGGCATTGCCCTGTCCGTCCTGATCGAGTGCCCAGTTGTCGATTTCTTCCTGACTCTGGAACAGACCTGCTGCCTGATACATCTGCCATACCATGCTGCTGGTTCCCTTACGGCGAAGGTTGGGCAACTGGCTGCTCTCGTCGCCGAAGTCGAGGTATTTGTCGTTGCTCTTTGACAGGTTGATTGACATGTTGTACTTGAACTTGCCGATGGTATTCTTGTGGCTGATGGTGAAGTCCCAGCCCCATGCCTTCAACTTGCTGAAGTTCTCAGAAGGATAAGCTCCGTCGGTACCTGTCGAAGGAGGGAAGAGATAGTCGGGTGCCGATGTGATCTTGTCGGTCTCGTAACGTACGAAGTAATCGAAAGACACACCGATGCGTCCGTTCCAGAAGCCCATGTCCAAACCGAAGTTATAGTCGTGGGTTTTTCCCCATGACAGATCGGTGTTTGGATAGGTCATGAGGGTAAATCCTGGGCGGTAAACGCTTGAGGCAGAACCCTTGCTGCCGAAGCTGTAACCATAGTTGGCAGACTCGGTGTAGTTCTTCAGATATGAGTATGCATCCACCAAACCGTCATTACCCAACCATCCAGTAGAGGCTCTCAGCTTGAGGTTAGAGATGACGCCCTGCTTCCAGGCTTTGAAGAATTCCTCATTAGAGACAACCCATGAACCAGAGAATGATGGGAAGAAACCCCATCGGTTGGAGGGTGAGAAGTTGGTAGAACCGTCGACACGGAAACTGAACTCAGCAAAGTACTTGTTGGCGTAGCTGTAGTTGAGACGGCCGATAGTAGAGGCACGCTCGTTGATGGACTCGTCACCATTGAGGCTTGAACTCTTGGCTACACCCATGGTCTCGGGTACTGAAGTCTTGTCGAGGTTCTTACCAGTCATATACTGGTTGTTGAGACGCTGGTAGTTCATGACCAGGGTGGCACCTACGGTATGCTTTGTAGCAAAAGTGTTGTTGTAGTTGATACCCGCCTCGTAGAGCTGACTCTTATAGAAGCGGTCGGTCTGCTCTAAAGTAGTCTTTGCCTTAGGATAAACGGTATTCTGGTCGATGGCAAATTCTTCGGTGTTGGCGTCGTAAGTGTAGAGTGTTACAGGAGTGCTGTATTTCTTTTCTATACGATGGTTGTCATCGAAGGTTCCGCGTACATAGGCATTCAGACCCTTTACCCAAGGAATGTCCCATCTCAGGTTGACATTCACAGTACCCATTCTTGACAGATCTTTGATGTATCCGCCCAAGCCACGAAGATTGATGAGTGGGTTGCTACCATCGATACTTGCCAACTCGCCATTGGTAAACTCGTATACCTGAAGGGGAGAATAGCTATAGGCTGCATCCAGGGTTGTGTAGCTGCTATTCTTGGCGTTAGAGTTGGCGCCTGTATAGTCGACAGACAAGACGAGACCCTTGGTGAGGGTGGCATCCAACTTCATAGAGTAGTTGATGCGGTCGCGACCAACACCACTATAGAGACCTTTAGAGTTGGCATAGCCTAACGAGAGATAGTATTTTACGTAAGAGTTGCCACCACTTGCAGATACAGCATGTGTGGTAGAGTAGCCTGTCTTGTCGAGATAGTCTAAGAGGTTGCTATCGCCATAGACGTTGGGGTTGGCATGTGTGCGGATTTCTTCCAACTGCTCCTCAGTATAAGGAGTCAGGGTGCTGGAAGGAGTGTTGGCAATGGCCTGGTTGCGAAGTTTGGCAAACTCGTAGGCATTGAGGAACTCAGGCAGCTTGGTGGCTTCCTGAAGGTTGTACTGACCACGGTAGTTGATGCGCAACTTCTGGTTGCCCTCAGCACGCTTGGTCTGTACGAGGATAACACCATTAGCGGCACGTGCACCATATACGGCAGCAGCGGCAGCATCTTTCAGTACGGTGATACTCTCGATGTCATCGGGGTTGAGGTCGGAAAGACGAGTCTCGCCATCGGAAGTAGTCGTACCGAATCTTGGCACACCATCGATAACGAGCAATGGTGCAGAGTTGATACCACGGATATGAAGGGCAGCTTCCTTGGCTGTACTTGGGTCACCCGTAGAAGCCATGACCTGCAGACCAGCCACCTGTCCGGTAAGCGCATTGTCGAGGTTGGCGGTAGGCATCATGAGCAAGTCGTCAGCCTTGATGGTCTCAATAGAACCTGTGATAGACGATTTCTTCTGAAGACCATAACCTATTACGACAAACTCGTCGAGATGCTGGGCGTCTTCTTCCAGTTTCACTTCTATCTGTTTGCCAGACTGAGCGCTTATCTCCTTCGTCTTATAACCAAGGAAAGAAATGACCAACTTACCCTGATGGGCAGGGATGGAGAAGTTGCCATCCACATCGGTGCTGGCACCTATCTTGGTGTCTTTCCACCTTACATAGGCACCAGTGACAGGCTCACCAGCCTGGTCGATCACCTTACCCTTGACGAAGTCCTGGGCGTTTGCAAATTGACATACCCACATGAAAGTAAGCATGAGTGCCCACTTCATGTAGTAGTGCAGTGTTTTGTTCTCTCTCATAAAAATATTTATTTTCAAAAATATAACTTGTTCTGGGGAGAATTCGGGAAGAATTCTTTTTGAGGAATTCGGGGAGTTAAAGGAGTTAAGGAGTTAAGACGTATGTCTTGCTGTTTAAAAATTACGCTAAAAAGACTATTGTCTTAACTCCTCAGCGACCGTAGGGAGCGATAACTCCTTAACTCCTTTAACTCCTTAACTTACGAAAGTAGTGTTACTTATTGTTCAGCAACTTCTCCATGAGAAGAATCTGATAAGAGTAGAAGTCGCGGGTGCTGCCAGTAGCGGTAGCACGATAAGCACGATACTTGTTGAGTACACGCTGCAGGCTTCCTGTCATCAGGGCACCAGTCTCAGCATCGCTGAGCATGCTTCCACCATAATTGATACGTACGAAGCTGTCGGTCATGTCGTTGGCATTGCAAATCTGCTGCGACATCTCGAGGTCGTTCTGCCACAACTGGTCGTCGGTGAAGCCCTTGGTCTTCTTGCCTGTCTCGGGCTGCAAGCCTGTGCGCTGCATCATCAGGCTGATGGCATTAGACTGCAGAGCCTGCTCGGCATAAGAAAGTTTACCTCCCACAGGTGCCTTGAAGAGCATGTTGGTTAGGTCGTTCATATAACCTTCGATGGTGTAGTTGGCGTTGGCATTAACCATTCCACCTTCCTTGATGCGATAGAGTGCTGTGGGGTTGAACAGCGAAGAAATGGTACGCTTGCAGATGTTCTTGTTGGCATCGAGGCTTAGTTCCAATTTGTTCAGCAGGGCATGAGGTGTGAGCCAACTGTCGTAGCTGCGCATCTGTGCAAGGAGCCATGTGAGGGCTTCTTTCTGACGAGCCTTGTTGATGTAGTTCATGCTCTGTGCCTGTCCGTCACCCTGTCGGATTTCTGTATATTCGATACCACCGATGTAAGACACTACGTGATTGATATAGCGGGTGTACTGCTTGGTAACCTCACGATAGAGTTCCTCTAAGTCGTCGTATCGCTCACCCTTCTGCATGGTCCAGTTCTCGAAGTTCTTCATCAGAATCTTCATGTTGCTGATGCCATAGTTGCTGGCTTTGATATGGTCGTTTCCAAGGTCCTCGGTCAGGTCGGTAGGGTCTACAGTACCTAAAACCTGCTGAGCGCCAAACTGGAATTTCTTATCGTTGGCTTTCTCGGCAATCCATTTGTTAAGAGTAGCCACTTCCTCCTCAGGAGTATTGGCGCCCTTGATGATTCTGTAACCCCAGTTGATGGCATACTTGTCGTATACACCGATAACAGGAGGAGTAAGGCGCACGCCTTTCTCCAAATCGCCAGGCTGGGCGATGTAGTTGTTGCGGGCATAGTCCATGATACTTGGTGTGGTGCCATACTGCTGTGTGAACTTTGGATCTCTCAGCTGCTCAACGTCGAAAGCATAGCTGGCACCCATGTTGTGCATCAGACCCAGGGTATGACCAATCTCGTGGGCTGCTGCATAACGGATAGACTCGCGCATCACATCGTCATCGAAGATGTTCTTACGAACTCGCTTGTCTACAGCTGCGGTCTGGATGAATCGCCAGTTGTGCAACAGAGATACGATGTTGTGATACCAGATGACATCGGCGGTGAGGATCTCGCCGGTACGAGGGTCTTTATGACTTGGACCCATGGCATTGGCGGTAGATGTAACTGCATACTTGAAGCAGTTGTAGCGCATATCATCTGGATCGAAGTCGGGGTCGTTCTTGGGATAGTCTTTAGCAATGATGGCATTCTTGAAGCCAGCCTGTTCGAAAGCCTGGTTCCAGTCTTCTATACCCGTCTTGATGGTTGCTCTCCACTTCTCAGGGAAGGCAGAGTCGACATAGAACACGATAGGTTTCTGTGGCTCCACCAGTTCGCCGGCAAAGTACTTGTCCATATCCTCGGGTTTGGGTTGCAGGCGCCATCTGTTGATGTAGATTTTGCTCTCCACCTTGTCCTTAGAAGAACTATATATGTTCTTGTTGTTATTGAAGAAACCTACTCGGTTGTCCTGGTATCTCATAGGCATAGGATCCTCGGGCAGGACGAAGAGCGAGCGGTGAACCTTCACAGAGTAAGGCTTTTTGACCATTCCTGTGGTGTTGAACGACAGGGTGCTCTCTATCTCAATATTCTTAGGGAAAGTCTTCACGAAGTCGATGCTGGAGGCATCGGCAGAGAAAGTACCCTTGATGGCATTGGCATCGCCGAAGAGTTTAGAAAAAATAGATACTTCCTTTAGTGGCGAGATATAAGCCTCGTTGGTACCGAAGAAAGAAGTCACGTCAATAACGACATTGCCATTATTGCGTGCAGCAATCTTGAAACCTTTCATACGAGGGTTCAAGAAATTCTTGTCGAAAGAAGCAGCGATAGGGTCGTTCTTGTCAACGACATTGTTACTCTGTATGAGATTGATATACACGTTTCGTTCATCCTTTGAGAACTGTATGAGCAAAGGAGTGTTGATCATCTGTCCAGCCACAAAATCCTGTGTGTCGCTGGTGGCTGCCATTCTGTTTGCTAAGATATACTGGCGGTGGAAGGCTGAGTCGGGCAACTCAAAGTAGAGTTTACCACTTTTGTTGTTGTAGATAACAGTAAACAAACCTGTATCTATCTTTCCGCCTTTGGTGACTTTAGCATAATCATTCTTTGTTGAATCTGCCTTTGCTGTCAGTAAGTTAAGGCTCTTTTTCTTACTCTTGGCTTGGGTGTTCAGTGATGGGGGGGCAAAGCATATACTTACCGCCAACACAAATGTTGATAATCTCATAATAATTTTTTTTTCTTTTCGTTTTATTCTGTACGTTAATGTTTTGTGCGCAAAGTTACGTATAAAAAATGAAAAAACAACCATAATAAGCGGAAAAATGTCGATTTGTTGCATAATAAGTGTAAAAAGTGTGCGAATTGATAGATAATATGCGAAATATATGTAGGTGTTGAAGAGGTTAGATGTGAAAAGCGTTAGAGAAGTAAGTGAAATTAGCGAAACTCGAATCTATACTGAACTTTCGCATATTAGGAAGTTAAAGGAGTTAAGACGTATGTCTTGCTGCTTAAAAAACTACGCCAAAAAGACTATTGTCTTAACTCCTCAGCGACCGTAGGGAGCGATAACTCCTTAACTCCTTTGACTTCTTTAACTTCCTAACTCCTTTAACTTCTAAACTTGCAATTATATATATAATAAGGTGTAGCCATTTTGTGAAGACGAATAATGAAGTAAAAGTGATAAAAAATAACGAAAAAGCAATTTTTTTCGACAAAAAGTTTGTAAATTGAAATTTAAAGTGTAAATTTGCAATCAGAAATAAGGAGTAATCCTTAGAATAGAATTGATAGACCAAAGAATCAATATAAAAATATAAGATTATGATGACATTCGTATCTACAACAGCATGGTGGTGGCGTATCTCAAGATTGAAACAGTCGTGAGTCGAACAGCCGTATGTGGATATGAAGTTCCATAGAGAGATAATAAAGGCCTGCCGTAACTTGCGACAGGTCTTTTTTCTTTAAGGTCTGTGCAGGTAAAAGGAGGTAAAACCGAAAGATAACAACACAAAAAATAGGAGACAAAACTTATGGAAATGAAGAACATTTTGAACAGAATGTTGAATCATGAGGAACTTTCCCGCGAAGAGACCAAGGATATCATCGTAGGTATTACGAAGAGCGAGTTCCCCGAAGAACAAATAACAGCCCTGCTCACTGGTCTGCAGATGCGCGGTGTTACAGTTGATGAGCTGTTGGGATTTCGTGATGGTATCTTGGCGACAGGAGTTCCTGCCATCCTCGATTGCGATCGCTACATTGATGTAGTGGGAACTGGTGGTGATCGTAAGAATACGTTTAATATCTCTACTACTTCCTGTTTTGTCATTGCTGGCGCGGGTTATAAGGTGGCCAAGCATGGCAACTATGCTGCCACCTCAGTGAGCGGAGCCTCTAATGTCATCAAAAATCATGGAGTGCTGTTTACTGATGACCTCGACAAGCTCAACCGCTCCATCAACGAGGCCGGCATCGTTTATCTTCATGCTCAGTTGTTTGCCAAGGCTATGAAGTTTGTCGGTCCCATCCGCAAAGCCTTACAGTTTCCTACCGTTTTCAATCTCTTAGGTCCGCTTGTTAACCCCAGCCAGCCCAAGTGCCAGCTGTTGGGAGTGGCAAACCTCGACCAAATGCGTCTCTACAACCAAGTGTATCAGAAGATAGGTATCGATTTTGGTATTGTGAATAGCATCGATGGTTATGATGAGATATCGCTTACCAGTGATTTTAAGGTAACAACCAACAACTACGAACGTATATTCAGGCCACAAGACTTAGGATTTGAGATAGCCAAACCCGAGGAAGTGAGAGGAGGAGCCACAGAGGAAGAGGCTAAGGAAATCTTTGATGCCGTATTGGAAAACCGTGCTCTTCCTGCACAAAAGAACATCGTTCTTGCCAATGCCGCCTTCGGTATCCAGGTGATGGAGAAGGGTAAGAAGACGATTGAGGAATGTGTGGAGATTGCTCGTGAAAGTATTGACTCGGGTAAGGCACTTGCTACCTTCCGTAAATTCGTGGAACTGAATAGTTAAAGGTAAAAAAGTAAAAAGGTAAAAAAGTAAAAAATGGCTGATATATTAGAAGAAATCGTAGCTCACAAACATATAGAGATAGAGCAACGTAAACACTTCATCGCTCCTCGCCAGATGATTACGCTGATGGAGCAAAAGATGAAAGACGATGATGGACATACGCCTGGTGGAAGTATGCGCGAGGCTTTGATGACCTCGTCGACTGGTATCATTGCTGAGTTTAAGCGCAAGTCGCCCAGCAAGGGATGGATCAAGGAAGAAGGCAAGGCCAGCATCATCCCCCTAAGTTATCAGCAGCATGGAGCCTCGGCACTGAGCATCCTTACCGATACCGACTATTTCGGAGGCTATGATGAGTATATTCAGGAGGCTCGCCACGTGGGCGTCGACTTGCCCATCCTGTACAAGAACTTTGTCATCGATGAATATCAACTTCTGCAAGCTCGATACTGTGGTGCCTCGGCAGTGCTCCTCATCGCAGCCTGTCTTACCAAAGAAGAGTGTCGCCAACTCTTGCGTATGTCCCATCAATTAGGACTGGAGGTGCTGTTGGAAATGCACAACGACAGAGATTTTGAATATGCTGAGTTGGAGCCTGATATGTACGGTATCAACAACCGCAACCTGGGTACCTTTATCACCGATGTGGAGAATAGTTTCCGACTGGCAGAACAGTTGCCTACCGATGTCTGCCGAGTGAGTGAGAGTGGTATCTCGCATCCCGATGTAGTGAAACGACTTCGACAGGAAGCTGCTTTCCGCGGATTCTTGATGGGAGAGCAGTTTATGAAGCAAGCTGATCCTGGCAAAGCTCTGGGTGAGTTTATTGCTAATTTGTAATTTCAAAAGTATAACCGTCTTTAAAGAGAATCATGATCATAAAGGTATGTGGCATGCGCGATGCCGACAACATTCGCGACATTTCAGCACTGGGAGTAGACATGATAGGACTCATCTTTTATCCTCAGTCTTCGCGTTACGTGCAGATGCTTAGCAGTGGGGCTGGCATTATTCCCGACTATGCACCCGATATGGGAAAGACATCACTCAGGGTGGGTGTCTTCGTCGATGATATGCCTCAGAACATAGTGACAAGAGTCTATAATTACAAACTCGACTATATTCAGTTGCACGGCAATGAGCCTCGCGAGACTTTGGAGAATCTGCGTGCCACAATAGTCCCAGATATCAACCCCAATATCAAGATTATTAAGGCCATCAGCGTAAGCTCGGCTGAGGACATCAAAAAATATAAGGAATACGTAGGAGCTGCCGACCTCTTCCTCTTCGACACCAAATGCAAGACTGTAGGTGGAAGTGGTGAGCAGTTTGATTGGCAGGTGCTGCAGGCTTACGATGGCGATGTGCCATTCCTCCTGAGTGGTGGCATCGGACCCGACGATGCTGAGCGGATTAAGAACTTTCATCATCCTAAGTGTATAGGTATCGATCTCAACTCGAAGTTTGAAATCGAGCCTGCACTCAAAGATGTGGAGAAACTCAAGCAATTCCTTGCAAAGGTAAAAAAGTAAAAAGGCTTTTTAAAGGTAAAAAGGTAAAAAGGTAAAAAAGTAAAAAGGTAAAAAAAGCAGACAATGAACAAGATAAATCAACTATTTGAAAGTAGTAAAGACCGCAAGCTGCTGAGCTTGTATTTCTGTGCCGGTTGTCCCACCCTCGAAGGCACGGGCGATGTCATCAAGGCAATGGAACGCCATGGCATCGACATGATAGAAGTGGGAATTCCTTTCAGTGACCCTTTGGCCGATGGGCCTGTCATTCAGAGTGCTGGAACTCGGGCTCTGAAGAATGGTATGACGGTGAAGACTCTTTTCAATCAGTTGAAAGCCATCAAGGATGATGTGAAACTTCCTCTCGTTCTTATGGGTTATCTCAACCCCATTATGCACTTTGGCATAGAGAACTTCTTCCAGCATTGTGTGGAAGCAGGAGTTAGTGGAACGATCATTCCTGACCTTCCTTTCGACGATTATCTCAAAGTGGTGAAGCCTATAGCCGACAAGTATGACATTCGTGTCATCATGATGATAACTCCCGAAACCAGTGAGGAGCGAATTCGCTTTATAGACGAGCATACTGATGGTTTTATCTATATGGTTAGTTCGGCAAGTATCACTGGTGCACAAAGTAGTTTTGGAGATGCCAAGCTCGCTTATTTCAATCATATCAACAGTATGCAGCTTCGCAATCCACGTATGATAGGCTTTGGTATCAGCAACCATCAAACTCTCTCCAGTGCTCAGGACCATGCGGCAGGAGCCATCATAGGAAGCAAGTTTGTTACACTGCTCAATGAGACGCTTGACCCAGATAAGGCACTTGATCAGCTCTTTGAGGCGCTGAAAAAATAAGTGAAGAGTGAAGAACGAAGAGTGAAGAATTCATCAGTTTCGTTTGTGGCACAAGGGCGAAAGTCTAATTTAATATTTAACATTTAACTCACGATGTATCAAGTTGACGATAAAGGATTTTTCGGAAAATTCGGTGGCGCATATGTGCCCGAGATATTATATAAATGTGTAACAGAACTCCAGGATGCTTATAAGCCCATCATTGAGAGTGAGGAGTTTAAGAAAGAATACTATCAGTTACTGAAAGATTATGTAGGTCGTCCTTCACCCCTCTATTATGCAAAGCGCATGAGCGAGAAATATGGTTGCCAACTCTATCTGAAACGAGAGGACCTCAACCATACGGGTGCCCACAAGATTAACAATACCATCGGACAGATTCTGATGGCCAAGAAGATGGGCAAGACACGTATCATCGCTGAGACAGGAGCTGGTCAGCATGGTGTGGCAACAGCCACCGTTTGTGCGCTGATGGATATGAAGTGCGAAATCTTTATGGGAGCTACGGATGTGGAGCGTCAGCACACCAATGTGGAGCGTATGAAGATGTTGGGCGCCAAGGTGAATCCTGTTCGCACGGGTAATATGACCTTGAGTGATGCCTGTTCGGAGGCTATCCGTGACTGGTGTTGTCATCCGCAAGACACCTTTTATATCGTAGGTTCCACAATGGGGCCACATCCTTATCCCGACATTGTGGCAAAGATGCAGAGTGTCATCTCTGAAGAACTGAAATGGCAGTTGCAGGAGAAAGTAGGACGCGACTATCCCGACTATCTCATAGCCTGTGTGGGAGGTGGTAGCAATGCGGCTGGTACTATCTATCATTATATCGATGATGAGCGTGTGCAGATCTACTTGGCTGAGGCTGCAGGTCATGGCATCGATACCAACTATACTGCTGCCACCATGCACTGTGGAACAGAAGGTATCATACATGGAGCAAGAACACTCGTGATGCAGACCGAAGACGGACAGATAGAGGAGGCATTCACCATCAGTGCCGGTCTCGATTATCCAGGCATCGGACCGATGCATGCCGACCTTGCCACCCGTGGACGTAGCCATGTCCTTGCTATCAAGGACGATGAAGCCATCTATGCTGGCTATGAACTGACTCGCATGGAGGGCATTATCCCCGCCATCGAGAGTGCTCATGCTGTGGCAGCACTGAAAAAGATGCAGTTTAAGAAAGACGACATCGTGGTCCTCACCGTGTCTGGACGTGGTGACAAGGACGTAGAAACCTATTTGTCTCATAAAGAAATGGCTGGAGAATATGGCAACTTTTAATTACACTACCCACACACGTACGATTCTTGCCGACCTCTATACACCGGTAGGAGTCTATATGCGACTAAGAGATATCTATCCTCAGTCAGCCCTCTTGGAGAGTTCCGACTATCATGGTACGGATAACTCACGTTCCTTCATTGGTGTACATCCTGTCGCCAGTATCGCCGTGGCTCATGGCGTCGTGACGGCTACCTACCCCGATGGACGAGAAGAGCAACAGCAGTTGCCTGCCTTCGGAGATGGCAAAGGCGAAGCTTGTAAAATCGCTATCTCGCAAGCCATTAACCTCTTTATTCAAAATTTCCATGTAGAGGGTGAGGGAAATGGTTATTGCGGGTTGTATGGTTTTACCACCTTTAATGCCGTGCGCTATTTCGAGAATATCCCTGTCAAGGATACGACCATGGAGAAGAATGATGCCCCTGACATCTATTACATCCTGTATAAGGACATCATTGTCTTCGACCACTATAACAATACGATGCAGCTCATCACCTTAGGGGAGGAGGCTGAACTTGACGATATGATGAAAGCCATCAATAAGGGCAATGTGAAACCTTATGACTTCCATCCTGTAGGTGAAACTACCTCAACGCTCACCGATGAAGAGCATAAGGCTAATATACGTCGCTGTATACAGCATTGTCTTAGAGGTGATGTGTTCCAAATAGTGGTAAGCCGCAGGTTTGTGCAGAAGTATGAGGGTGACGATTTCAAACTCTATAGAGCCTTGCGTAGCATTAATCCGTCGCCTTATCTCTTCTATTTCGACTTTGGGGGATTCCGTATCTTCGGTTCTTCTCCTGAGACTCACAACCGCATCGTTGGCGATAAGACCTATATTGACCCAATAGCAGGTACTACCAAGCGTACGGGTAACATGGAGCAAGACCGACAGGCTGCTGAGTTTCTGCGCAACGACCCCAAGGAGAACGCAGAACACGTGATGCTTGTCGACCTGGCACGCAACGACCTGAGTCGTAATAGCCACGATGTGCAGGTAGACTTCTATAAAGACATGCAGTTTTACAGTCATGTCATCCACTTGGTGAGTCGTGTGAGTGGAACACTGGATCCAAAAGCCGATCGTATCAAGGCGTTTATTGATACCTTCCCTGCAGGTACGTTGAGTGGTGCTCCCAAGGTGCGTGCCATGCAGATTATCTCAGAACTGGAGCCTCATAATCGTGGTGCCTATGGTGGCTGTATCGGATTTATAGGACTTAACGGAGATTTGAATCAAGCCATCGTGATTCGTACCTTTATCAGTCGCAATGGCGAACTATGGTTCCAGGCTGGTAGTGGCGTCGTGGCTAAGAGCAATGATCAGTATGAGTTGGAAGAGTGCAATAATAAGTTAGGTGCACTGACCAAGGCGATACATATTGCAGAGAAACTGTAGGAAGAGCAGAGAAAGTTGAGTAAATATTAAAAAAGGCATTAAACAATAAAAATGAAAATCGTTATCATAGACAATTATGACTCCTTTACCTACAACCTTGCACATCTTGTGAAGGCTTTAGGTGCAGAAGTCACCGTATACAGAAATGATCAGTTTCAGCTGCGCGAACTCGATCATTTCGATAAGATTATCTTAAGCCCCGGACCTGGTGTACCCTCTGAGGCAGGTCTACTGATGAGTGTCATCAAGACCTATGCGGGCAGAAAACCTATGTTGGGCGTCTGTTTGGGACATCAGGCTATAGGTGAGGCTTTTGGTGCTAAGCTTACCAACCTCTCTGAGGTGTATCATGGTGTGGCTACACCCTGCACACAGTTTGGCAACGACCCTATCTTTGCAGGTATGCCCAAGCGTATCGAGATTGGTCGATATCATTCTTGGGTCGTAGACCGCACGGGTTTTCCTGACTGTCTGGATGTGACAGCAGTGAGCGATGATGGTTGCATCATGGGCTTATGTCATAAGAACTACGACATTCATGGAATACAATTTCATCCAGAGAGTGTGTTGACACCAGAGGGAAAAACTATCATCAAGAACTGGTTGGAAATGTAAATGCTCATACCATACCTATATAAGAAGGGTGCCAAACGTGTTGATATAAGCACGTATGGCACCCTTCTTATGTTGTCTTTATAGCCATTTCTTTTATTCCTTTTTGCTGATATTGACATTTTTGCAGATGGTGTTTTCTATTACATCCGTTCTGAATGCCATCTTCTTATCATTGCAGGTAATGTTCTCGAAGGTGAAGTGGGTGAGGCGATATTTGTCGCTGGTGCCTACATCGAAGAAGTTGTCGCAATCCATACGGATGTTTCGCATCGTGATGTTGTTGCACTGGCTCTGTGGCATGTCTGCTCTTTCGCCAGGTTTGAAGAACTGAGTCCAAGGGCGAATGGTGAGGAAACTTCCTGTCGTTCCAGTGATATTATCGACCGTGACATACTCGTAATGTTGAGGTGTGTCGGGACGCAGTTTGAGCCATAACACACGTTTGGCATTCTTGACGGTGATGTTGCGAAGTATAATGTTGCGGTCGTTCACACTCTCGCTGCCCAATGTGAGGCATCCATGTACTTTGCCGTATACACAGTTTTGTATTAACACATTATATACAGGACCATTATCAGCAAGTTGGTCAGCCCAGATTCCCTTACCGCCCTTGATGGCGATGGCATCGTCGTTGACATGCATATAGCAACCATCTACCAAGATGTCGTGGCAGACGTCGATATCGATGGCGTCGCTGCTTGGTGCTTTCACCCCCTGAGTAGGCGCATAGATAGAGCAATCGAGGAATCGCACGTGGTCGCAACGATAGATATGGTTGGTCCAGAATGGACTGTTCTGTAGGTGCACATCTTGCAGTGTGACATGAGAAGAGTTGCTGATGTATACCAGTCGTGGGCGTTGAGCATCCTTGTTGGTACACTGGCTGTTCCACTGTCGTCGTATCCAGAACTCTTCCCAGTAGTGGCGTCCATTGCCATCGATGATGCCTTTGCCTGCTATGGTGAAGCCATCGCAGCGGTCTGCGTTGATGAAGGCAGAGAAGTATTTGCAAGTCTCTCCCTCCATGCGTGTTAGAAGGATGGGGAAGTGAGCTATGCGGTCGCTTGCCTTCAACTTGCCTCCTTCGGATAGGAGCAGATGAGTCTTGGGGCGAAAGAAGAGGGCACCGCTGAGATAGGTTCCTTTAGGAACGACGATAACACCTCCTCCTTGTTGGGCTGCGAGGTCGATGACCCCTTGGATGGCTGTGGTCTGCAGTAACGTGCTGTCTGTCTTTACCCCATAATCGGTGATGACATACTGTTTGCCCAATGAGTCAACATTCACCTTTTGTGCCTGTAGGAACCAAGTGTCCATCTTAGTGCCGTCGGGCCATAGCTCTGTCTTAGCCTTCTTGGGGTGTTTCTGCTTCTTGGCTGCCGAGGTGCTTAGTGGCATGAGTGCCACCAAGCAAGCGCATACATATAGATATATTCTCATGTATTTTACCATTTTACTTTTTTACCATTTTACCATTTTATTTTTTTACTTTTTTACCTTTTTACTTCTATGTTGCTTTCCAAATAATTGGAAAATATTTATTGT
>USOQ01000036.1 GCA_900556395.1 Candidatus Segatella caccae | reverse complement strand
CATTCGATGAAGCTGTAGCACAACTGACGGCATATTATGACGGCTATCATTTCAGCCGCCGCAATATGGTGGATGTATTCAACCCGTTCAGTCTCATCAATGCCTTGGCAGATTCTGATTTGAAGAACTACTGGGCTTCATCGGGGGCAACCTCGTTGCTCCTAAAGTTTGTGGATGACCTGGAGATTCGTTTAAAGGATTTTGATCATTGTGCCCTGTTGAGCACCATCATAGAGACTTCAGACGTGACGGGTGGCGGAGCAGAACTGTTTCTCTATCAGTCTGGTTATCTCACCATTAAGGATTACCAGATGGGAGTTTACATTTTGGGATTCCCCAATAATGAAGTAAAACAAGCACTTTATGAAACGGTATTACCAGCACTTACGCTGCGAAGTTCAGGTGGCATCCAATCTACTCAATCTGGTCTGTTTCTTGCCCTTCAACTTAACAATCTTCCTGAAGCCATGAAATGCCTGAAGGCACTCATTGCAGACGTTCCCTACAGCAACAAGAAACTTGCCAGCATGGATATGGAGGAGCGCTACCGCTTGATTCTGAGCACCATCTTCAATGCCATCGGCTGCCGAGTGGAAGTAGAAAAGATGATGGCTACGGGCAGGATTGATATGGTGGTAGAAACCACCAACTTCATCTATGTATTAGAGCTGAAGCTGAGCAACAATGGTGGCGTGGATGCTGCCGAAGATCAGATGAAAGCCAAGCAGTATGCCGAACCTTTTAAGGCAGACAAGCGCAAGGTGATAGCTCTTGCCATAGAACTGGATGATATGGGAAAGGGATTGGTTAATTGGAAAGAAGTATAATATTGCAAAAGGGTCTATACGCCACCTATTCATTGTGGCATATAGACCCCTGTCCGCGATAAGAAATAGTCCGCAAAAATGTGACTTATTTTTGCATTTCTCTCAGTTTGCATTTCGAGGAGGTGAAGTAAGATAGATAGAAATAAGAATATATTATCAATTAGACATAAATGCGCAAATAGACAAGCATAAAAACGTTTATCTAACACAATAAACCCGTGTTTGGTCGCGCAGACTCAACAAATCTACTACGATGTTGACTATACTAACTATCGTGAAGCATACAAGGCCCGAGACGAGCACGAGCACTGCATATCGCGAATACCGTCCGAGCGCTACGAGCAGGGCGTTCTCCACGCCGAACGAAAAGAGTGGCTGTTCGGCTGGCTTGGCGAGCATAACGGCTATAACGCCTCCGCCCAGGACAACTCCGAGCACGAAGGCAGCGAGCATGGCGTAGCGGTAACGTCTGCGGCAGGCTTCTTCGTGCTGCTTCAGATACTCCACGGCGTCGAGGCGTTTCTCGAGTCTGGCTATGAATACGTCGCCATCGTCAAAAGTGGGTTGGGCTGCGAGGAAGAGTTCCTCAAGTGCTTTATCTTTCTTCATACGTTTAATATTGTTTTAAGGTTGTCTCTGCCGCGCGAGAGTTGCTTCTTCACGGCATCTATGGTACAGTCGGTGATGTCGGCTATCTCCTTCACCGAGTAGCCGCTCATGTAGAACATCACCACTGCAGAACGCTCCTTGGGCGAGAGTGTGGCGAGCGCCATGTACAGCTCCTGATGGCGGAAGGCGGAGTCGGCTGACGTTGCTGACGCCACGCTGTGCGCTGCGGAGATGTCGTCGAACGTGCGCTTGCTTGCCTTGTGGTTGAGGAAGGTGTTGCGTGCTATCGTGAACAGCCACGCACGAAACTTGCCCTTGTCCCGATAGGCCGACGAAGAGAGGTAAGCCTTCACTAACGTCTCCTGCGCTATGTCGTCGGCATCGTCGCGCTTGCCGCAGCAGAGGGCGAGCAGGAAGCCTCGCAACGCCTCCTGCTCATTCTTCACAAGTGCTATGAATTGTTCTCTCGTCATACGTTATTACTCTTGCTTCATGTTCTGCTGCTCTGCCTCCATCTCCTTGGCGAGCATATGGCGGCCTACGAAGTAGCTTATGAGGAAGGCGATGCCGATAGGTATCAGCGCTGCACCTACGATAAGGAGCATATCTGTTCTGATCACTTCGCAGAAGAAGTAGAGCAATATGAACGCCACGCCCATAAGACAGCAGAGGCAGCCGTGTTCAAGTCTGGCGAGAAGCTTCTCCTTGATAAGCTTCTCCGACTTCTTCATGCCCTTCAAGAGGTCTTCTACGTTGAGGTTGGGGTTCTTCTCCAATGCGGCGAGCACTATCTCCTTGCGGTTGCGGTCTGCCGCCATCGCGCTTCTGAAAATGATTGACACGATACATACCGGGAGGGCTACTGCTACTCCTAACGGAACCAAGATTTCTACTAAATTATCCATATTCTTCTTTCGTTTTTAAATTGTTTTACTTGTTGTTTGTTATATCGTTGTGTGCAGAAGCGGTGCGTTTGTTGCTTCTTGCAGAACCAGTTCATTTATATAACAAGCGGCACGGGCGAAAGGTGACATTGCTGGAACAAAAATAATTGATTTTATTTGAAAACAGCGCTGATTCTTGTAGTATGGAGTCTTGAGAAATTGTTTAACCTTAATTCCGCAACACTATAATTTAAGAGTCCACTTTAAAAAGTACCATCAAAACATAAGGGTACTTTTTAAAGTGGACTCAGTTAATTTATAGTATATTCCTTAAATGATGCCGAAAAGACGCAACACATCATTGAGGTTGGCAACGACGAGAAGGAGCAAGAGGATGGTAAAGCCCGCATACTCAGCATAAGTAAGGAACTTGTCGCCAGGCTTGCGCCCTGTTATCATCTCGTAGAGGAGGAAGAACACGTGTCCACCATCGAGTGCTGGGATAGGCAGGATGTTCATGAAGGCAAGGATGATGCTCAGGAAGGCAGTCATCAACCAGAAAGCATGCCAGTCCCACATGGGTGGGAAGAGACTTCCCAAAGCACCAAAACCACCCAGACTCTTGGCTCCCTCTTTAGAGAAGACATACTTCATGTCACCCACATAGCCCGAAAGAACATTCCAACCATACTTGATGCCAGCAGGGAAGCTCTCGAAGAATCCATACTTGATGTGAGTCACCTCGTAGTCGCGCATGATGTTATGGTTGACAAATCCCATGCGAGCATAGCCCGCAGAAGCATCGAGCAGCACGTAAGTAGAGAGAGTGTCGCCATTGGCTTTCAGCACCGTCAACTGGGCATTGAGGATGGCTGCGCTGTCCTTGGCAGTAGTGGCAGCAGCCAGCTGGTCGTCGATGCGGCCCATCTCATTGGTAAAGGCATTGAAAGTCTCAACAGCCTTACCATTGATGCTCAGAATCTTATCGGCAGGAGTAAGACCTATCTTGGCGGCAGGTGTACCCTTAGCCACACTGTCGATACGAAGAGGCTGATAGATTTCCACGAAACGGGGAGTAGCCTTGAACATGCCCAGCATATTGATGTCGCCAGGCAACTGCAGGCTCATAGGCTTGCCATTGCGGATGATGTCGACTCTGTGAGCGGTAGAGAGCGCGCGGAACATGTCGCCATCGTAGGTCTTGAAAGCACCTTCCTCAGTACCTACAAGGATGTCATGATCTTGAAAGCCCAAAGCCTTGGCCTCGCTGTTGAACGCCATTCCCTGCTTCATATCCTTAGTAGCCACGTACTCGTCGCCCCAGTGGAAGAGAATCATCGAATAGATGAAGAGCGCCAACACAAAGTTGACCAGCACACCACCTATCATGATAAGCAGACGCTGCCAAGCAGGCTTAGAGCGGAACTCCCAGGGTTGCTCGGGCTGTTTCATCTGCTCGGTATCGAAACTCTCGTCGATCATACCCGAAATCTTGCAGTAACCGCCTAATGGCAGCCAACCCATTCCGTAGGTAGTGTCCGAATTCTTGGGCTTGAACTCGAAGAGATGGAACCAAGGGTCGAAGAAAAGATAGAACTTCTCTACTCTTACACCGAAGAGCTTGGAGAAGAAAAAGTGACCGCCCTCGTGGAGCAACACCAATATGGAAAGCGCCAACATGAGCTGAAGCGCCTTGATCAAGAATATTTCCATTGTTTTACTTTGAACTGTGAAGGCAGAAAACTGAGACTTTTGTGAGGCTCCTTCCGCCGTTCAACATGATTATGATTGATAAACTTTATTGATAATTCGTGATTGACAGTGTGCACACCTTATTATATATATAGCGTCTCTCACACCTTCATTATATTATGACGCACTCTTCATCAGTTCTGCAGCAATGCGTCGGGCCTCAGCATCGGTCTGCAGATAGACGTCGAGATCGGACTGGCTGTCGAAGGTAGCTTTCGCCATTACCTGCTCTATGATGTCGCCCATCTGCAAGAATCCACACTCGCCACGGCGGAAGCCGGCATTGACCACCTCGTTGGCTGCATTGACTATGCACGACATGTTGCCACCTTTCTTGATAGCCTCGAAAGCCAAGCGTAGACACTTAAACTTCTCGTAGTCGGGCTCAAAGAACTGCAAGTCCTTGGTCTTGAACAAGTCGAGACGGTCGCCCTGCAGAGGCAGGCGCTTGGGGAAGGAGAAGGCATACTGTATGGGCAGACGCATATCGGGCACACCCAACTGAGCCTTCACGGCTCCATCGGCAAACTGCACTGCGCTGTGCACGACACTCTGCGGATGGATGAGCACTTCTATCTTATCGGCAGGAACGCCGAAGAGCCATTTGGCCTCAGTCACCTCGAAACCCTTGTTCATCAGCGAAGCCGAGTCGATAGTGATCTTGGCACCCATGTCCCAGGTAGGATGACGGAGGGCATCGGCTGCTGTCACCTGAGCTAACTGCTCCATGGTGTGATGGCGGAAAGGTCCGCCTGAACAGGTGAGTAATATCTTGTCTATCTCATTGTCATCCTCTCCCACAAGACTCTGGAAGATGGCACTATGCTCACTATCTACAGGCAAGATTGGCGCATGATATTGTTGCGCCAAAGCACAAATCAACTCACCAGCCACCACGAGAGTCTCTTTGTTGGCAAGACATATCTTCTTGCGAGCCTTGATGGCATGAATGGTTGGTTCGAGTCCAGAGAAGCCCACCATAGCGGCAAGTACCATGTCGATAGGGTCGGCTTCGACGATGTCGCAAAGAGCCTGAGCACCCGCATACACCTTGATGTCTGGCTCATCGCTCAGAAGGTCTTTCAACTCGTCATAATGTGCCTCGTCAGCAATGACCACAGCAGCAGGTTTGAACTTATGGGCTTGCTGAGCCAGTTCCTTGACACGATGATTCGCCGTTAGGCAGTACACCTCGTACAGGTCGCTATGTTGCTCAATGACGTCGAGCGCCTGGGTTCCGATACTTCCCGTAGAGCCAAGGATACATATTTGTTGTTTCTTCATTACTTCAGCATTTTATGATTACAGGGATGGAGCAGAAACATGTTCACTCCTCAATTTATAGTTCCAGCAATCCTTCTGGAATTGCCATTCTTATCATTTTTTTCTCTATATCTACCTCTTCGATAAGGTCGTTGTTGGCAGGAATAAGTAGTGCCTCGCCTTCGGGAGAGGTTATCTCGAAGAGAAGGTTGAGAGTAGAATCGTCCACATGGTCGATGGTTCCAACAACACGTCCACTCACTGCATCAACCAGCTGGAAACCGATGATCTCTGCCCACGACATATTCTCCTCGTCGCTATCAGAGAGATGGCGCGGAAAGTACACCTCGCAGCCCGTATAAGCTCGTACCTGTTCCTGGGTGTCGATGTCTTCAAACTTAACCAACACGTTGTCATCGTTTTTAAAGCGATATTCTTCGAGATAAAAAGGCACCAAAATGCCATCAATATCTAATACCAGATAATCGGCATCTACGCGGTCGAACACATCGTCGGTAATGGCAAAGGTGATTTCTCCTTTCACACCATGGGGCTTACCCAACTTACCTATCTTATATACGTCGTCTCGTCTTATCATGATTCACTAAACATTAATCCGTAACACGCGAAATCTTAGCGCCAAGCTGGTTGAGTCGGTACTCTATATCCTCGTAGCCACGATCTATCTGGGCGATATTCTCTATGCGGCTGGTGCCGTTAGCACTCATAGCTGCTATGAGAAGGGCTATACCAGCACGAATATCAGGACTACTCATTCTGCCTGCGCGAAGACGTATCTTGTGGTCGTGACCTACCACTACAGCACGATGAGGGTCGCAAAGAATAATCTGTGCTCCCATGCCGATGAGCTTATCGACAAAGAACAGGCGACTCTCGAACATTTTCTGATGGAAGAGCACACTACCACGAGCCTGTGTTGCCACCACGAGGAGAACAGACAGGAGGTCGGGGGTGAGGCCTGGCCAAGGAGCATCGGCAAGGGTCATGATGGTGCCATCGATGAAGGAATCGATGACATAGTGCTTCTGCTCGGGAATGAACAGATCGTCGTCTTCTATCTTGATTTTCACACCCAATCTACGGAATGCCTCAGGGATGATGCCGAGGTTGCGCACGGATACGTTCTTGATGCGGACACCAGCGCCACACATGGCTGCCATACCGATGAACGAGCCTACCTCTATCATATCGGGGAGAATACGATGCTCGGCACCATGGAGAGACTTCACACCCACGATGGTGAGCAGGTTACTACCGATGCCACTAATCTGCGCACCCATGCCATTGAGTAAGTGGCACAACTGCTGTATATAAGGCTCACAAGCTGCATTGTATATCGTGGTAGTTCCCTCTGCCAGAACAGAGGCCATGATGATATTGGCTGTACCAGTAACAGAAGCCTCGTCGAGCAACATATAGCAGCCCTTCAGTTTCTTGGCTTCTATCTGATAAACATTACGCTCGTCGTCGTGTACGAACTTAGCTCCCAAGTATTTAAAGCCCAAGAAATGGGTGTCGAGGCGACGACGACCTATCTTGTCGCCACCAGGTTTGGCTATGGTGGCCTTACCGCAACGTCCCAACAGCGGACCTATCATCAGCACGCTACCACGAAGTGAGGAGCATTTCTTGACAAACTCCAGACTATCGAGGTAGTCGAGATTCAGCTCATCACTCTGAAAGGTATAGTCGTTGCGACTATTCTGAGTTACTTTCACACCTATCTCTCTGAGCAACTTGATGAGGTTGTTCACGTCGAGGATATCGGGCACATTCTTGATGCGCACGGGTTCGTCGGTAAGGATGGTGGTGCAGATTACTTCGAGTGCCTCATTTTTGGCACCCTGTGGGGTAATGGTTCCTGCGAGGGGATGTCCGCCCTCTATGATGAATGACTCCATAGACTACTCTCTGTGGGTTATGATAAAAAATAAGGGGATTATTTTACTTGTTCTTTTTCTTGCCATTGCGTCCTTGAGATGGCTCACGGTCTACCACCTTCTCAAACTTGAAGGTGTCCAGGTCGAGCTGTATCTTACCATCGGTGAAGCGGGCCAAGTCGTTGGCCACCTTCTCACCATCACTGGAGCCATGGTTCCACAGCACCAGGTTGCGATGCATCTGATTGGCGGTCAGCTTCACCAACTCGTCGCGCTCTGCACCAGGCTCCATCGTTTTAAGCTTTTCGAAGATATCAAAGAGCATGGTGCCATAGTGACGCACTGGAATCTTCTTCATCGGATAGGGCATTGGCTCAGGCTTCTTGGCCATCTGGACAGCATCGGTAACATCAAAAGGATAGTCGATATCGAGCTTAAAATGACTCATAATAGCGAGCTGATCCCAAAGTTTGCGCTCATGGCCCTCGGCATTTTTGCTCTCAGGCAACATGCGGTCCATGATGGCAACGATGGTCTTGGCACAACGCAGACGTTCCTCGCGATCGGGAATACTTACTGCATAATCGACCATCTGCTGTATCTCTCGCCCATATTCGGGAAGCACAATTTGCTCCCGCTGGGTGTTATAGTCTAATCCGTCTATCTCCATGAATATCTATATGTAAAAATAGGGTAAAAATATCAAATCAGTTTTTTGGGCATCTTAGCCACAAAGTCCTTCAGATAGAAAGGCACGTAGTAAGCCACATCTTCAAACTTTCCCTCCACAAAACGCTTCTCTGCCAAAGGCGCCATGTTCTTGGCAAGAGGTTCGATGCCCTTCACGAGATGGGCGTTAGGATGATTGATAACCTCCATGCACTTTGCCGCACCATTGCCAAAGAAATAAACTGCTCCACGCTCGAGATACTCTTTATAAGTATCGGCATCAACGATGTCGGCCTGGATGGGGCGCACCTCATGGAGGGCTCGATCGAACACCTGTGCATAGACTTCCATGCGACGGGCGTCGAGCATGGGCACGATGAGCGCATCTTCCTCTGCAGGATGCTCGCCCAAGAGTACAGGAACAGCCAACAGTTCGAGCGTAGGGATAGCGATGAGCTTCGCACCACGACCATAGCAAAGGCCCTTAGCCATGCTCACACCAATGCGGAGCCCGGTGTAAGAACCTGGGCCACAACTGACTGCTACAGCCTCGAGGGGAATATTACGGGAATCAATGTAACTGATAGCCTCGTCAACGAACACACCCAACTTCACTGCATGGTTGGGACCGCTGTGATCTTCCTTGTTGAAAATCACGACTCCATTATCACTAATTGCCACCGAGCACACGTCGGTACTCGTCTCAATGCTTAAAATACAAGACATAAAAATAAATATATTCTTAAATAAAGTGCAAATTTACGCTTTTTCTCGCATTTTTTTGTACTTTTGCAGAAATTTAACGTGAAGATTATATGATACAGTCAATGACAGGCTTCGGAAAAGCCACCGTTGCCTACAAAGAAAAGAAAATCAATGTAGAGGTTAAGTCACTGAACAGCAAGACTCTCGACCTCTCTACACGTATCGCTCCGCTCTACCGAGAGAAGGAAATGGAGATACGACAGTTCATCGCAAAGAATCTGGAAAGAGGAAAGATTGATTTCTCTATCTGGATAGAAAAGGACGTCGTTGCTGATGCCACTCCCATCAACATGGCTCTGGTAGAGAACTACTACCAGCAGATTAAGAAGATTTCGGAACAGACAGGCATTCCTGAGCCTACCGACTGGTACGCCACCCTACTGCGTATGCCTGACGTTACCGCCAAGACCGACATAGAGGAACTCGCCGAAGAGGAATGGAATACTGCTCGCAAAGCCATCGAAGAGGCTGTAAATCACCTCATCGCCTTCCGCCGTCAAGAAGGTGCTGCACTGCAGAAGAAATTTACCGAGAAGGTGGATAACATACAGGCTTTACTCACCAGTATCGAACCTTACGAGAAGACACGTGTAGAGAAGATAAAAACCAACATCATCAACGGTTTGCAACAGATTCCTAACGTCGACTACGACAAGAACCGTTTGGAGCAGGAACTCATCTATTATATAGAGAAACTCGACATCAGCGAGGAGAAGCAACGACTCAGCAATCACCTCAAATACTTCCGCGAGACCATGAACGAGGAAGGACATGGTGTGGGTAAGAAGTTAGGCTTCATCGCGCAAGAGATGGGACGAGAAATCAACACCACTGGTTCGAAGAGCAACCAGGCTGAGATGCAGAACATCGTGGTGAAGATGAAGGACGAATTGGAACAAATCAAGGAGCAAGTACTCAATGCACTATAAAGACTAAAGAGCTGCCACATTCGAGTGACAGCTCTTTTTTTACCTATTTTTTACACGAAAACACAGCAATGAGAGGAAGGAATTGGCACATCCTTCCACTCTGCTATTTCCTCTCAAGAAGCACAATCACACACAACCAGAATAATATACAAACGAAGTCTGCCAAAACCCTCTTTGTTTTTTTGGCAGTTTTAATTACTTTTTGTACCTTTGCGGCATTAAAACGATTATAAAAGGTATATACGGATTAAAAACAGAATTATACAGACAATGAAAAACGGATTGTTGATTTTCAGCGCCCCATCGGGTAGCGGCAAGAGTACCATCGTAAACTGGCTTATGAAGGAGCACCCCGAACTGAGGTTGGCTTTCTCCATCAGTTGTACCTCTCGAGCTCCACGAGGCACCGAGCAAAACGGCGTGGAATATTTCTTCCTCACTCCAGAGGAATTCAAAACCAAGATAGAGGCTGGCGATTTTTTGGAATATGAAGAAGTGTACCAAGACCGTTACTACGGTACCCTAAAGTCGCAAGTAGAAAACCAGCTCGAGGCTGGCGACTCCGTAGTCTTCGATGTCGACGTAAAGGGTGGTGTAAACATCAAGAAGTTTTATGGCGAACGAGCCCTCAGCATCTTCGTACAGCCCCCATCGGTAGAAGAATTGCGTCGTCGCCTCAACGGCCGTGGCACAGATGCTCCCGAAGTTATCGAGCAGCGTTTGGCAAAAGCTAATTATGAGTTGACATTCGCTCCACAATTTGACCACATCGTGGTGAACGATAACTTGGAGAAAGCCGAGCAAGAAGTCTACCAACTCGTAACCGATTTTCTAAACAAAGAATAAAGGCGGGCTTCTTCTTCGTTAAAGTAAGAAGGCAAAGAGTCGAAAAAGCCAAATGATAAGAAATCTAAAGATGCAAAAGAAGAAAGTAGGCATATTCGGTGGAAGTTTCAATCCCATCCACACTGGGCACATAGCACTGGCCAAGAGCCTCTGCCAACAAGTAGGGCTCGATGAAGTGTGGCTGATGGTTTCGCCCATGAACCCCTTCAAGAAAGCTGCTACTGACCTTCTCGACGATAAACAGAGGCTGGCCATCGTACAGCACGCATTAAAAGACGAGCCCAAGCTTAAAGCCTGCGACTTTGAGTTCAGGCTTCCCAAGCCCTCTTACACCTGGCACACGCTACAGGCACTGAGCCGCGACTTCGCTGACATCGACTTTACCCTCCTCATAGGTGGCGATAACTGGAGCGCTTTCGACAAATGGTATCACCACGAAGACATCATGAGCCACTACCCCATCGTCGTCTACCCACGACAGGGAAGCGATATAGGCACTGTGCCTACTGGCGTCACCATCGTAGACACGCCCCTTCTCAACATCAGTAGTACAGAGATACGCAAGCGCATCAAGGAGGGGAAGAGTATACATGGGATGGTGCCCGAAAACATAGAACTGCTGGTAACGCAATCCTACTCCAACCTACACCCCTAACAAGAGCAACAAGAAATGAGCTGGAAAACAAATATCAAAAGATACCTGAGGTTAGCCTTTGCTCCTATCCGAGGCAATGCCAACTTCTTTATATTCATGTATCTCCTCGGCATCATCTGTGCCATCGCGACAACTCCTCGCTGGGGAGTGGTATACGACAACTTAGCACTCGAATTGTTTGTCGACGTATATGTGGTATGTACCCTACTGATGCTTCTGCCCAAGAAGAAGAAAATACGCTTCTGGGGAAGAAGCATTCTGTATATTATATTATATGTCACAGCACTGGCAGACACCTACTGCTTCGTCAACTTCGGCTCCACACTCAACCCCTCGATGCTGATGCTCGTAGGCGAGACCAATCCAGACGAGGCAAGCAACTTTATCTCTGCCTGTCTCTCACCTACCGTCATCTTCAGCAATGTGGGATGGATTCTCTTGCTCATACTCGTGCAGGCTTTTGTGGCAGTGTTCCGAAAATCCATCATCAAGGCCATGGGCTTTGCCATTACTTACATCGAGTTGCTGGCTCTCAGAAAGAAAAGAAAATGGGTGACAAAAGTTACCCAAGCCTTCCCCTATGTGCTTACCACCATAGGTATTGTCATCTTCATCACAGGAGCCTGCACCTCTTGGCACAACAAGATGGCCACCTTCAAACTCTTCAGTGGCAACAACATTGGCGAAGTAGAGCACGAGCTCACCAACAAGAAGCACGCCAACCTCTATATACCCATCAACCGACTGGCTTTCAGCATCTACGCCAACAAGTTGGCAGCCAAGCAGATTACACAGCTCATCCATGCCGCTAAAGACGTACAGGTAGACACTTGCAGCTATCGCTCTTCTAACATCGTGCTCATCATCGGTGAGAGCTACGGCAAGCACCACTCCCAGCAGTATGGCTACTTCATGAAGACTACTCCACGCCAAACAGCACTCGAAAAGTCGGGCAAGCTCACCAAGTTTACCGATGTCGTAACATGCTGGAATCTCACCAGTTTCGTATTCAAAAATGTCTTCTCCACCCATGTCATAGGCGAGAAAGGCGAATGGTGCGACTATCCCCTCTTCCCCGAGCTGTTTCGTAAAGCAGGCTATCAGGTTACCTTTATCACCAACGAGTTTCTGCCACAGGCAAAGGAGGCTGTTTATGACTTCAGTGGCGGTTTCTTCCTCAACAATCCCGAACTGAGCCAACTACAGTTCGACTATCGCAACACCGAACTGCACCCACTCGACGATGGTCTGCTCGACGACTACGACAACCATCTGAAACAAAAACAAGGTGAGCACAACCTCATCATCTTCCACCTCATGGGTCAGCACGTAGACTATAAATCGCGCTATCGCAAGGAACAAACCCAGTTCTGGGCAGGAAACTACGAGGACAAGCGCCCCGAGCTTAATGCCAAACAGCGCAAGATACTAAGCCACTACGATAACGCTACCCTCTACAACGACTCCATCGTGGCACAAATCGTGCGCCGTTTTGAGAAGGAAGACGCTATAGTCATCTATATGCCCGACCACGGAGAGGAATGTTATGAAGACGATCGTGGCTTCATCTGTCGCAACCATTCTGCTGCCATCGACTGGCCTCTGGCACACTATGAGTTCGAGATTCCATTCTGGATATATTGCTCACGCAAGTATATCCGCAAGCATCGTGATATATACAAGCAGATACGTAAAGCCAAAGACAGACGCTACATGACCGATGCTCTGCCCCATCTACTTCTCTATCTTGCAGGTATCGAAACGCCTACCTATCAAGCCAAATACAATATTCTCAGCCCCGAGTACAACGAGATGCGACCACGCATCCTGAAAAACTCTGCCGACTACGACAAACTGAGAGACGCTCATCTGGAGAAGATAAAGAGCCAAAAGAAGGAGGAGGAAAAGGAAAAGTAGAATGAGAAAGCGAACAAGAAGGCCCCAAAGAAGAATAAAAAGACAACTATCAAGAAGATAAGCAAGAATCATTAAGAAGACGAAAAAAACAAGACAAGAAAAGAAAGGGAAATAAGAATATGAGTACACCCACATTAAGCCGCACAGAGTGCAATGCACTAAGAGGACTTGCCATTATAGGCATCTTCCTGCACAACTACTGTCACTGGTTAGGTCCCATCGTCAAGGAGAACGAATACCAGTACATACAGCGCAACGTAGACTGGCTCCACCAGATAATGGCAGCCCCCGACGGTTGGTTGCCCATGCACCTGCTATCGTTCTTTGGCCATTATGGTGTGCCCGTATTCCTCTTCCTCAGCGCCTATGGCTTGGTGCTGAAGTATGAATCAAAACCTGCGTTCAGCATAGAAGCACAGCGTATCAGCATCACAGGGCGCCGCATTCCCAACATCGGTGAAAACATTCGCTTCATACGCTATCACTATCTCAAGCTCTTCAAGATGATGATCGTAGGATTTGTAGCCTTCACCATGCTCGACTATATCACCCCTGGACCTCACCACTATCAGGCTCTCGACATCATAGCCATGTTGGGCATGTTCAACAATGTGTTACCTAACCCCGACCATATCATCTGGCCTGGTCCCTTCTGGTTTTTCGGACTGATGTTGCAACTCTATATCGTGTACCGACTCATCATCTATCGCCGCCACTGGGCCTTCACCGTAGCACTCATGGTGGCGTGCTTAGCCATCCAACTGTGCCTCGCCCCCGATGGTGAGGCGATGAATCGCTATCGCTACAACTTCATGGGTGGCATGTTGCCCTTTGGTATAGGTATACTCTACGCCCGCTATGGTGAGAAGATTCTTATGACCTTTCACAACAACGTGACCAACACCTTTGGCATCATCTTCTGTGGAGCACTCATCTATAGCCTCAGCGGCAGTGTGCTGGGTTGGACCTTTGTACCTCTCTTCATCTGCCTGTTCTGCGTATTGGTGGCCAAGGTGTTGAGTGGTGTGAAATGGCTCCAGGGTGCCTATAAAGTGCTCGACTGGATGGGCAACATCTCAGCAGCCCTCTTTGTGTGCCATCCCATCACCCGTAAGATATTCATCCCCATCAGCCGTTGGGGTGACATGTATGCAGGACTACTTCTCTACATCATATCGAGCATTTGCCTGGCATGGCTCTTCTCAGAACTCATGAAGAAGATTCCAAGCCCCAAGATGAAATAAGAAAATCTCCCCGACACATCCATATATAAAAAGGAGAGTAAACGACCATTGGATTAAGCCCCCTTAGAAGAAATAAAGCAATATGATAAAAATCAAAGACATAGAACTCGCAAACATCAGCCGTTTCAGAGGCGAACTGATGGGAACAGCCATGCTCTTCATCATCCTCTTCCATGTGGCTCTGCCTCGCGACGACACATTCTTCGGTCTGCGTCGCATGGGCAACGTCGGAGTCGACATGTTTCTCTTCCTCAGTGGCATAGGCCTATGGTTTTCGTGGGCAAAGAATCCCGACGTGCGCCACTTCTTTGTGCGTCGTTATCTGCGCATCTATCCAGCATGGCTCATCATAGCCTGCCTGTTCTACATACCACGCTTCCAGGGAGGAAACCTCTGGGCATGGGTCGACCTGGTGGGAGACATCACCATCAACTGGGACTTCTGGTTGCACGACGAGCTCAACTTCTGGTATATTCCTGCCACGATGATGCTCTATCTCTTTGCGCCAACCTACATGGAACTCATCAAACGACACCCCATCTACCGCTGGCTACCAGTGACGATGATTATGTGGTGTATCCTTGTACAGTATGTCACTCCCATTCACCATGCTGTAGGCCATCTTGAAATATTCTGGAGCCGCGTACCCATCTTCTTTATCGGCATCAACATGGGTGAGATGGTGAGACAACGACAAACGCTCGATGGCACCAGCATCTGGATGATATGGCTCATGTTCGTGATGACACTCGCCTCGAGCATCTTCCTCGAGCAGGTGCGCCATGGTATGTTTCCCCTCTTCTTGGAGCGCATGCTCTACATCCCGCTCACCATCACCAGCATCTTGCTGCTCAACCGCATCTTTAGGCGCACACCTGGGTGGATAAACAGAGCCTTCATCTTTGTAGGAGCACTGAGCTTAGAGGCCTATCTCATCCACATCCACTTCGTGCTCCATTACATTGAGAGATACCATTGGGGCTACTGGCCCACCTTCCTGGTCTGCGTAGCTATCACGTTGCCGGCAGCTTGGTTGCTAAACAAGATAGTAAGTAGGATAGCTCTATCATTATCTAAGATTATTAAACACTGAGCATTATGACCAAAAAAATAGATTATAGAATGAACGAAAAAAGAGGTTTTGCGGCTCTGATGCGCCTCATCCGCCCCAAACAGTGGATCAAAAACGGATTTGTATTTGTGCCCTTATTTTTTGGAGGAGCCTTGTTTCATGCCGATGCCTTGTTAGCAGGCATCATTACATTCTTTGCTTATAGCTTCGCAGCATCAAGTATCTATTGCTTCAACGACATCTTCGACGTAGAGGCCGACCGACGTCATCCCGTCAAATGCCATCGTCCTATCGCCTCGGGTGCCGTATCCGTCAAAGGAGCCTATTGCCTCATGATCTTGATGCTCATCTTGGCAGTGGTCATCAGTGCCGCTCTCGACTCCTGGAAAGCTATGGGCATCATCCTCTTCTATTGGTTACTCAACCTCTGCTATTGCGCCAAGCTCAAGCAATATGCCATCATTGATGTGTGTATCGTAGCCTTCGGTTTTGTGCTTCGCCTATTAGCAGGAGGTGTAGCTACCGACATCGCTTTGAGCAAGTGGATCGTACTCATGACATTCCTCATTACGCTCTTTATGAGTTTTGCCAAGCGTCGTGACGATGTATTGCGTATGGAGAAGACGGGCGAGGCACCACGCAAGAACACAAGTCGCTACAACCTCACCTTCATCAATCAGGCCATCACCATCACAGCTTCAGTCACGCTGGTATGCTACATCATGTACACTGTAAGTCCTGAGGTGATAGAGCATTTCCACACCGAGCATCTCTATCTTACGAGTGTCTTTGTGCTGGTAGGTCTGTTGCGCTACATCCAAATAGCAGTAGTAGACCAACAGAGTGGCGACCCCACCCGAATCATGCTTCACGACCACATCACACAGTTCATCATCCTGGCATGGCTCCTCTCCTTCTTGGTGATTATATATATTCTTTGAGGGAAGTTTCTTTCGAGGGAATTAAAGGGTATTACGTGGACATTTACGTGGACATTGGGCGGGCAAGATGCCACGCCCTCCCAGTGCAAGCCCGCCAAATAAGCTACTAACAAGGAATGAACATAAGCAAGTGAAGCTATTGTCTTAACTCCTTTAACTCCTTAACTTCTTAACTCCTGAAGAAAAACTCCTTTAACATACGATACTTGAAAATATGGAAGAAAAAGAAAAGATATATTGTTTCGACTTCGATGGAACGCTCACCACGCACGACACGCTCATCGAGATTATCCGCTATCATGCAGGCTCTTGGAAGCTGCTATGGGGCTTTCTGCTCTACAGCCCTATCTTAGTACTGATGAAGCTACACCTTTATCCCAACTGGAAAGCTAAGCAACTCATCTTTACCCATTTCTTTGGAGGCATGCAGATAGAAACCTTCAACTGCCTGTGCAAACAGTTTGCAAAGTCACGTCAGTCGCTCTTGCGCCCTCACATGATAGACCTCATACGTCAGGCACTCAAAGCACGCCAGCAAGTCTTCATCGTGAGTGCCAGCATAGACAACTGGGTTCGTCCCTTCTTCGACCAACAAGGTATTGTGGGTCTTGAGGTGATAGGTACAGAAGTAGAAACCCAGCACGGACTCTTAACAGGCCGATTCAGCACACCCAACTGTTATGGAGAGGAAAAAGTGAGACGCATCAGCCAGGCGCTCACCATCACGAAGGGTGAAGCAAAGCCCGTCGTAGTCCCCTTCGACCGCACCCATTACTATATCGTGGCTTATGGAGACAGCCGAGGGGACAAGCAGATGCTTGCCTTTGCTGATGAAGGTAACTTGGTAAAACAGCGCAAAAACAAATCATGACACGTTCGTTGCCAAGAACGAATAGTTGCAGAAACATTTGTGAGATAACAGGAAAATAATTAATTTTGCATGCTAATCATTAACGAAAACATGAAGATTCAGCAAAGTATCAAGCATTTGGACGACGCCAAGCGAGAAAAGTTGGGCGAAGTAGTTAGATTTGGCATCGTAGGTGTGATAGCAACGCTCTTACAATATGCCATGTACTTGGTCATGATACCCTGCCTTGCCTGGGCCTTACCCAAGCTCAGCAACAACGATCATGCCCTTGCCACCACAGCCAACACCATAGCCTATATCGTCAGTTTCGTCTTCAACTTCATCGCCAGCACTAAATACACCTTCCGTGTAAAAGCCAATGTCAAACGAGGAGCAGGATTCACCTTCTCGCACATCATCAACTACACATTACAAACGATTTGTCTCAACCTCTTCGTAGGTATGGGCCTTACCAAGCAGATAGCCATGCTTCCGACACTCTGTATCTGCATCCCTATCAACTTCCTATTGGTGAGATTCTTCCTTAAAAAGTAAGCAGGGAGATAAATTAAAGGAATTAAAGGAGTTAAGACGTATGTCTTACAGCTTAAAACTTCGCCAAAAAGACTATTGTCTTAACTCCTCAGCGACCATAGGGAGCGATAACTCCTTAACTTCTTTAACTCCTTGAAAAAAACAAATAAACGCAAAACAAGATGAGAAAAGCTTTCAATATATTCAAGATTAAGCGTGAAGAGAGATGGCAGGCACTCGTAGCCTTACTCCTTTTCACCGTACTCAATGCGCTGACCATCATCAAGTACAACAGTCAGTTCATACAACTCACCGACAACTATCACAAACTCTTTGTCAAAGCCTTTCATGTGGCAGGCTTCGACCCACTTACCTATGCTGCCGTATCCAGTTGGGACACCGAGTACAATGTATATCGCCATCCACTATTGGCATTCTTTATGTACATCCCTCATCTAATAAATCGGGCACTCATCGCCCTCACAGGCATCAACTGCGTACAATATATCGTGGCCATCATCCTCGTATTCTGTGCCTTCTACTCCTTCATTTTCCTCTTTCGCGTTTTCCGTGAGGTTATCAAGCTAAAGACATGGGATGCCACGTTGCTATCGGCTTTCTATTTCTCCTTTGCCTACATCATGATCTCTGCCATGGTGCCAGACCATTTCATCATGTCGATGATGCTACTGCTCATGACGCTCTACATCAGCGGCATCTACATGCAGAAAGGGCGCCGACTCACCACCTGGCAAACCATACTGCTCTTCGTGTTCACAGCAGGCGTATCGCTCAACAATGGTCTAAAGACATTTCTCGCAGCCCTGTTTACCAACGGCAAGAAGTTTTTCCGTCCCAAATACCTGCTCTTAGGTGTCATTCTGCCTGCCACCTTGATGTGGGTAGTAGCCCGGGTGGAGTATCGCACCTTCGTGTGGCCTAAAGAAATGGCACGCCACCAAATCAAGATGAAGAAGAGTGCTGAAGCCCATCGACAGATATACAAGCAATACTGCGACACTGCACAGGTGAAAGACTCAACACAGGCCATAGCTGCCGTGAAAGCCATCATCCGCAAAAAGGCACACGAGAAATATGTGCACGACCATAAGCAGATATGGAACAAGAATACAGGCAAGCCGATAGCTCAGGGCGAGTTTATGAGATGGACCGACATCACGACATCGCGCAGCGAGACAGCCGTAGAAAACCTCTTCGGCGAGGGCATACAGCTACACCGTCAGTATCTGTTGGAGGATGTGCTACGCAGCCGTCCTGTCATTGTGAGATACGACTCACCCATCAACTACATCGTGGAGGGCATCATTCTCTTGCTCTTCGCCTTAGGCATTGTAGCGGGCATCCGTTCTCGCTTCTTCTGTCTGTCTATGTTCTTCTTCCTCTTCGATATCGCTCTCCACATCGGCTTAGGATTCGGCATCAACGAGGTGTACATCATGACGGCTCACTACATGTTCTTCGTGCCCATTGCCATCGCCTTCCTGCTGCGACGTCTACAGGGCAGTCGTCTCACACTATGCCGCTCTGTGCTCATCGCACTCACCATGTACCTCTTTGTATACAACAGCACACTCATCTTTAAGTACATGCTGGCTTAGAAAAGGAGTTAAGGAGTTAAAGGAGTTAAGACGTATGTCTTGCAGCTTAAAACAATGCAAAAAGACTAATGTCTTAACTCCTCAGCGACCGTAGGGAGCGATAACTCCTTAACTCCTTTAACTCCTGAAAAAACTCCTGAACTGAAACTTTCTAAACATAAATAGAATAACCAATTAAGCAACAAAGCATGAACCATATTTTCAAGATAAGTAAAGAAGAGAAGTGGCCCACACTCGTGGCACTTCTATTGTTCGTAGCACTCAACACCCTCATGGTGTGCTATCACTTCACCCCATACACCAAGGGAGGCGACCACATAGGTTACTGGAGCCTCTTCACCCGATACTATCAGATATCGGGCTTCGACGTCTTCACCTATCTCACCGTATCTAAATGGAACGCCTACTACACTGAGTTCCGCCATCCACTCTTACCCTTCCTTTGGTATCCGTTCTATTTGATTAATTATTGGCAGATGCAGCTCACAGGCAAGAATATGGCCATCATCATCGTAGCAGTGGTGATGACGGTGATCTCCACCTATTCGTTTGTCTTTATGCGACGCACCTTCAGAGAGATTCTGCAGTTGGACAAGTTTAACGCCACCCTGCTGTCAGCGTTCTTCTTCTCCTTTGCCTACATCATGCTTGCCGTCTTCGTACCCGACCATTTTGGCATATCTCTATTCTTGCTCATCCTCTCGTTCTATGTGATAGGCAAACACTTGGTCTATCACGAGAAGACACCAGCCTGGCAGACTGCCGTCCTCTTTATCTTCACAGCAGGCGTGACCCTCTCCAATGGCGCCAAGATATTCCTCTCCACCCTGTTTACTAATGGTAAGAATATCTTCCGCTGCAGATACATACTGATGGGCATCATCATCCCCACCCTGTTTATCATGGCTGCCAACATTTGGCAAAACCAAGCCTTTATCATCCCTCACCGCGAACAGGGACAGCGCATCCTGCAAGCTCGTATGGAGCGCGACAGCGTGTTCAAGGCCCAGGTGGAAGCCGACCAAAAGCGCAAAAAAGACATTCATGGCACCCGCATCAAGGACAAGGGCGTTCTCTCGTGGGCCGACCTCAGTGTGTCTCGTTCTCAGTCGCTGATAGAGAATGTATTCGGCGAGTCGCTCATTCTACATAAAGACCATCTGCTGCAGGATGTTGGAACCCATCGCCCCATCTTCGTCAGATATCAGAGTATGCTCCCTTACATACTGGAAGGCATCATCGTGGCACTCTTTGTCGCAGGTATGTGGGTAGGAAGAAAGTCAAAATTTCTATGGATGATAGGCACTTGGGTAGCTATAGACGCCTTCATACACTTAGGGTTAGGCTTCGGTCTCAATGAGGTATACATCATGACCGCTCATTGGGCATTCATCATCCCTATCGCTATCGGCTATCTCTTCAGAAGCCTCAGTGGTCGCTACCTCTCACACCTACGCTTAATCATCATGATGCTTACTGTGTTCCTCCTCTTCTATAACGGATTGCTCATAGCCCAGTATCTGTTGCAAGCATAATTACTATCCTCTCTCTAAAAGTCATTATCCATCATGCCCATCGTATCTATCCTTGTACCCATCTATGGTGTAGAGAAATACATAGAGCAGTGTGCCCACACCCTGTTCCAGCAGTCATACAGCGATATCGAATATGTGTTTGTCAACGACTGCACCAAGGATCGAAGTGTCGAAATACTGCAGCAAGTCATCAAGCAGTATCCCGAACGACAAACACAAATAAGACTCATAGAGCATGAACACAACAAGGGGTTAGGCGGAGCACGACACACAGCCTTTGCTGCGTGCAAGGGACGCTATGTCATGCACGTAGACAGCGACGACTTGCTGCCCCGCGACTCAGTAAGACTGCTCGTCGAAGCTGCCGAACAAACAGGAGCCGACATCGTAGATGGAGGCTTTGCCGACTGGGAGAATGGGAAAGTTTCTACCCTACATTATGCCTGTCGTGATAGACATCACAAATATCAGAGAAAACTACTCTGCCAGAACATCACGTCAAACCGCATTTGGGGACGTATCTATCGCAAGTCCTTGCTTGAATCACACGGCATCTATAGCATCGAGGGCATCGACTATAGTGAAGACTATGCCGTTGTAGCGCGTGCGATGTACTTTGCTCGTCGTCATGTCATCGACGACATCGTGTACTATTATCGCAAAGACAACATTACCTCTTACACCCACGACATCTCAGAGAAAAACCTCACCTCGCACTTCAAGGCTTGCCAACTCGTGGCATCGTTCATACAGCAGCAAGACTCCAAGGGCAAGTATCGCACAGCCACCGACATCGGCATGGTCAACGCCTATCGCACTGCCGCCGTGCAGCACATTCCGCTCAGCCAAGTAGACCGCATCTGTACCTATCATGTGAGTCATCCGCTCTGCCGCCTCTGCATTGCTTTGCTGCGAAGAGGATGGAAGGTAAAACACGTCAACTGGCTTTATCTTCCCTTCCGCAGACTCTACAATCTGTAGTCGAGGTGGACTCACACCATCACTTGCGTCGACCTATCTTTCTACCTACAAACGCAAGGCATTCATCAAGTATTTTGACTCTAAGAAGCTTCATCACAATCAAATAAATAGATGAAGCCAAAACAATCCTTACCCCCAAAAGCAGATAGATGTTCTCCATCCAGGAAGTAAGGTAATAAGTGGCAACCATCGTAGCTGTCGCACAAAGCATAAAGGGCACGATATCGAGGCACACATCCCTAAAGCGCAAACCAGCAATATGCCGCATTGACGCTTGCCACACCACAAGCCAACCCACCATAAATACAGTGTAAGCCACCACCATCCAGTAAATACCATAACCATGACACAACAGCACCAAGGCCAACAAACCGATGACCTGCCCCAAGTTGCACCACATATAGACGTCAGAGCGTCCATTGCTTATGGCCAAATTCTGATAGAGCGTATACAGAGGCACAAAAGCACCACTCACACAGAGAATCTGCAGCAGTGGCACACTCTCTATCCACTTATCGCTGATGGTGATAAGAATAAACTCACGAGAAACCAACGTCAACCCCAGCATAAGTGGGAAGGATAAAAAAGCCGTAAATCGCAACATCTTGCGAAACACTTGTAGCTCCCTATCCCGATCGTCCTTCACCGAGGCAAGCACAGGTTGGGCTATCTGTCCCACCGTATTCGAGATAAACGAATTGGCCTTTGTGTTCCAGTTGTATGCCTGCGAATAGTTACCCACATCCTCAATAGGGTAAAACCTTCCGAAGATAAAAGTCAGCACGTTGCTGCTCACCGTGTTGATGATGTTAGTGACGAGTAGCTTCACACTGAAGCCAAACATTTGCTTCACAGGTCCGAAGTCGATATGTAGCTGAGGGCGCCAACCTGTGTAATAATATCTACCCAAGTTGAGCACCGTGATAAAGATAACCTGCTGCCAAGCCAAGCTCCAGTAAGCCATCCCGCAGAAGGCGAGGCTCACGCCCACCACATTAGACGAGATGAGCGCAGCAAAGCTCACGATGGCTATTTCTTTATTCATCATGTTTTTAGTCATATAAGCATTCTGCACGATGCCGAAAGAGGAGATGAAAAAAGCTAAAAAGACGAAACGCGACAGCCAAGTGAGACAAGGCTGATGAAAGAATGTAGCTATCAGCGGAGCGCAACAGAAGAGCATCACATAGATGGCCAAGCTCACCAAGACATTAAACCAGAATACCGAATTATAGTCGCGGTTGGTAGGCTGCTTGAGGTTTACCAAAGCCTGTGTAAACCCACTACTCTGCAAGTTACCCGCGATAAGCGTAAAAATGGTAAGAATACCTATAATACCATAGTCGGCAGGCGAGAGCAAGCGAGCCAGGAAGATGCCAAACAGAATGTTGAGCACCTGTGTGGAACCACTATTCATAGCTCCCCAAAACAATCCCTTTGCGGTTTTCTCCTTTAATGTTTCAGCCATTTTCTTCTTTTTAAAGTACAAAAATAGCATTATTTGTTTGAAGTTCAAAACATTTTGCTTATTTTTGTCGTGTGAAACGAATATTCCATATCATATCCCACTTCGACATGGGAGGCGCCGAAAGGGTGGCTCTCAACATCGCCCTATCCCCAAATGCGGACATCGAATATCACATCGTCGAGGTTATCCGAGGACGCTCACCATTCACTAAGCAGTTTGTCTGCGAGATGAAGGAGGCTCATATCGCCTACCATCGCTCGCCCATCGCTACCATACCGTTTCACTATCTCTTCGAGAAACTGGCAGCTCTATTGTTCCCCCTATGGTTTGTATTTCTCTTTCTAAAATATCGCCCATCTGTCATACACTGCCACAGCGAGATACCCGAATGGGCCACCTATCGCTTCTACCATCTCTTCCCTACTCTCACTCGCTCGTGTCGTGTGGTGCGCACCATCCACAACACGTCGTTATGGCATGGGCTGCAAAAGACAGGGCGCAAGGTGGAAGCTTGGCTGCAGTCGTTGCAAGCCAATATCGCCATCTCTACATCAGTACTCGAGGCTTACGAGAAGGCCTATCATGACTTGCCACCTATTATATATAATGGTATCGCCCCTTGCCAGGAGCGAAAGACATATCCTAACCTCGTGACAGGGAAAATCAATATTCTCTTTGCAGGACGCATGGAGGAGCAAAAGGGCATCAGTCATCTGGCCGACATCGTGACTCGCTTGAAAGACGACGACCGTTATTACTTCCATATCTTTGGCAACGGCAGACTCAAAGACATGCTGGTGCAAAGACTCACCGATGCACCCAATGCCGCTATTCACCCACCCCTCTTCGGCCTGTCGGCATACCTCGGTTCGTTCGACTATCTGCTTATGCCCTCAGAGCACGAAGGTTTGGCACTCCTCGCCATCGAAGCGAGCATGGAGGGTACGCCCGTTATCATCAACGATGCCAAGGGCCTGTCTGACACATTGCCTTCAGACTGGCCGCTCAAAGTAGAGCACAATGACATCGAAGCCTACATGCACCTCTTTACCCTCACCATTCCGCAAGGCGACAGAGCTGCCTGGGCAGAAAAGGCAAAGCTGTTTGCCCTCACCCACTTCTCACTTCAGCAGATGCAGCAGGCTTACGAGAAAGTATATCTGAGAGAATAAAAGAGTTAAAAGACAATAGCTTTGCTGTTTGATAATGGGCAGGCTGGAAGCACTGCCCTCCCCAGTGTCGCTTGCTTAGGAGCAACTTTCTCCTTGCTTATAAGCAGAATTGCACTGGAAAGGGCGTGGCTTCTTGCCTGCCAATAAATATTTTACTCAAGTTTCGCAAATGAGTAAAATGATAGCTCCCCCTCCTTTCATTCTGATTTCTTTTTAGTGGCTTGATGTCACTTCCCAGTTGTCGGTGCGAAACGAACTGACGGGCAGACCATCATGGAAGAGGTCGCCCTTAGCCCAGTTGCGCCAAGCATAGCGCACAGCAACGGGATTCTTCACTTCCTCGCTCTTAACATACACCTTGTTACGGCTGATCCACGCCTTTGCTCTGTGGAACACCTTGTCCTCGCCAGCCACTTCGAAGTTATCGCTCGAAGGACCATTTTCAAAATAGATTCCAGCACGGCAATGATCGAAGACAACGACAGCAGTGTCGTTCTCGAAGCTTACACCTTTATAAGTGGCATAGTCGGGCAAACCTTTCATGCCATAAGTGCCCGCAAGAGCCAAGAGAGCCAGACGGTTGCCCACTTCTGCCTTCTTGCGAGGATGGATACCATATTCCAAGCCTATATCCATCAGCACCGCCATACGACAATTGTCGATGCGCTTCTCTGTATCCATCTGTTTTTCACGGAGCAGTTGACTGATGGTGTTCTTTGTATTCCTATCATACTCATAGGGAGCTATCTGGCAATAGTAAAAAGGAAAGTTGCCTTGCTTCCACTCCTTGCGCCAGCCGTTGATCATGGTTTCCATCTGGTCGGTGTAATACATATAGCGCTTGCAGTTGTCCTCGCCCTGATACCAGATAACGCCACGCATGGTGTAGCCGATGATGGGGTGCAGCTGTCCATTGTACATCGCTGTAGGACAACGCTGCTTACTCTTGTCGACATCTTCTTGCGTAATGGGCGAATGTAGATGTGGGAAGCGAGCCATCCATTCGGGCTTCATCCAGTCGGCGTTAAGCCAAGCCTCCAGCGCACTTCCACCCCATGCAGTGAGGATCAGCCCTACAGGCACATTGAGCGACTTGCGTAGCGACTTACCGAAATAATAGGCAGCTGCACTAAACTCGCGCACACTCTCCGACTGAGCCTTCGACCAGTTTCCCTCCACATCGTCAACAGGATGCAACTGTGCATTGCGCTTCACAGTAAAGAGGCGCAGGTTGTCGTCCTTGCAGGTCGTCAGTTCGTTGGCAGTTCCTTCTACAGGCTGCGACATAAATCCTCTCATAGGCATCTCCATGTTGCTCTGTCCCGAACAGATCCACACCTCTCCGATGAGCACATCGTGCAGTGTGAGCATTTTACCATCGGTCAGCGTGATGTCGTAAGGTCCGCCAGCTTGAGGCGTGCGCACAGCCACCCGCCACTTGCCCTGAGCATCGACCCGAGCTTTGTAGGTTCTTCCATCCCAAGAGGTACGGACCTTTACCACCTTGCCAGCATCGGCAGTTCCCCAAAGGTTACAGTCGGTTTGCTGCTGCAACACCATGTTGTCGCCAAAGATTTGTGGCATTTTCACCTCTGCCCGTGCCACAAGCGCCACGGCAAAGAGAATAGCTGAAGTTAGAAATTTTCTCATAATTTTGTTTTATATTTTGATTAGTGGTTAGTATGTTATGATTTTGGGGGTTGGTAGTCATCGAAGCGGCAAAAAGCTAACATCTCAGTGCTCGATGTGTTTCATGCAACAAAATTACGCATTTTCTTTGAAAAAGCCTCCTTTTTTTCGAATATAATTTCATGACCTTCGTTTAATCAGTTTTTTTAGTTATCTTTGCAGAGGATAATCAAAAAACTTATATCTGATTGAGTCTCAGAGTAGAATAAAGGAGTTGCAGAATTATGGTAACGATTTAGCGAAAATGCAAGTTCACTGATATTCTGTGATTTACTACGCCTATCAACTCTATTGCAAAGGTGCACTTTTTATTCGGGTTCTCCAAAGAATTACTCGTTTTTCTGCGTTTTGGGCACGATTTCTTGATTTATTCGTTACCGTTCTTCCGTAAAAGTGAGTGTTGGCGTCGGAAAGACGTTGGCTGAAACAAGTTCAGACAACCACTTCCCGACTATGGCATATCCGAAAGGAATGTCCGCTTTTGAAGCCTAAACTCTCGTTTAGA
>USOQ01000035.1 GCA_900556395.1 Candidatus Segatella caccae | reverse complement strand
TGCGACCTCCAGGTTATGAGCCTGGCGAGCTACCAACTGCTCCACACCGCGATATAATCAACTCATTTCTGAATTGCGAGTGCAAAGGTACTAACTTTTCTTGAATTGACCAAATGTTTTCTGCATATATTTGCTGTTTTAACGGATTTTAAAGTTTATTATTTGCTTATATCGAATTAAAGCACTACTTTTGCACACAGATAATTTATTGTGCAACTATATAATAACAGGGAGGACTTCGATATGTCAATATCCAAAACTCGGCAGAAACTGGTAGATGTTGCTCGGCAACTTTTTGCTAAGAATGGAATCGCCAATACGACGATGAATGATATCGCCGTGGCTTCGGGCAAGGGACGACGAACGCTGTATACCTATTTCAGCAGAAAAGAAGACGTGTATTATGCAGTTATCGAATCAGAGCTTGAGCGCCTTTCAGATAAGTTGGATGAGGTTGCCGCATGTAAGATTCGCCCCCAAGACAAGATTATCGAATTGATTTATACTCATTTGAGTATGATAAAGGAAACAGTCGTTCGTAATGGTAATTTGAGAGCCGAGTTTTTCCGTAATATATGGATGGTAGAAAAGGCTCGTAAGAATTTTGATGAAGACGAAATAGAACTATTCCGAAAAGTTTATACCGAAGGCAAAGAAGATGGTGAGTTCGATATAGAGAATGTAGACTTGGTTGCCGATATTACCCACTATTGTATTAAAGGTCTTGAAGTTCCCTTCATTTATGGTCGTCTGGGTCATGGTTTGACCGAGGAGAGTAGTAAACCTTTGGTTGCTAAAGTGGTGTATGGAGCTTTAGGAAAATCAGGTCTTAAGCTCTAAGGTGCCATAGAGGAGTCTGTCTATAAGGCTTTCGTTGAAAGTAAGAATAGGTTATTCGGCAAACATAGGTCTTAAGCAATCGTTATCCTCGAGGTATTAACAAATAAGGTATAATTAAATAAGGAGAATGTTATAAACATATCATAAATCAAAAAAAACAAAACAAAATGGGATTATTAACAGGTAAAACAGCCCTTGTAACAGGTGCTGCTCGCGGCATCGGTAAGGCTGTCGCAATGAAGTTCGCCTCAGAAGGTGCAAACATCGCATTCACAGACCTCGTTCTCAATGATGATATGGCAGCTGGTTTGGAAGCTACCCGCAAGGAGATAGAGGCACTTGGTGTAACTTGTCGTGCATACGCTGGCAATGCAGCCGATTTTGAGGAGACAGAGAAGACTGTAAAGCAGATTCATGCTGATTTCGGTTCTATTGATATTCTTGTAAACAATGCAGGTATTACTAAGGATGGTTTGATGCTTCGTATGACAGAAGCACAGTGGGATGCCGTGTTGAATGTGAATTTGAAGTCTGCATTCAACTTCATCCACGCTTGTTCACCCATCATGCTTCGTCAGCGCAGTGGTTCTATCATCAACATGGCTTCTGTTGTAGGTGTTCATGGTAATGCAGGCCAGTGCAACTATGCCGCTTCTAAGGCAGGTATGATAGCTTTGGCTAAGTCTATCGCTCAGGAGTTAGGTCCTAAGGGTGTACGTGCCAATGCTGTAGCTCCAGGTTTCATCGAGACAGCCATGACCGCTCAGTTGCCCGAAGATATTCGTAAGGACTGGATGAAGAAGATTCCATTGCGTCGTGGTGGCCAGACAGAGGATATTGCGAATGTATGTCTCTTCCTTGCATCAGACATGTCAAGCTACGTAAGCGGTCAGGTTATCCAGATTGATGGTGGTATGAACATGTAATCTATCTGAATATAAACGTGCAAGTAGTATACGAAGATAATCATATAATCATAGTCTCCAAGAGAAGCGGTGAAATCGTGCAAGGCGATAAGACTGGCGACGAGCCACTCTCGGAGACTGTGAAGCAATATATCAAGGCGAAGTATCAGAAACCGGGAAATGTGTTCTTGGGGGTGGTACATCGCCTTGACCGTCCTGTATCAGGGCTTGTGGTCTTTGCCAAGACGTCCAAGGCATTGAGTCGTTTGAACAATATGTTCAGAGACGGCGAAGTGCATAAGACATATTGGGCTATCGTGAAGAATACGCCTCCGTATGACGAGGGTGAACTTGTGAACTGGATTGTTCGGAACGAGAAGCAGAACAAGAGTTATGCTTACGATCATGAGGTGAAGAATTCAAAGAAAGCCATTCTCAGATATAAGCTCATGGGGCGTACAGACCGTTATTCATTGCTTGAAATTCACTTGTTGACGGGGCGTCATCATCAGATAAGATGCCAGTTGTCAAAGATGGGATGTCCCATCAAGGGAGATTTGAAATATGGAGCACAGCGTAGCAATCCCGATGGGAGTATATCATTGCTGTCGCATCGCGTGGAGTTTGTTCATCCTGTATCCAAGAAAACCATTGTGGTGGAAGCTCCTTTGCCCGATGACAATCTTTGGAAGGCGATAGCTCCATAATAAAAAAAGTACAGGAAGATAAGATTTTTAGCTTTACGATATTCTTAAGAAGGTTTCATGTCTACAAAGAAAAAATGCGGAATATGGGCTATTGTTTTGGCTTTTACACCGATATTACTGATAGCTTTGCTGGCTTTGTTGCTCTACTTGCCACCCGTGCAAAACTGGGCAGTAAAGCGAGTAGCAGCCTATGCTTCCGCATCTACAGGCATGGATGTTACCGTAAAGCATGTAGAGTTGGTCTTCCCCCTTCGGTTAGGAGTAGAGGGTGTAAGAGCATTACAGCCTATAGATTCGCTGAAAAATAGTAAAGACATAACTCTTAGAAACAGAAAAGATACCGTTGCCGACATAGAGCGCATCGTAGTTGACATACAATTGCTCCCTCTATTCAAGCAGCAAGTGATGGTGGATGAGTTAAACTTCCAGCAAATGAAGTTGAACACCACCAACTGGATTCCTGAGGCGCATATTAAGGGAAGCGTAGGTTTGCTATCCTTGCGAGCTCACGGAATAGACTTAGGCAAGGAGCATGTCCATGTGGATGACGCTTTGTTATCAGACAGCCGCTTGATGGTGGCACTGAGTGATACCGTACCACCCGACACGACACCAACAACGAATTTTTGGAAAGTCAACATCCAGAAATTCAAATTGAAGAACACAGCTTTAGCGCTTCGGATGCCTGGAGATACGCTCCAGGTGAGTGCTTATATGGGTGATGCTACAGTTCGTGGCACCTACCTCGACCTTTTCAAAGGACTTTATCAAGTGCGCACCCTCGACTGGCGTCAAGGGCGAGTATCCTATGACAACTATCAGGCAGAAATGCTGGCTGGTAAGGACATCTCTGTGCTGCGTCCTGCAGAAGGTGTAGACCTGAATCACATAGCCCTTTCTGACATGACCTTGAAGGCAGATTCCTTCTATTTTTGTGATTCGAAGATAGATGTTAGAATTCGTCAAGCGCAGTTCAGAGAGCGCAGTGGTCTCTCCGTTCAGCAGATGTATGGCAGGTTTGTGATGGACTCTTTGAAGTTGCAGTTGCCCGACTTGTATCTCCGTACCCCTTCCTCAAGCCTTCAGACTATGGTTGATATGGATCTGAATGCCTTTGCCGATAGTGTTCCTGGCCAGTTGACAGCTATGGTGCGTGGCAGCATTGGCAGAGACGATCTGATGCTTTTAGCAGGTGGCTATATGCCGCTTAAGATGCGTCAGAACTGGCCATATTATCCTATGGAGGTAGCAGGCACCGTCAAGGGAAATCTGCAGAGTCTGAGTTATTCGGGCTTCCAGCTTCATTTGCCTACAGCCTTCCAGCTGTCCTCCGATGGCAGTTTGGCCCATCTCCACGATATGTCGCAGTTAAAGGCTAACATTCATCTCAATGCTCGTACCTATCATTTAGGTTTTGTGACAGCGATGCTCGATCCATCTTTGATGAAGGAAGTGAGAATCCCCTATGGCATGAGTCTGAAGGGCGATGTCGAGGTAGACGGTTCTCAATATGCCACCAAGCTAACTCTTACAGAGGGTCGTGGACGTGTCAGTGTGGATGCCAAGGTGAAAACCCGCATGAAGAAAGATGGCAGCATCGATATGAATCAGTTAGCTTATCAGGCTCGACTGAAGGTGCATCAGTTGCAAGTAAATCATTTCTTACCTCATCAAGAGCTTAATACTTTTTCAGGAAATCTGGAAGCCCATGGTTTGGGCACAGACTTCCTCTCCCGTCGTACCCGTTTGACAGCGAAGGCAGAGGTATCACAATTGCATTATGGCAAATATCATATCAGTTATCTGACGGCAGATGCCCATGTAGCTCAAGGCAAGATACACGCCAATATCGACAGTAACAACCCTTTGCTTAAGGGCCTTGTGAGTCTCGATGCACTTACCGGTAGCAAGGATGTAGAGGGTACGATCGTCGCTGATGTGAAAAATGTCGATCTTTACCAATTAGGACTCACCCGTGTACCTATGACAGCTACCGTTTGTGGGCAGGTAGATCTGAAGTCCGACCTGAAAGAGAGTCATGTCGTGCAAGCCCAGATAGGTAGTATTGGTATCAGGACAGAAAAGAAAGTATATCGTCCTGTTGATGTAGTAGCCGACTTGATGACTCGTCGTGATACGATGCATGCAGTGATTGATTGTGGCGACTTCCATCTGCGTATGGATACCCACGGTGGTTATAAGCCCCTATTGGCAAGACTGGAGAAGTTGCAGTACGAGGTGGTGAGCCAGCTCAAGAACCGTCGCATTGACCAGGTGGCCATCCGTCGCGAGTTCCCCTTAGGTCGTATCTCTCTCACTACAGGAAAAGACAATTTCATCTCTCGCTTCATCGAGTATAATGGATATCACTTCAAGTCAGTGGATATGGATTTGCGCACGTCGCCCATCGCTGGTCTGAATGGATATCTGCATATCGATTCGTTGGTAGCACAAGGAGTTCAGTTGGACACTATCCGTGCCAAGATTATGACTACTGGCGACTCCATCCGCTACACAGCGAGAATCGTAAACAATAAGAGAAATCCACAATATGTATTCCAGGCGTTGGTGGATGGCGAATTAGCAGAGACCGGTTCTAATGTGGCGGCTCGCATCTATGATGCCAACGGCAAGTTGGGAGTCCGCGTCGGTTTGGCAGCTATGATGCGTGAGGACGGCATCCAGGTAAGCCTCACTGATACGCATCCCATCTTAGGCTATAAGAAGTTTACTGCCAATGCAGACAACTATCTCATGCTGGGTCGCGACATGCGCGTGTCTGCCAAGTTGCAGCTCGAGGCCAGCAAGGGTATGGGTGTACGCATCTATTCCAATGATGACAATGAAGATGCACTGCAGGATATTACAATCGGAATGACCCAATTCGATTTGGACAAAGTGCTGAGTGTGATACCCTATATGCCAGACATCACAGGCATCATGAATGGAGATTTTCATATTGTTCAGACTGAAGGTGCTTTGTCAGTATCGTCCAACCTGTCGGTAGACAATCTCGTATACGAGAAATGTCCTATGGGCAATGTAGGCACCGAGTTTGTCTATATGCCAATGAGTGATGGCACCCATGCCGTTGACGGAATACTGAAATATGATGATGACGAAGTAGCCACCATCAAGGGAACTTACCAGTCGGAGGGTGAAGGCTATCTTGATGCCACTATCGGTATGGATAAGTTACCACTTCACTTTATCAATGGTTTTGTACCCGATCAGCTGGTAGGTTTAGAGGGATGTGGTGAGGGAAGTCTTACCGTTAAAGGTTCATTGAGTAAGCCCCAGGTTGACGGCGAGATATATATGGATTCAGTCTACTTGGTGAGTGTGCCTTATGGACTTCGCATGCGGTTTGACAACGACCCCGTGCGTATAGCTGGCAGCAAGTTGCTCTTCGAGAACTTCATGATGTATGCCAACAACGAGAGTCCTCTCAATATCCAGGGTTCTTTAGACTTTTCTAACCTCGACAAGATGAAGCTTGACATCAAGATGCGAGCACAAAACTTCCTGTTGGTCGATGCCAAGGAGAATGCCCGTTCAGAAGCTTATGGAAAGGCTTATATCAACTTCTTAGGAAGCATGAAGGGAGAACTCTCAAGCCTGAAGCTGCGTGGTAAACTCGATGTCTTGGGCAACACCGATATGACCTATATCCTGCGTGAGTCTGAGTTAACCACCGACACCCAGCTTGACGAGTTGGTGAAGTTTACCGACTTCAGCAATAGCAAGCACGAAACCGTGGTGCGTCCTAAGCTCGAAGGTTTCGATATGCTGTTGGGAATGTCGATAGACGAGTCAGCCCACATCCTTTGTGCGCTCAATGCCGATAAGTCCAACTACATCGACCTTGTGGGCGGTGGCGACTTGCGTATGACCTACAACCCTATGGACAATCTGCAGCTTTCTGGTAAGTATACATTGAGCAATGGCGAGATGAAATACTCTTTGCCTATCATCCCACTGAAGACCTTTACCATACAAGACGGAAGTTTCATCGAGTTTACAGGCGATCCTTTCAATCCCACGCTTCATATTACAGCCACAGAGAAGATTAAGTCGACAGTAAATGAAGGACAGGGAACAGGCAGGTCTGTGGATTTCGAGTGTGGCGTGAAACTCTCTCAAACCCTGAGTAAGCCAGGAATACAGTTTATCATTTCGGCACCTTCGGATATGAACATCCAGGACGAGTTGAACACGATGAGTATCGACGAGCGTGGCAAGGTGGCCATCACCATGCTGGCTTCGGGCATGTATCTTGCCAATGGCAACACCAACTTATTCTCTATGAACAGTGCCCTTAGTTCGTTCCTCAATTCCGAAATCAACAACATAGCAGGGTCAGCCATGCGTTCCATGGGTCTTGACATCGGCATGACGGTAGACAACTCTCTCAATGCAGCAGGAGCATTGCATACCGATTATAACTTTAAGTTTGCCAAGCGCTTCTTCAACAATCGTTTGAGTTTCAGCGTAGGAGGGCAGGTTTCTTCAGGAGCAGAGATGGAGAATGCCGTCAACAATGACACCTTCTTTAATAATGTAGAGATACAGTATCGTCTTAACGATGGAGCCAGTCAATATATCAGAGGTTTTTACAACAACAACATCTACGACTGGTTGGAAGGTCAGATAGGCGAGTATGGCGTAGGTTTCATGTGGCGCAGAAAGTTGCAGCGCTTCCGTGATATTTTCCGTTTTAAGACAGAGAAGCCGACCATGCCCGCAACACCTGCCGACACCTTGAAGGCAGCGCCTGCTACTGTTCCACAAAAATGAAAAAGCCAATGAAGATAAAAAGAATGTCTTTTCAGAAACATCACCCTCGCAGCTTCCGCCTGTTGACTATGGTGCTGGTTGCCGTAGTGCTGATTGCCGTAGGCACCTCTTGCTCTTCCACAAGTGCCCTTGCTGACGGCGAGCAACTCTTTACGGGTCTGAAGAAAATAGAATATACCGATTACGAGCCAGGCGGATATGCCGATTCCACTATCTTGGAAATGGAGTCGGTGCTGGCTTCAGCTCCCAATGGCTCCCTTTTTGGTAGCAGCTATTATCGCACCCCCTTCCCCGTGCGCCTATGGGTGTGGAATGCCTTCTCGCAGTCGGATGGTGCCATAGCCAAGTGGATTACCAAGGCTTTCGGTTCACGTCCAAAGTTGATGGGCAATGTGAATCCCCGCTTGCGTGCGCAGGTGGCAGAGAACCAACTTGCCAAGTATGGTTATTTCCATAGCAAGGTAAACTATGAGATACTTACTCAGAAAAATCCCAAGAAAGCCAAGTTGGCCTATCATGTATCTATGGGTCCGCTGATGACCATTGATACGATGCGGTATGTCAACTTCCCGTCAGACATCTCCATGCTGATAGATTCCACTCGACAAGAGGCGTTAGTTCATTCGGGCAGTCCATTCAATGTGCCACACCTTGAAGGTGAGCGCCAGCGTCTCACCCGTTTGTTTCGCAACAACGGCTATTATTTCTATCAGAATGGTTATGCCTCCTATCTTGCCGACACCCTGATCGTGCCAGGCAAGGCGAGCATGAAGATGGTGATGGCCGACAGTCTTGACTCGCAGGCCACGCGCAAGTGGTATGTAGGCAATATCACCATCAACTTTCGCAAGCAGTTTATGGAGCAGCTCACCGATTCCTTCTGCCGCCGTACCCTCAATATTTATTATCGAGGCAAGAAGATGCCCATCCGAGCAGGTGTAGTGCTTCGCGACCTCCATTTGCGTCCTCGCCAGCTCTATAAGGTAGAGAATGAAGAGAAGGCACGTCAGCATTTGCAGACGATGGGGCTTTTCAGCTATACCAGTCTGCAGTTTACTCCCCGTGATACCACAGCCCAGTGTGACACCTTGGATGCCACACTCGACCTGGTGTTCGACAAGCCTTACGACTTCTATATAGAGACTAATGTCAAGGGCAGGACTACAGGACGAGTAGGCCCCGAGTTGGTGGTAGGTTTTACCAAACGCAATGCTTTCCGCGGAGGCGAGAAACTGGATGTCAACCTGCATGGCTCTTATGAGTGGCAGACAGGGAAGAAGGGCAATGGCGCCAGTTCCAATCATGTCAACTCCTACGAGTATGGCTCCGATGTAGCCCTCTCGTTCCCTCGCATCGTCACCCCTTTCAATCTCTTCACCACCATGGCGCAGCGCGAACGCCGTTTCCGCAAGGGCCATATTCCGCGGCAGTTCTATGGTGTTCCCACCACCACCGTGAAGGCTTCGATGAATGTCCTCAACAGGGCAGGCTATTTCCGTCGTCATGTGGTGTCGGGCGAACTCACTTACGACTGGGCTACCTCTGCCAAGCATCGCCATTCGTTCAGCCCCTTGGTGTTGTCGTATGAGTTTATGAACAGTCGTACAGCCGCCTTCGACGAGGCCATCTCTGAGAGCCCTTACCTGCAGATAGCCATGCGCGATCAGTTTGTGCCCAAGATGAGCTACACCTATACTTATACCAGTCCGGTGAAATATCGTCACCCCATTGTGTGGTCCACTACCATCAGCGAGGCTGGTAACATCCTGTCGTTAGGTTATCTGTGTGCAGGCAAGAAGTGGAATGATGAAGACAAGCAGATGTTTCGCAATCCCTATTCCCAGTTCCTGAAGTTGGAGACCGACTTTGTGAAATACTGGCGCATAGCAGAACATTCCACACTGGTAGGCCATCTCAATGCCGGAGTGGTGTGGAGCTATGGCAATACAGAGAAAGCACCTTACTACGAGCAGTTCTATATAGGAGGAGCCAACAGTGTGCGTGCTTTCAATGTGCGTAGCATTGGTCCAGGACAGTTTGTACCTACAGGCGGCAAGTATTCCTATATCGACCAGACGGGCGACATCAAGTTTCTTGCCAACATCGAGTACCGTCCTCGTATCTGGGGCGACCTGTATGGAGCCTTATTCCTGGATGCCGGTAACGTGTGGACCCTTCGCAGCGAAGAGCATAGTCCGCAAGGACAATTCAAGTTTAGGAAGTTCTTCAAGCAGATGGCTGTAGGCACGGGTGTGGGTGTTCGCTACGACATGGGCATGTTTGTCATCCGCGTGGATTGGGGCGTAGGCCTCCATGTGCCCTACGAGACCAGCAAGAAGGGATTCTATAACATCGACTCCTTCAAGAACTCGCATAGTCTGCATCTCACCGTGGGTTATCCTTTCTGATTAAAATACACAAAAAAAGTAGTAAAAATTGGGATGCTGTCATTTTTTTTATTACTTTTGCAAGAAGTTTAAGAAGAACATCAATAATTAAACAAGCGAATATGAAACCTACATTGTTACTCTTGGCGGCTGGTATGGGTAGCCGCTATGGTGGTTTGAAACAGCTCGATGGTCTGGGCCCCAACGGTGAGACCATTATGGACTACAGTATTTATGATGCCATTCAGGCTGGATTCGGCAAGATTGTCTTTGTCATTCGTAAGGATTTCGAAGAGCAGTTCCGTGAGAAGATTCTTGCAAAGTACGAGGGACATATCCCTGCAGAACTTTGCTTCCAGTCGCTTGATGCGCTGCCCGAAGGATTCACCATGCCCGAAGGCCGCGAGAAGCCATGGGGTACTAACCATGCCGTATTGATGGCTAAAGATATCATCAAGGAGCCATTCTGTGTTATCAACTGCGATGACTTCTACAATCGCGATTGTTTCAAGGTAATAGGCAAGTTCCTCTCCTCTCTTCCTGAGGGTAGCAAGAACAACTATGCCATGGTAGGTTTCCGTGTAGGCAACACTCTGAGCGAGAATGGTACTGTGGCTCGTGGCATCTGCTCCAAGGATGCGGCAGAGAACCTTACCACTGTAGTAGAGCGCACCGAGATTATGCGTGTTGATGGCAAGGTGTCTTACAAGGACGAGGAAGGTCAGTGGGTGGCTGTCGCTGACAACACACCTGTCTCTATGAACGTATGGGGCTTCACTCCCGACTATTTCGAGTATAGCGAGGCCTACTTCAAGGAGTTCCTTAGCGATCCTAAGAATATGGAGAACCTCAAGGCTGAGTTTTTCATTCCATTGATGGTCAACAAGCTCATCAACGATGGCACTGCCACTGTCAAGGTACTCGACACCACGAGCAAGTGGTTTGGTGTGACCTATGCAGCCGACCGTCCTTCTGTAGTGGATAGAATACAGAGTTTGATAGACGAAGGTGTTTATCCCAACAAACTCTTCTAAATGGATATCAATATATTGACTCCACAAGAAGCCGCTACCCTCCAAGAGATGATAGCGGCTTCTTCACATATCGTAATCTGTTGCCACAAGTCGCCTGATGGCGATGCCATAGGCTCATCGCTGGGCTGGCGTAACTATTTGCTCTCTTTGGGTAAGCAAGCTCAGATTTGCATCCCCGACATGATGCCCGACTATTTGCAGTGGTTGCCCGACTCGCAGACCATCGTGCGCTACGACAAGCACCCCGATGAAGTGTCACGTGCCTTCGATGAAGCCGACCTCGTGTTCTGTCTCGATTTCAATGGACCTGGCCGTCTCGACGAGATGCAGGGTGTGCTTACAGGCTGCCGTGCCCGCAAGGTGATGATCGACCACCATCTGGCACCCAGTATGGATATCGATCTCCAGATTTCTCATCCACATATGAGCAGTGCCAGCGAGTTGGTGTTCCGCATCGTCTGGCAGCTGGGTGGTTTCGAACTGATGGATCGCAAGTGGGCTGCATGTGTGTATTGCGGAATGATGACCGACACTGGCGGCTTCACCTACAACTCCACTGATCCCACCATCTATTTCATAATCAGTCAGTTGCTCACCAAGGGCATAGATAAAGACAAGATCTATCGCAATGTCTTCAACAATAGTAGCCTCTCTGCCATACGCTTCCGTGGCTATCTCATGAATGAGCGCCTCTGTGTCGTAGATGGGTTGCATGCCTCTTATTACAGTGTGACACGCCGAGACATGAAGCGTTTTCATTTCATCAAGGGCGACCTCGAAGGTCTTGTCAACGAACCTCTTCGCATCAAGGGGCACAAGTTGTCCATTTCCTTGCGCGAAGATACCGAGCGCGACAACCTGATATTGGTGAGCCTTCGCTCTGTCGACGACTTCCCCTGTAACAAGATGGCAGAGCAGTTCTTCCATGGTGGCGGGCATCTCAATGCCTCAGGTGGCAAGCTGTTTTGTAGCCTTTCCGAAGCCGTGCAGATAGCTCAAAAAGCTATTCAGGCCTTTGCGCCATTACTGAAATGAGAAAGATAAGTGATAAATAATAATAAAATAGGACTACCAACATTGGCAGTCCTATTTTTTTTTTGTACCTTTGCGCCATATTTGTATAAAAATTACGAACTTAAAGAATGAAGAAACTATTATTATCAATAATAGCAATTGCGGCACTGGTGACATTTGCCGCTTGTGACCATAATGAGACGTACGCAGATCAGCGCAATAGAGAGCTTGACTCTATCAATGCGTTCTTGCGCAATGAGAATGTCAAAGTCATTAAAGAATCCGAGTTTGAACAACGTTTTGAAGCTCGCAAGGCTGGTGACAAGACAATTAAGTTGACAGACACCGACCCTAACAACAACGAGTATGTACTCTTCGAGAGCAATGGCATCTATATGCAGGTCATCCATGATGGTTGTGGCAATTATATCGCCAAGGGGAAAACCCAGAACGTGTTGTGCCGTTATACAGAGTATTGTCTTGCCAATCGTGCCAAGATATGCGATGACGCCATCACGCTGACCAATGATGTGCCTCGTTTTGCTATCTACACCGACGAGATGAGTGTTAAAAATACGTCAGGAACGTTTGAAGGTTCTTTTGTTGACACCTCAAAAAGCCTCTTGGCGCAAACCTACAACTCTTCGTATTATGGTAGCGTGAGTGCCACGGTTCCATCCGGATGGTTGATACCTTTCAGTTGGATTAAGATAGGACGACTCATCACAGCCGATGACGAGCTGGCTCATGTACGCTTGTTGGTGCCTCATACTTATGGCACCACTTCAGCCTCTGCCAGTGTCTACGCCTGTCTATATGACATCCGCTTCCAAGCAGCACGCTAAGGAAGTGGATTTTCTTTATATATCATCACATTCATCAAGCATTCACGTCTTAATAAAAATATATTATGACTCTTATCAAATCTATTTCTGGAATCCGCGGAACAATCGGCGGACCAGCGGGCGATACGCTTAATCCGCTCGATATCGTGAAGTTTACTTCAGCTTACGCTACCTTTATTCGTCGTAGCGGACAGTCTTCAAGCAATACCATCGTTGTGGGCCGCGATGCCCGCATCTCTGGCGAGATGGTCAAGAACGTAGTGTGTGGCACCCTGATGGGCATGGGATATGATGTGCTCAACATCGGATTAGCCACCACTCCTACTACCGAACTTGCTGTTACCATGAGCGGTGCAGCAGGAGGCATCATCATCACCGCCTCTCACAACCCTCGTCAGTGGAATGCCCTCAAGCTTCTCAACGAGAAGGGAGAGTTTCTTACCGCAGCCAATGGCAGCGAGGTGTTGAGCATCGCCGAGAAGGAAGACTTCGAATATGCTGATGTTGATAACCTCGGAAAATATACCGAAGACCCCACCTTCAACAAGCGCCATATCGACTCCGTGCTTGCATTGAAGCTCGTGGATGTTGAGGCTATCAAGAAAGCTCATTTCAAGGTTTGTGTAGATGCCATCAACTCCGTGGGAGGTGTCATTCTCCCAGAGTTGCTCGATGCCCTCGGAGTAGAGTATACCTTCCTGAATGGTGAACCTACGGGCGACTTCGCTCACAACCCTGAGCCATTAGAGAAGAACCTCAGTGGCATCATGGACGAGTTGAAGAAGGGTGGTTATCACATGGGTATCGTTGTTGACCCAGATGTTGACCGCTTGGCTTTCATCTGCGAGGACGGCAAGATGTTTGGCGAGGAATATACCTTGGTGAGCGTTGCCGATTATGTGCTGAGCCATACTCCTGGCAATACTGTCAGCAACCTGTCTTCTACCCGTGCTCTCCGTGATGTGACCGAGAAGCATGGCGGCAAATATACTGCTGCTGCAGTAGGCGAGGTGAATGTCACCACCAAGATGAAGGACGTTCATGCAGTGATAGGAGGCGAAGGCAATGGTGGTGTCATCTATCCAGAGAGTCACTATGGTCGTGATGCCCTCGTAGGTATCGCTCTCTTCTTGAGCAGTCTTGCCCATAAGGGATGCAAGGTAAGCGAGCTTCGTGCCACTTTCCCTAACTACTTCATCGCCAAGAATCGCATCGACTTGACGGCTTCTACCGATGTTGATGCCATCCTCGTGAAGGTAAAGGAGATGTATGGCAAGGAGAAGGATGTAACCGTAACAGATATCGATGGCGTGAAACTCGATTTCCCTGACAAGTGGGTTCATCTTCGCAAGAGTAATACCGAGCCCATTATCCGCGTATATAGCGAGGCTTCTACCATGGAGCAGGCTGATGAGCTTGGCAAGAAGCTTATGCAGGTGGTGTATGATATGCAGTAATTCACTTCATATAAAAAAGCAAAGTCCCTACAAACTTCCAATAGTTTGTAGGGACTTTTGCTTTCTAAGCTTAACGTATGCGCTTACATCTTTTTTGTGTAGGGGAGGGGCATGTGTAAGCTCTGCGGAAAACTATACTTCCGCCAGTTCTTTCATCGTATCGTTGAGCGTATTGAAGAGTACATTGATGTTTTCCTCTTTCTCCCTGCAAGCCTCCTTAAAGAGAGCCACTGGGTCTTCGCTGCAGCTTTTCAACGGAGCCTCGTTCAGGAGTATGTTCACGTTGTTGAGCAGCATACCGTGCAAGGTGGGCATGTGTAGCTGTGGCAGTTTACCTTCTTGGCTACCACACTTCAGCCCAGCAGCATACGCCTTGACGATGATTCTTGTCAGCAGGTGGATAGCCATCGGCTCGTCGGCAATACTGATAAGTATGCCATGCGTATAGTCGCGCACATGCTCTTCGATAGTAGTAAACTTGCCTTGCAGCAGGTAGGAGAAGTTACGCTTATATTCAGCCTCCATCGCCTTGTATAGCTGTGGGCTCTTGCAGGCTATGCGCAGATAGTCGAGCATGGTAGGCTCAAAGGTAGGGTCGGCCTTCTTCATGCTGTCAAAGTTCTTGTGCATACGCTCGTCGGCTTCCTCGGCAGCCTTATAGTTGAGTCTTACGAGGGTAGCAAACATGATGTCGAAGTAGTATTGATTTACCTCTCCATAGTGTTCCAGCATCATCTGCTTGATTTCCTTAGGGTCATTCTTCTTCTCGAAGTCGTTGCTCTCGATGGCAGCATCGATGATGCCACGAGCGTATGCTTCGAAGAATCCCCTTACGAAGCTTGCTACCGCCTGATAGCTGTTCATTCTTTTCTTCATCTCATTTGAATATCTTGAATTCGTAGCCCTGTTCCTGAAGCCATTCTATAGCCTTAGGCAAGGCAGTCTTCAGCTTGTCGATGCTCTTCAGCGAGTCGTGGAAGGTGATGATACTCCCGTTGCGGGCATAGCGTTTTACGTTGCCTACCACGTCCTCTGCCGTCAGCCATTTGGAGTAGTCGCGCGTTACGACATCCCACATGATGACCTCGTAGGTGCGGTGTAACCACCAGTATTCGCTGGGTCTCATCCATCCATGTGGTGGACGGAAGAGATGCGCATGAATGATGTCATTGGCCTTGTTGGTATTGAGCACGTAGGAGATGACACGATGCTTGAAGGCCCCGATATGGTTGAATGTATGATTGCCTATCTGGTGGCCCTCTGCCACAATCTGGTTGTAGAGGTCGTGATGGCGTAACACATTTTCTCCCACCATGAAGAAGGTGGCCTTGATGTTGTATTTCCTCAGCGTTTCGAGGATGAATGGAGTCGATTCGGGAATGGGCCCGTCGTCAAACGTCAGGTAGACAGAGTGTTCCTTCGGGTCCATTCTCCAAATAGCCTTCGGATACAGCCATCTCAGCCATTTGGCTGGTTGCTCGATAAACATAGGCGACTTTTTTTATAACATTAATACCCCTCAGGCATACGTCCTCCGCGTCCGTGATAGAGTGTGTAGAGGGCGTTGAGCTGTTTGGCATACTTAGCTTCGAGTTTAGGACTCACCATGCCTGCCACCTCAGCAGTGCTCTGCATGATCATGATCTGACGTATGCAGTCGCTCTGTGCCGCCATGAAGCGATCGTTAGAGAGTGAGAGGTAGTAGTTGAGATACTGTGTGGCATTGGTCCATATCTTGCTGAGATATTCCTCACCCTTAGCCTTCTGCCCAGTGAGGAGCCAGCCACGAGCCATGTCGAGACCGCCGCTCATGTAGTCGACAGGTACATTATAAGAAGGTATCTCCACATCCGCCTTCTTCAGGATGTCGATGGCCTTCTTGTCCTTATGTTCAGCGATGAGCGCCAAGGCTGTCTGAGCCAACAGGCGTCGGTGGGTGTAGCACATACGCATGGTAGTCTCGTCGATGTAGAGGCCTTTCTGCTTCAGGTTGCCAAACTTAAATCGCGTCATGATGTTGTGATAAGCCTTCTCCGTATCAAAGTTCTTAGCACCAGGCTTGTTGGTGGTGAAAGGAGTGATGCGGTTGGCAAGACCCTCCTGCACGAAGTTGTCGCCCAGGTTCATGTAGTTCTCCTGACCCACGGTGAGAGCCACGTAGAGAGGTCGCTTCCAGTTGCACTGTGCCAGCATCTCGAGCATCATGAGGTCGCCCTTGTAGAGGGCACGCTTACCAGCCAGTGAGATGACCATCTTGTCGGGGATAGAGTCGGCAGCCATCATCATTCCACTCTCCCTTACAGCCTTCTTGTCGATGGAGAGGTAGAGGGTGTCGGTAGGAATGATGTGCAGGTCGGGGTTCTTGCTGCGCACCCAGTATTTCAGGATGTTCTTCAGCTCGAAAGGATCCTCGCCCAACTGCTTTTTAGCAGTCTCAGGGTCCTGCTTGTAGAAGTCGAGAATCTGCTGCTTAGCCTCAGGTTCTACCGACACATACTCGTTAGTGCCCGAGCAGAAGTCGAGACGAGGCCAGGTGATAGGCACAGATGGCGAATCGTATGCAGGACGCATCATCTGGTCGATATACCAGTCGGTCTGCAGATAGCTCAGGTTGCATACTCGCGCATCGGTGCCTACGCCCTCCACCTCTTGGTTGTACCAGAGTGGGAAGGTATCGTTATCTCCATTGGTAAAGATGATAGGATTACCCTTTTCCTGGAGCGACATCAGATAGTTCTGTCCGAAGTCTCGGCAGGTGTAACGGTTAGAGCGGTCGTGGTCGTCCCAAGTCTGAGAGGCCATCTGCACAGGCACGAGGAGGGCAATGGCGCCCACAATAGCAGCCACAGCAGTGCCACTCAACTTAGCATACTTCTTCAGCAGGTCGAGGATAGCCAATACACCTAAGCCACACCAGATGGCAAAAGCATAGAAGGAACCCGCATACGCATAGTCGCGCTCACGTGGCTGCATAGGCACCTGGTTGAGGTAGATGACGATGGCAAGACCAGTCATGAAGAAGAGGAAGAATACCACCCAGAACTGCTGGATGCCGATAGGGAGCAATTCTTCAGTCTCCTTACCATTCTTTACCACCTTGCGCTTGCGAGTATACCATGCCTGCCAGAAGAGTCCGATGAGACCCAAGAGCAGAGGCATACAGTAGAACACGTTATGTCCCTTGTTGTTCTTTAGGTCATCGGGCAGCTTGCTCTGGTCGCCAAGCATGGCGTTGTCGACGAATGGAATACCCGTAATCCAGTTGCCATGTTCAGGCTCGCCGTTGCCCTGTATGTCGTTCTGACGGCCAGCGAAGTTCCACATGAAGTATCGCCAGTACATGAAGTTGCACTGGTAGGAGAGGAAAAATCGTATGTTGTCCCACTGCGAAGGCATCTTCACGCTGATGCTCTCGCCACAGCGGTCGTAGGGCACTTCTGTTCCGTTGACACCTCCCATCCAGTCTTCGTATGCTTGTGCATGAGCAGCATCATACATACGAGGGAATAACATGTTCTGAGCATACTTATATTTATTCTTGTGGCTCACTACGAAGTATGAGTCCTTCTCATCCTTGCTGGCTTTCTCCTTGCGCTGGTATACGGGAGCACCCTCGGTCATCACTGGCTTGCACATGTCGCCATCTACCTGAAGTGCCACCTGTGAGGTATAGGCCTGTCCGTAGAACAGAGGACGGTCGCCATACTGGTCGCGGCTCAGATAGCTGCCAAGGGTGAAGATATCCTCTGGCGAGTTCTGGTCCATAGGAGGGTTGGCAGCCGAGCGGATCACGATGAGCGCATAGCTTGAGTAACCTATCATCAGCATCAGCATGCACAGCAGGGCTGTGTTCTTCACGCGGGCTGAGATGAGAGGCAGGAGCTGCACTTTGGTCTTGGTGAGTCCGGTAGTCTCGTCGTTCTTAACCACAACTTCCTTCTTGCGCTTGTAACCCAGTACAAACCATAGTGCGATGAGTACTACGAAGCCAGTGATGGCAGCGCTCCATCCGTATCCGTAGAAGGGGATTCCGAGCATGCCGAAGCCCAATACGAAGGCGATGTTCTGTCGCTTCTCGTTCTTGTCGGTGGCATTGAAAGTCTCATAGATGCCCCAAATAACCGAAGCCACCAAGCAGATGATATATACGATCTCACCCGTATTGAATGGGCAGCCTAAGGTGTTGACGAAGAACAGCTCAAACCATCCGCCCACGGTGATGATACCAGGTACCACACCATAAAGTACGGCTACGACCACTAAGAAGGATACAAACAGTGCCAGGAGCGAGCCTTTGAGGTTGGCTTGTGGCACCTTCTTGTAGTAATATACCAATACGATGGCAGGGATGCAGAGCAGGTTGAGCAGGTGAACACCGATGCTCAGACCCGTCATATAGGCGATGAGCACAAGCCATCGGTCGCTGTGAGGCTCGTCGGCATGGTCTTCCCATTTCAGGATAAGCCAGAAGACCACGGCAGTAAAGGCAGATGAGAAAGCATACACCTCGCCCTCTACAGCCGAGAACCAGAATGTGTCGCTGAAGGTATAGATGAGTGCTCCCACCATACCCGATGCCTCGATGCCAACCATCTTGGCGGTGGTCATCTCTTTCCAGTCGCCGATGATGAGTTTGCGTGCCAAGTGTGTGATGGTCCAGAAGAGGAACATGATGCAGACAGCACTCAGCAGAGCGCTCATCGTGTTCACCATCTTGGCAACCTGTGTCGTATCGCTGGCAAAATGGGTAAAGAAATTACCTAAGAGCATGAAGAACGGTGCCCCAGGAGGGTGACCGATTTCCTGCTTGTAGGCAGTGGTGATAAACTCAGGACAGTCCCAGAAGCTGGCTGTCGGTTCAATCGTGGAGCAATACACGAAGGCTGCTATCATAAAAGCAACCCATCCGAAGATATTGTCCACTAATTTGTACTGTTTCATTATGGTTCTTAAACTTAAATGTTTGATTTTCTCTTTCTCTATGATGCCTCAGGGCATAAATCGTTGCAAAGGTACTAAAAAGAGAAGAAACAAGCGAAGTTTGCTGTTCTTTTTAGATAATATTATATTTTTCAGGAAGATACCTCTCATTGGCAGGCTTGCACTGGGGAGGGCGTGGCATCTTACCCGCCCCTTTACAAGCAAGAAAAGCTAACTTTTTTTAAAAAATCAAGGATGATTACGGGCGGGCAAGATGCCACACCCTCCCCAGTGCATTAAACACTAAATTCAGATGGGAAAGCTTATACCTTAAGAAAATGTTCTTCGAGTTTTTCCTTCGGCATATCGGCAGTATCGTGATAGTGCAGATGGTGGTTCACGCAGGCGATGTGCTTCACATTGTGCAGCACTTCGGCAATGTCGTGGCTTACGATGATGATGGCGCACTCCTTGTTGATTTGCTCCAGCATCTCGTACATCTGTTTTTGGAAACGTCGGTCGATGTAAGTGTTAGGCTCGTCGAGAATCACGACGTCTGGTTTTGACACGATGGCACGTGCCAAGAGAACACGCTGCAGTTGTCCACCACTCAAGGCTCCGATGTGACGGTCTTTCAGGTCGGACAGCTGCATACGCTCCAAGGTGTCGGCAACGAGCTGATGATGCGCTTTGCCGAAACGGGCAAAGAGACTCTTCGTCTTGTTGAGACCAGAGAGCACCACTTCGTATACAGAGATGGGAAACTGCTTGTCGAGATCGTTGTATTGTGGCAGATAACCCATGGTGATTTCCTTTACTGCATGGCCGTCCTTATAGTAGCTGATGCTTCCTTCGGTGGGCTTCATCAGTCCGAGAATGAGGCGCATGAGGGTGGTCTTGCCCCCACCATTGGGTCCGATAATTCCTAAATAGTCGTCTTGATAGATGGTGAGGTTGACGTCGTGAAGAACCTCTTTGCCTTCGTAGCCTGCGGCGAGGTGTTCGATGTTGATGATTGGCTTCATGTCGCTGGGTGTTTTAATAGTCCTGATGAGTCTTCTTACTTGTTTGCCACGCCCGGCACTTTGCCTTGTACAGCCCATGCTGCTTCCTGCATGGCTCTGTCCCAATCGCCTTGCAATGGGTTGATCTCCATCGCCTGGGTGTGGCTCTCTTTGATGAATACAGAGGTGTTGCGGTTGGCAAACTCACTCTGTATGAGGCAATACTTGATCTTTTCTTTCTTCGCTCTCTCGATGAGGCTCTTTATCTGAGCGGCACTGGGCTCTCTGCCTTCTTCTTCGATGGCGAGCTGTCCCAATCTGTAGTCACGGGCGAAGTAGGTGAGGATGGGGTGGTAAATCACAAACTTGCGCATCAATTCAGGATTGTTCTTGAAACTCTCGCTGATGGTGCTGTCGCGCTTGTCGATGATGCGGATGAGTGCCTGATAGTTGTTCTCGAAAAATGCTTTGTGCTGAGGCTCCAGTCGGCAGAGTGCCTGGAGGATGTTGGCGGAGATGATACGGGCATTCTGGCAGCTCATCCATACGTGTGGGTCGATGTTGCCACCTGGGGTCTTGGCAGGTGTGATGCCTGCCGAAGTGTCTATCACCTTCATGGCAGGGGCATTGTCTTGTAGCTTTTGCATCCAGGTCTGTTCGAAACCGATGTTGCCCACTTTCAGGTAGAGGGCACTCTTGGAGAGTTCTACCATCTGCTGGGCATTGGGCTCGTAGGTCTCTGGATTGTTGCCATTGGCCACCATCACGTTGACGTCCACCTTGTCCTGGGCTATCTTACTGACGAAATACTGGTAGGGAGGAATGGTGACGGTGACGGTAGGCTTCACGTTGTCCTTTGTCATGCCTGCCTTCTGCTGGGCGTTTTTGCAACCAACGCATAGAGTGCATAATATAATGAGGTATATAAATCTTTTCATAAATTAAAAAAATCAAGTTTCTTTCTTTAGGAGTTAAAGGAGTTATCGCTCCCTATGGTCGCTGAGGAGTTAAGACAATAGCTTTTTGGCGTAATTTTAAGCAGTAAGACATATGTCTTAACTTCTTAACTTCTTAACTTCTTAACTTCTTAACTTCTTAACTTCTTAACTTCTTTAACTACTATAACTTCCGTACATGCGAAACTTCAGTTAAAAGATAAAACTTAGTCCGTAGACTAACAAGACGTATCTCAGTACCTTGCCTATGGTGATGCTGAGGATGGATACTGGTATGTTGGCACGGGTGAGACCGAGCACAATGGTGATGGCGCTACCGAGCAAAGGAAGGAAGGCGAAGAACCCCATCCAGGCGCCATGTCCTGCCATGAAGCGTTCGGCCTTGTCGAGACTCTCCTTTTTGACGTGTAGGTAGTGTTCTATCCACTCCATCTTGCCCATTCGCCCCACACCATAATTGAACATAGAACCCAGCACATTGCCTATGCTTCCATAGACTACTAAGGGCAGAGGGGCAAGTCCTGCTGCCTGCAGTCCTGCCATGACAGCCTCGCTGCTGAAGGGGAAGAAACTGCCAGCCAAGAAGGCTGCCATGAGCATACCCCAGTAGCCCCAATCTACGAGAAAAGAAATCAGCCAGTCTATCATAGTAGCATAACAGGTGGAAGTAGAACATTGTAGAGCAGCAACAGCACTGTCGTCACGAGAATGGTGATGAAGGTGATGTTGGGCAGCTTGCCCTTGGTGAAGGTGATGTAATGGGCTATGAGAGGTGCTGTGCAGACGATCATGACTCCTTCCAGTTCGTATTCGTGTTGTGGCTGCAAGACGAGGAACAGGAGGCTGACAATGTCGAGCATGATGAGCGATTCGTAAATCATGCGTGTGCGAATCTTATCGGCATAGCTGGTGCGAAGGAAGTGGATGGTTCCTATAATGGCTAACAGCGTGATGAAGGAGAGGTTGACGACCTGATGGATGGTAATCATCGAGTAGTCGAAGAGGGGATGGAAGGTGACGAACTGGCTGAAATGGGCTATGATGTAGTCGATGTTGCCTGTATACAAGAAGAAGCCTGCTGCAAACCAGTAGGGTGTGATGATGCCTAAGAGGGAGGCTGCCAGGTTGCGTAGGCTGAAAGAATTGACAAAGAATAGCATCATCACCCACATGAAGGGTAGATAATAGAGTGCCTGTACAAACTCCATGGAGGCTATGCCCATGCAGATAAAAGCATAGAAGGTGCGACCCGTAGAGAGTCGGTCTTGATAGCAGTTCCAGATGAGTAGGATGAAGGCGATGAAGCACAGAATCATCACGTTGGCTCCGAGCGAAGGCTCAGGGAGTGTTGTTGCCGTGATGAGGGTGAGAAAACTGCAAGACACCATGCGGCTATAGGTGCGCATGAGTGCATTGCGATTGTTGAGCTCCACCATGAGCAAGGTGGAAGCGAGTGCGAAGGCTAACTCCGTCCAGATGTCACCTTGCACTAAACCTACAGCAACCCATATCATGGCGATAAGGGTTGCTGTTACTGGTAACGAGAAGCGGCTTACCGCTATCTTGTTCTGAAAGGTTTTATGTCTTAACATCTATTTTTTAATGTTTAATACTTATAGGTCCTGACCGATGTCTGAGCGGAAGTATTTGTCTGTGAACTGAATCTTTTGTGCTTCGGCAAAACTCTTCTTCAGTGCCTCTTCCTTGTCCTTGCCATAGCTGCTCACGCAGATGACACGTCCGCCGTTGGTGACTACCTGGCCTTCTCGCATGGCTGTGCCTGAATGGAATACTACAGAACCTTCCACCTGGTCGATGCCCTCGATGGGGTAGCCCTTCTTGTAAGCCTCTGGATAGCCACCGCTGACGAGCATCACGCATACTGCTGCACGCTCGTCGAACTCAATGGTGCGCTGGTCGAGGTTGCCTTCTGCCACACCTTCGAAGAGGTCTACGAGGTCGCTCTTCAGACGGAGCATCACGCTCTCGGTCTCGGGGTCTCCCATACGGCAGTTGTACTCGATAACCATTGGCTCGCCCTCTACATTGATCAGTCCGAAGAAGATGAAACCCTTATAGTCGATGTTCTCCTCTGCAAGACCTTCTACGGTAGGACGGATGATGCGCTCGTCTACCTTCTGCATCCACTCCTTGGTGGCAAAGGGAACGGGGGTCACGCTACCCATACCGCCTGTGTTGAGGCCTGTGTCGTGTTCACCGATACGCTTGTAGTCTTTTGCCTCTGGCAGGATCTTGTAGTTCTTTCCATCGGTCAGAACGAATACCGAGCACTCGATGCCGCTGAGGAACTCTTCGATGACAACGCGTGCCGATGCGTTGCCAAACATGCCGCCGAGCATCTCACGGAACTCCTTCTTGGCTTCTTCCAAGGTGGGGAGGATGAGGACGCCCTTACCTGCGCAGAGTCCATCGGCTTTCAGTACGTAAGGAGCCTTGAGGGTTTCGAGAAATCTCAGGCCTTCCTCTACATGCTCACCATCGAAAGTTTCATATTGGGCTGTGGGGATGTTGTGGCGCTTCATAAACTGCTTGGCGAAGTCTTTGCTGCCTTCAAGGACGGCACCTGCCTTGGATGGTCCGATCACTGGGATGTTGTGGGTGCGAGGATCGTTCTTGAAGTCGTCGTAAACACCCTTTACCAATGGGTCTTCCGGACCAACGATTACCATATCGACTGCATTTTCTACTGCGAAGTTTTTGAGTGCTTCGAAGTCGTCAGCCTTGATATCTACGTTCTCGCCGACATTCTGTGTACCGGCATTACCTGGAGCGATAAAGAGTTTCTCCACTTTCTCGCTCTGAGCGATTTTCCATGCTAAGGCGTGCTCACGGCCACCGCCTCCTAACAATAAAATTTTCATTTGCTGTAAGTTATTGTTTGTTATTGATGTAGGAGTAAACTCCTCTTTCTCGGGGAACTTACTCCTAAGTATTTACTTGAGATAGTCGAAGAAATACTGGCTGATGCGTTCGTGCAGATGCGTGCTCTGATGGCCTCGCATGTTGTGAGGTTCTCCAGGGTAGACGAAGAAGTCGGGCTGTGTGCCGGCTGCTATGCAAGCCTTGAGGAAGGTGAGGCAATGCTGTGGCACTACTGTCACATCGTTCAAGCCCTGTATGATCTGCAACTTGCCCTTGAGGTTCTTGGCCTGGTAGAGCAAGGAGGTTTTCTTGTAGCCTTCAGGGTTGGTCTGTGGTGTGTCCATATAGCGTTCGCCATACATCACCTCGTACCAATGCCAGTCGATAACAGGTCCTCCTGCCACACCTACCTTGAATACGTCAGGATAGTGGGTCATAAGCGAGATGGTCATAAATCCGCCGAAGCTCCATCCGTGTACACCCATTCTGTCGGCATCGACATAGGGCAGGGTCTTGAGATATTCCACACCCTTCATCTGGTCCAGCATCTCTATCTGTCCGAGTTGACGGAAAGTGGCCTGTTCGAACACCTTGCCACGGTTCTCGCTACCGCGATTGTCGAGGATAAAGAGCAGATAGCCCTTCTCTGCCATGTAGGTTTCCCATCCACGGCTACTGTAGTTCCAGCGTGCATCCACATTGTGGGCGTGAGGTCCACCATATACATATATAATGGTGGGATACTTCTTCTGTGGGTCAAAGTTGGTGGGTTTCACCATGCGCCAGAAGAGGTCGGTCTCACCATCGGCAGCCTTGATAGATCCGCAGCTGTATTCGGGCACATTGTAGCCCTTCCATGGGTTCTCGGCAGTGAAGAAAGGTGTGCGCTTGCCGTTTTCGATGTTGACGATGGCTATCTTGCGAGGCACGGTAGGGGTAGAATAGTTGTCGTAGATATACTGTCCGTTCTCGCTCAGGGTGGCGTTGTGCCATCCCTTGCCGCAGTCGTCCATCATGGCACGCTTGCCTGTCTTTGTGTCTACCACAAAGATGTTGCGCTGTATGGGTGAGCACTCGTTGCTGGCGATGATGATGCTCTTGTGCTTGGTGTTGAAGCCAATGACCTCCATCACCTCCCACTTGCCGCTTGTCAGCTGCTGGATTGAAAGTGAAGAGTGAAGAGTGGAGAGTGAAGAATTCTCTTGCTTTTCGGATGAAGATTTTGCATTTGAATTCTTCGTTTTTCGTTCTTCGTTCTTCACTTCACAAAGATAGAGGTGGTTGTAGCCATCCTTGCGGCTCTGCATGATGAAGCTGTTGCCATCCCATGGCAGGAACATGATGGGGTGGAGAGGCTCTACATATTTCTCATCGGTCTCGCGATATAGTTCGCCTGTCTTTTCGCCTGTCTCTGCATCGTAGGCTGTAAGGCGACAGTCGTTCTGGTCGCGGTTCAGCTCAAACATATAGATGGTTTTGCTGTCCGGGCTCCATGCGATGTTGGTGAAGTAGCGGTCGGTAGGGTCGCCAGCCTTCAGATAGATGGTCTTGCCTGTGAGACAGTCGAAGACGCCCACGGTGACTTGGTGGGATGTCTCACCCGTCATCGGATATTTGTCGGGAGCAGGAGTGGCGATGCAACTCTGCGTCTCAGGATGGTCGAATCCGATTTCCGGAATGTCTACCTGAGGATAGTCTGTCACCATGCTTTGGTCCATGCGATAGAAGGCCAATCTCTCACCATTAGGACTCCAGAAAGTTCCTTTTGTGATGCCGAACTCATCGCGGTGTACGCTCTGTCCGTATACGATTTCGCGGCTTCCGTCGGTAGTGAGTTGGAAATCATGCGATTTCTTCTCCTTGGTCATCGTCTGGCTGTTGGCAGCTTGGAAAGCCCGCACATACAGATTACTGCCTTTGAGATAGGCGAAAGCATTTTTCTGCATGTTGGCTTCCAGGAGGCTTTCGTCTTCCTGAAAGTCTATCTCGCTTATCAGGCGATGCTTCTTGAAGTCAATGGTGTAGGTCTTGTTGCCATTGCTTACCATGACGATGCTCTTGCCTGCAAAGGGGAACTCGGCGTTGTAGAGTGCTCTTATCTTGATGTCCTTGGTGGGTGCTATCCACTGGTTGATGTCGTTGATGCCAAAGAGTTTGGTCTCCTTGCCATTGTTCTTGTTGACCAGATAGCAGGCATCTACATCCTGGCGTACGAGCTGGTCGCCCCACCAGGTGCACCAGCGGTTCTTTGCCACCATGTTGCGATAGTTGTTGCCACCGAAGTTCAAGTCTTCGAGTGTAAACGTCTTGTCGCCCTTCTGTGCCGGAACCACTCCCTGTGCCTGCATATTGACTGTAGCAAAAGTCATCATAGTGATCAATGATGCTTGATATATAGTTTTTCTAAAAATCATGATAGAATGTTTTTCTGTGCTGTTTAGTCTTCGTCAGTGAAGTCGTTGAAGTTTCGTTTTCCTCCGCGCTTGAAGTCCTTACCTCCGCGCTTGAAGTCCTTGTCGCCTCCACGCTTGAAGTCACGGCCACCGCCACGCTTGAAGTCCTTGTCGCCTCCACGCTTGAAGTCGCGGCCACCGCCACGTCTGTCGTCGTTGTCTTCGCTGCGTCGTCCTGTCGAACGAGGCTTTGTGCCACGGCGAATGTCTTCGCGATTCTTCTCGAAGTCAGCGAAACGATTGGTATGGAACTTGAATGAGCGAATGTCGTCTTCCTCGTTCTCTGTCTCCTCGGTGATGCGCTTCTTAAACTCGCGTTCCTTCTTGAAGCGATGCTTCTGTGCCATTTCTCGCTTCTCGTTTTCGGTCTTCACGATGCCACCCTCAGAGCGGAAGTCCTTCATCTTGCCGTCAAACATGACATATTTACGGAACTCGCACTCCAAGCTTCCGTTGAACACCGGAATCTTGATGCTGGGCTTCAGACCGATTTGCTCGAAACATTCCTCGCGATAGCTCAGTACCCAAGCCTCGTTGCCAGCAAAGGCTTTCTTGAAGCGCTCGCCTATCATCTTGTATGTGCCCAAGAGGTTGGGGGTAGAGATACGCTCGCCATAAGGAGGATTCATCACGATGATGCTCTTCTCGGCAGGCTGCTCGAAATCCTTGAAGTCTTGTTGTGCGATGGTGATGTCCTTGGTCATACCTGCAGCACGCACATTGAGGGCTGCTGTGTTGACAGCCTTCATGTCGATGTCATAGCCATAGATGTGATGCTCAAACTCTCTCTCCTGTGAGTCGTCGTTGTAGATGCGGTCGAAGAGCTCCTGGTCGAAGTCGTTCCATTTCTCGAAGGCAAACTCCTTGCGGAAGACGCCAGGAGAGATGTTACGGGCGATGAGTGCGGCCTCGATGGCTATCGTGCCTGAGCCACACATAGGATCGATGAGGTCACATTCTCCCTTCCAGCCTGTCATGAGAATCATACCTGCTGCGAGTACCTCGTTGAGAGGTGCCTCTACCTGTTCCTGGCGATAGCCTCTGCGATGCAGACTCTCACCACTGGAGTCGAGACTCAGTGTGGCTTTGTCTTCTGCGATATGGATGTTGAGGCGTATGTCGGGATTAGAGACGCTGATGTTAGGGCGTGTGCCAAGCTTCTCGCGGAACCAGTCTACGATGGCATCTTTTACTTTATAAGTGACGAAGCGTGAGTTGCGGAACTCTTCCGAATAAACCACGGAGTCGACCGAGAAGGTCTTCTTCACGTCGAGGATATCGTCCCATTTGATTTTCTGTACTTCGTCGTACACCTCCTCTGCCGAGCGTGCCTTGAAATGCTTGATGGGCTTCAGCACTCGAATGGCGGTGTGCAACTGGAAGTTGGCACGATACATCATTTCCTTGTCGCCTGTGAAGGAAACCATACGGCGACCTATCTGTACATTGTTGGCACCCAACTGGGTGAGCTCTTCGGCCAAGACGGGTTCCAGACCCATGAAGGTCTTGGCAATGAGTTCAAATTCCTGTTCCATTATTGAAT
>USOQ01000034.1 GCA_900556395.1 Candidatus Segatella caccae | reverse complement strand
GAGCGTCTTCCAACTGTTGTCATTGCGTTAGCGTTTGCAAACATAGTAACTTTTTAAATCAAAGTCATTTGTATAATAATATGTTTTACTTCTCTACTATATTTTATGGATGCACCCAATAAATGACTTGAGACTTTGTCGTGTGCTGATAGATGTAGGGCTCAATACTATTCTCTATCCAAGCAGGAGGTAAAAGTTGCATAAAATTAAATAAGTTACTCAGGTCAAAATGCCTGAGTAACATGAAAGGTTAATCACTAAGTTTCTAATTTAAATTCATCGTTAGAACGACAAAATATTCTATTCCTAAGAAGGAATTGCATAGCCAATTAGTGAGTGAAAAAATAGACTATTCCAGCTGCTACACCTATAGCAATACCTATTAAAAAACCTTCCAACCCTGTCTTTAGGATTTTTTCTTTATATTCCTTGTTCATTAGACATTCTTTACCACATAATACAATGCAGCTACAGCCACAAAACCGACGATAACACCTACGCCAAATCCTCCTGCAAATTTTTTCATTTCGGAAGTTGTCAAATCTGTAAGTTTGTTCATAATCTTTCTGTTTTATAATTTATTTTTCTTATGATGAGAAATATCAGTATGCTATTCAAAGGCACAACGATAAGTATGCCTATTAATGGATGGTTGCAGATTATATCCAAAAACGAGAGACTACCAATGCTGCTCGGTATGCAGCATATAGAGTTGTTCGTAATATGTATTATAATCGAAGGCCACAGGCTTTGGGTCTTAAAGTATAACCATCCCATAATTATGCCCAATGGCAATGCACTTATCATCTGGGTAAAATTCAAATGTATGATGCTAAAAGTAATAGCGGATACACCTATAGCCCACCATGGATTACTTTTCCATTTGAGTAATTCTTTCAGAAACACTCCTCTGAAGAGAAATTCTTCTGCGATTGGTTGGATAACTCCCATTGTCAATATACAGAGGAATTTTTCTTGCATTATACTCTCCAGTTCATGCTGATAGTAATTAGGTATATCTATGACAGAGCCTAATATTATAAAGCAAATCAAAGCCAATACAGCAATAATCGGATAGTATGTTAGTGTAGACAATGGTTGTTTTTTGAATTGTCTGACAATAGGGAACTTATAACAACACCATAAAATGATTGATACTACAAATACAAGATGAGAGTATATTATATTTATTTCATTTTTAGCTGTATTTGTAAATATACCGGCAATTGCAGGGTAAAGTAATTGAAAACACCAAGTACCAATCATTGCAATCAGCAATGCTGTCAAAAGGTGTTTGAAGGCAATGGCCAAATAATTTTTGTTGTTATCTTTTACTATTGTGGACATATTTTACCTCCTCCATTGACCTCCAGCATCTCACGTTGTGTAAGATCTGCTAACATACCATTAGTTGTTTTCATTTTTACTACTTTCTAATTGAACTTAATTTAAGATTCATCGTTTTAACGACAAAATATCCTATTCCCAAACTTGATATTGCAAGTGACAAATATATATACCAATTACCATTTACAAGATCTATGGTCTTAGACTCATATCCTATAGCGAAATATTGCAAACAGCATAAAGAATTATATATAGCGTGAACGAAAAAACTATAGAAAATACTCTTTGTTCGGTAAACTATATATCCTGTTATGAGACCTAATATGAGAGCTCCTGGCATTTGAGCTGGATTAACATGAAACAAAGCAAATAGAACTGCCGACAAGACAATAGCACTATAGACATTGTTCATATATATTAAAAGTCGCTTTAACACAACACCTCGAAACAGTAATTCTTCTACAAAAGGTCCAATAAGGCAAATAAGCAAAATCTCGTATGGATTGAAAACTGACTTTTCAAAATCATTCACCAAGTAATCTGGCAAACATATAATATCTTCTATTACCCCTATAGGAAAATAAGTACATATACCTAATATTATAATATAAGGAACATATGCTGTCGAAAATTTTGAACAGCTATGACTTATTATCTTTTTCCCATTAAACTTCAACAGACATAAAAGAATTAAACCAAGAGAAGGTATAATGTCCGTGCAAATTATTCCCATGTCATTTTTACTCCATTCACTAAAAGTCATAGATCTACCAATGATATGGGTTGTAAGTTCGAAGACAATTTGAATAGCAAGTGGTAGTAATGTAACGAATACAATACATACCAACAAAATTCCTATTACACTTAATACCTGATAGCTGCGCTTATGTTTCATTTTAGGGATATTACATAATTGGCGGATATGAATCCTTACTTAATTCTTTAATAATCTTTTTTGCGACTTTCCATAATTCACCCAACACTGAGCCACCATAATAGTTTTGTTGCTCAACTGTACTCAATGGAATCAACATTCTTTCCTTTAAATTTAAATTCTTTTCCATGTTTTTTATTTATTTGGACAGCAGTGATAGTCTTATTCTATTTTTGATTAAAATTATTTGCTATTTTTATAGCAAACAAAAGTATTATGTATGAGAATAAACAACATACAATATTTATCACTATGCAAGCCCATGCACCCCACTTGGGAGTGAAAATAATGATGCTACAAATTAATGCTGATACTAACAATAAGTTCAACCAATTTCCTTTACTATAAAAAGCCTTGACAAAATTATAGGCTATAGGCAAATAGAAAAAAGATTCTATGGCACTATTTGTGATTGTATTTTCATTAAATATGTTTGATAAAATGACTGAAACAATCAATAATGTCAAGCCGATTAAAAAGTTATGCTTTTTCATTATGTTAGTTGTTTTTCAGTCCAAATATAAGGACTGCAATATTAATAATCAGCCATACCTTCTCTAAAGCCTTTTCTTACTGAGGCAGAGGTTTCTCCCCAATGCCAGATACAATCGTAAACGATACCACCAGCTATTGCACCTATTACAAAAGGAACCATGGCAAAACCACCATTATTATTCGTCATCTCTGCTTTTGACAAACTCTTTAAATTTATTGTATTCATAATTTTATTATTTATATGGTAATACTGAAGGAGCAAAATTGTTTCTTTTAAAGGAAGCAAATTCCTTACCCCATATGTATCCTAATACCTCCCACATATTATCAAAGCCTCCCAATTGTTCAACACACTCTTTCTTGTTTAAAGGGACAAGTCCCATTTCTTCCAACTTCTTCATAATTTTAAGTTTTTATGTTATACAAAAGATAAATCATTTTGTCTGTGCAAACTGTTCTATAAATGTCGAAAGATTAATATCAATCAGGGACATTTATAACTTTATATTTCCCATTTCCATAGAAAATGATGATAGGCCTTCCGCCGAATATGTTTCGGTATTCCATTTCTGTTAATTCTTTTACCATAATTGTATCTCTTTTATTGTTATAAGTTTATCTGCTGCAAAAGTAGTCTTTTTAAATAATGCTAAATGTTAGATAATTGTTAGTTTTATGTTAGATTTATTATTATTTTTGCAAATATGAAATTAAATAAGTATATTTGTATATCTGTAGTAGGAATTTTATCTGTATTGTTTCTTCAAGCAATGTGGATTCGCCAAACTGTTCTATATACAGAAACTAACATGGTTGAAGATATTAACAAAGTGGTCGTTAAATCCATGTTTTCAGAAGTATATAAAAGGTTTATATACGTTCCTGCTGAAACTCGGATAGCAGGTGCTCCAGATTTATCTACGCCTAAATTTCAAGGTATAGAATATATAGAAGAAGGAGTTTTTAATGCCACACATAAAGATATAAATTATAGAAGTTTAGGTGAGTTCTTTCAGAAGAATATACAGGCAAAAGGATGGGATTATGCATATATTATATATAAGATAGAAGCGGACAAGAAAACAGTTGTGGCTAAGAGTAACTCACAGCCTTCTATTATCTTCAATAAAATTTCGTCTCAATACATTCCTACAAGAATCAACAAATCTATAGGAATACAAGTGGAATTACTAAACCCTATTAGTTTGTTCTTTAAACAGTTGGGACTAATCATACTTAGTAGCTTCTTTATTGGAATGTTTATCTTATTATGTGTCGTAAAATTATGCAAGGCCATTCGTTTGTTGCAAGAAGCAGCAAGAGTTAAGAAGGAGTTTACCTATTCTATGATACACGATATAAAGACCCCACTTTCAACCATCCAATTATCACTGACAGCTTTAAATAATAAAAGAGTTATAAATAATGAGGAAAAAAGAACAAAATATCTAAATGTAATCAATGCAGAAACGCAGCATGCCTATCAATTAATTCATAAGATTCTGACAATCTCTAAGTCTGAGTCTAAAAAATTGGAGCTGCATAAAGAGACTGTAGACCTTTCTGCTATTCTTTCAAGAATAGAGAATAATTTTATAACAAACCATCAGAAGATCATTACATTTGAGAACCAACTCAATTGCCCAAACATCTATGCAGATATAGAGTACCTAAAAGAAATATTCTATAACTTGATAGATAACTCTATTAAATATTCCAATGAAGCCGTCACCATTCGTATCTCTTCAGAGAAAGTGAATAAAGGTGTTGTTATTCGTTTTTGGGATAATGGTTTTGGAATAAAAAAAGACGATCAAAAGATTATATTTGATAAATTTGAGCGTGCTTCAGCTTCTAATAGAATGATAAAAAAAGGAGGCGCGTCTGGCTTTGGAATGGGGCTGACTTATGTTTTCCAAGTTATAGATGCACATCATGGTATGGTAACTGTAGATAGTGAACTCGGTAAATATACCGAGTTCACCATATTCTTGCCAGATCAAGATGCGAGCTATGGGGGGGTGAAGAAGGATTAGATGGACTCTATCAATGAAAAGCCTACCCCACGTGTGGTCTCTATTTGCACAAATGGGTCTATTTGAAGATATTTACGAAGGTTTGTTATGACAACATCAAGTCGTCGGGCAAGATAGAAATCTTTCTCGTCACTTCCCCAAAGGATATTCTGTATGGTCTCCCGCTTGATGATTGCATTTTTGTTCTTGGCAAGAAGTTCTAATGTCTTTGATTCTTGTCGACCCAATTTCAAGCAGATTTTTCCATCTTCATCCTTTAAACATGTGTGTTCTGAATCCAATATGTGTTTGCCAATCTTGACACAATTCGAGACGTTGCGCCTTTTTATTCCTCCTTTGAGTTTTAACAAAGCCTTGACATGACAATCAAGTTCCTCTGGCACAAAAGGTTTCTTGATATATTCATCAACACCAACATGATATCCTTCTTTCAGTTTGGACGGCGAAGTGAGGTTGGTGGTAAACATAATGATGGTCTCGCCATCTAATTCACGAATATGTTTTACCATGTCAATGCCGTTCATGACAGGCATGTCAATATCTGAGATGATAACATCAGGCTTGAATGTTTCCCAAGCCTTGATACCATCTTTACCGTTGCAGGCAGTTATAATCTCGTAACCGCCAACGACATCTTCCAACGTATTTTTCTCGACAAATGCGAGATTCCCGTCATCTTCAACCAGAAGTAATTTTATGTCTGCCATAGTTGTTTGTTAGTCTTTCTATTTGATTGACGGTGCCAAAGATACGAAAATAAATCCTGATAGCGGCATCAATCAGAGATTATTTTCGTGAAATACCTCTAATCCGCAACTAAGTCCTTCAACGTCCTTCTTGTGTGTACACGTTCTCTCATTACTGAATTTTCAGATAAATTGAGGTAGAAACACCCACTTCTGCCTACTAAATTTGTTTTTTGCCATGTAAAAACATAATAAAGGAAAAGAGCAAGAAAATCTAATTAGAAATTCTTGCTCTTTTCCTTTATATAGGGTTGTTGTGAAGTCTTACCTTATGAGTATCTGATAATCTGTCCAGGAGTAAGCTTCTTGTCCTTTTTGTAACCATTGAGGCGGCAAATCTTCTCTACAGTGACGCCACGCTTCTCTGCGATAGAGTTGAGTGTCTCGCCGTATTTAACCTTGTGGTAAAGCTTCTCTCCACTTGTGTTGGCTTCGTATCTGCCGACAGAGCCTCCGTTGACTTCTTCGCGGGTATATCCGCCATTTCCAATTTTGCCACGTACCGAGTTGGCAGCAATGCCTTCGCTCTCGTATGTGTCGCGGTTGAAGTCATAGTAGTCGCCCACTACGTCCTGGTTGCGGAAGTCGAACATCAAGGCTGGGTTCAAGGCTACGCCACAGAGACGAGTCTCAAAGTGGAGGTGTGAACCAGTGCTTCGACCCGTGTTACCACCGAGTCCTATCACTTCGCCGGCTCTTACATCCTGGTTCTCTTCTACGAGTTGTGCAGAAAGGTGGCCATAGATAGTCTCCAGTCCGTTGTTGTGACGAATGACGATGTATTTACCATAACCTCCTCTCTCATATCTTACGATGCGTACTTTTCCAGAGAAGGCTGCGCGTATGGTGTCACCGATATATACTTTGATGTCCATACCCTTGTGGTTACGGCCGAACTGTGAACGATAACCGAAGTTACTGGTAACGACACGGCTTGGGGTTGGCATACAGAAATGACGAAGGTCTATACGAAAATGCTCAGGCAGCGATGTTGCCTTGTGAGCATATTTGTTGGAGAAATCTTCGTAGAGTTCGCTGGCTGGGTTCTCTCTCTCTTCCATCTGGCGATAATGAGAGATGGCTAAAGTGTCGAGTGACTTCATGCGATGGTCTACCGGTGCCTGACGTGCCAAAAGGTCTTGGGCCTGAGTGGGCACGGCAGCGAGGGACAATAATACTCCTACAAAGATTTTACTTATCTTGTTTTTAAAACTCATAATTCTAATTAATACTCTTTTAGGTTGGTCGTTCTCACACGCAGAATTAATAAGAATTCTGCACTTCAAGTCGCAAGGCAGAGGGCCTATAATGCGATTTTGTTAAATAGACGTTGCAAATATAACAAAAAAAATCCAAACAGCCTAATGGATTAACAAAAATTATTCGGTCTTTAACATGCTATTAATCATTTGGATAGCCCCTTTATGCAGTTTGTTTATAGGCAAAACGCATAAATATTGCATGAAATATCTTCATTCCTTTTTTAACATTTTTTCTGTTCCTCGTTTTGCCTTTTTTTACTCTTGCTGGATGTTGCTGTCCTTTTGTTATTTATCCATTTTTTAGGTATCTGAGTAATGCTACTGCAGGAGAGTGACCCATGAAGATATATTTCTTGACTATCGGACTGGTAAAGCGGTTGCAGTTTACGTATGCGTTATACAAGTCGTCGAGGTTGATGGTAAATTCCTTTCCCGAGCTTTCTCTGATACCAATAATCATCTTCGCTGTGACATGCAGGCGGATGTATCGTATGCCTGTAGCACTTACTATCTCCTTGAGACCGATGAGTTTTTCTCTCATTTCCTCTTTGGTAAGCGAAGCACGTGGCTCTGGTTCGCAGACGAGTGGTTTGCGTCCTGGTTTCTTGCGTGGTGTCGCTTGTGGCGTATCGTCGTAGTGGAAGAGACTCCCTTCTATCGGTTGCTGTTTCATTGTTTACTTTTATTTTTTTACCGTCACTTAGCTGATGGCTCCCCAATTGATATTAGTTTTCTTTAGCTCTTGGAGTCGTGACCATAGTGGCGCGTAGAGTGGAAGCTGGCATAGCGGGTCGGCTTCGATGATGGCTTGCGCTTCCTGCCTTGCCAGTTGTACGAGTTGTCCATCCCGTGCTATGTTGGCAATTTTCAGGTCGAAGGCGATACCACTTTGTTGCGTTCCCTCCAGGTCTCCAGGTCCTCTGAGTTTCAAGTCGGCTTCAGCGATGCGGAATCCATCGTTGGTATCGCACATGATGTCGATGCGTTTTCGAGTGTCTTCACTCAGTTTGTAGTTGGTCACCAAGATGCAGTAGCTCTGGTCGCATCCACGCCCTACACGCCCTCTCAGCTGGTGTAGCTGTGACAAGCCGAAGCGCTGAGCGTCGAGGATGACCATCACCGATGCATTGGGCACATTGACGCCTACCTCTATGACGGTAGTAGCCACGAGAATCTGCGTCTCACCCTTCACAAACTTTTCCATCTCTTCCTCTTTCTCCACAGGTTTCATTTTTCCGTGTACCTTGCTGAGACGGTAGTCAGGAAAGGCTTCCTTGAGGGTCTCAAATCCCTCTTCCAAGTTTTTAAGGTCGCTCTTCTCGCTCTCTTTGATGAGAGGGAAAACGATGTATACCTGTCTTCCTAACTCTATTTGTCGTCGTATGCTCTGGTAGAGTGTAGTGAGCTGGGTGTCAAACTTATGCAGAGTTTGGATAGGTTTTCTTCCAGGTGGCAGTTCGTCGATGACACTGACATCAAGGTCGCCATAGATGGTCATGGCGAGGGTTCTTGGTATGGGTGTAGCCGTCATCACCAACACATGTGGTGGATTCTGACTTTTGTTCCATAACTTGGCTCTCTGTTCCACGCCGAAGCGGTGCTGTTCGTCGATGACAGCGATTCCTAAGTGAGCAAACTGCACTGTCTCTTCGATGATGGCATGAGTTCCCACCAATATCTGAACCTCTCCGCACGCCAAGGCGTCGAGAATGGCTTGTCGCTTCTTGCCTTTCACGATGCCCGTGAGCAGTTCCACTCGTATGTCCATGCCTTTTAAAAACTCTCTGATGGTCTGCACGTGCTGTTCTGCCAATATTTCGGTTGGCGCCATCATACAAGCCTGAAATCCATTGTCGAGGGCAATGAGCATGGTCATCAGCGCCACGAGGGTCTTGCCTGAGCCTACATCGCCTTGCAGGAGTCTGTTCATCTGTCTACCGCTACACATGTCGGCCCTGATCTCGTGCATCACCCTCTTCTGTGCCTCTGTGAGTGAGAAGGGAAGGTTGTTCTTGTAGAAGCAATTAAAGATTTCTCCCACGCGGCTGAACACATATCCCCGATATTTGCGGCGTTGGTCGCTCGCATATCTTAGGATGTTGAGTTGCACGTAGAAGAGTTCTTCAAACTTCAGTCTCACCTGTGCCTTTTGCAACTCCTGGTGAGAGTGAGGGTAGTGTATATGGCGGAATGCTTCGTTGCGCGAAGCGAGGTGCAGTCGTTTGGTGATGAAGTCGGGCAGAGTCTCTGGCAGCTCTGGGATTTTTTCTATCAGCGTCTTCGCTATCTTTTCTATGGCGCGTGATGTAAGCCCCATCTTCTTCATCTTCTCCGTCGTACTATAATAGGGCTGCATGCCCATATCAGATAGTTGTAGCGAGTGGGCATCGTCGATGTCGGGATGGGCAAACTGAAAGCGTCCACCATAGACGGATGGTTTTCCGAAGACGATGTATTCGGTATCGGTCTTGTATGTTTTGTAGATATATTGTGCACCCCGAAACCACACCAGGTCGACCACGCCGAAGCCGTCGGAGAAATGTGCTACCACACGTTTGTTGCGTTTCCCTGTGTCGAACTCCTCGAAGCTGAGAATCCTTCCCTTTATCTGTACGAAAGGCATCTCAGAGGTCAGCTCGCTGATGTGGAACACCTTGGTGCGGTCTACATATTTATAAGGGTAGTATTCCAGCAAGTCACCATAGGAGCAGATGCCGAGCTCCTTGCTCAGTATCTCTTTCTTCTTAGGACCTACGCCAGGCAGGTACATGATGTCTTGGTCTAAAATACTACTCATTTTTTTAAGTGAAGAGTGAAGAGTGAAGAATGAAGAGTGAAAAGTGAAGAGTGAAGAGTGAAGAGTGAAGAGTGAAAAGTGAAGAGTGAAAAGTGAAGAATTCTCTTGTTCTTATTCTGCTAATAGGGCTTCTGCCACCTTGATGTCGAAGGGGGTTGTAATCTTGATATTCTCGCGGTTGCCTTCCACCATAGCCACCTGGCATCCTAAGCTTTCCACCACTGATGCGTCGTCGGTAAACTGGGCTTTGTAGCTCTGGCTGAAAGCTTGTTTGGCTAAGCCGATATCAAAGGTCTGAGGTGTCTGTACCACCCTGTAGTCGTCGCGCATCACATTCTTGCCGCCACCATGCTGATCGATGTAGCGCAGAGTGTCTGTGACCGCATAGACGGGTATGGCAGCATATTCCTCACGAGCCGTCTCATAGCAGTCGTCAATGACGGTAGTAGACACGAATGGTCGCACACCATCGTGTATGCCCACCACTCCGTCGGTATCATCGGGGATGAGCGCCAACCCATTCTTTGATGACTGGAAGCGGGTGTCGCCACCATTGGCTATCTGGTGCTTGATGTCGAAGTGATGCTCCTCGCAGAGCTGATGCCAGTATTCCTGCTGGCTCTCTGGCAACACGAGGATGATGTTGATGTCGGGGTTGTATTCGTAGAAGCGCTCTATGGTGCGCATCAGTATGGGTTTGCCTGCTATGGGCAGAAACTGCTTGGGAGTCTCTGAACCCATACGGAGACCTTTGCCTCCAGCTACGATAATAACGTAATCCATTTTTTAAGTGAAGAGTGAAGAGTGATAAGTGAAGAGTGAAGAGTGAAAAGTTTTACTACTTGCTCTTCATCAGATGATCATACATCATCCCTTTCTGCAGTTCTGCTACAGCCTCTTCACCCACGAAGTAGCTCAGTATCTTGTAGGCATAGGGTAGGGTGGCAGCAGGACCTTCGCCAGTGATGACGTTGCCGTCCTCTTGGAAAAGCTGTCCTGTATATTCGGTGTCGGCGCTGAAGTATTGCTCAAATCCAGGATAGCAGGTGGCCTTCTTACCACTGAGGATGCCTGTGCTTCCCAAGACCATGGGGGCAGCACAGATGGCACCAATACGTTTTCCAGACTTGTGCTGTGCCACGAGTGCCTGTCTTACACCCTCGTGCTCGTTGAGATGGGTGCTTCCTGGCATACCTCCAGGCAGCAAGAGCATGTCGGCATCGCCGAAGTCCTTCACGTCCTCAAAGCGCATGTCGGCTTTCAGCGTTACGCCATGAGATGTTTCTACCCATTCGCTGCCCGTGATACTCACGGTCTTGATGTCTACACCTCCTCTGCGGAGAATGTCTACAGGCGCCAAACCTTCGATTTCCTCGAAGCCATTGGCAAGAAATTCGTATACCTTAGCCATAATTTTATGTTCTTTTATCTGATTATTCGATTTATATTATTACCTTTGCAAAAGTAAGAATAATAATTGAAACTGCAAAATAAATGACACGACAACCATTGAAATTTGCGATATTTGGCAACGAATATCAGGCTAAGAAGTCTACTTCGATAGAGAAAATTTTAGACTATCTGGTTCTGAAGGATGCCGAGATCTATGTGGAGAATGCCTATTATGAGTTTCTCACCCGCAGCCAGCACATCGATGTGAAGGCGGCAGGAGTGTTCGAAGATTACAACTTCGACGTAGACTATGTCATCTCTATGGGTGGCGATGGTACCTTCCTCAAGGCTGCCAGTCGTGTAGGTGCTAAAGGCACACCCATCATCGGTGTCAATATGGGACGCTTAGGTTTCTTGGCCGACGTCCTGCCCGGTGAGATAGAGGTAGCCTTAGACAGTCTTTATGCTGGCGAGTGCCAGATAGAAGAGCATACCGTTCTGCAGTTGGAGGCAGAAGGTGGCGTGCTGGCAGGCAATCCGTTTGCACTCAATGATATAGCTGTGCTGAAGCGCGACGATGCTTCGATGATCTCTATCCGCACGCAGGTGGATGGTGAGTTCTTGGTAAACTATCAAGCCGATGGTTTGATAGTGACTACCTCTACAGGCTCTACTGCCTATAACCTGTCTAACGGAGGCCCCATCATCATTCCTCAGAGCAGCAGCCTGTGCCTCACACCAGTAGCTCCTCATAGTCTGAACATTCGTCCTGTGGTCATCAATGATACAGCAGAGATTACCCTCGATGTGGAGAGTCGTAGCCACAACTTCCTTGTAGCCATCGACGGTCGTAGTGAGCGTATGACGGAAGGCACGCGCCTCGTTATTCGTAAGGCAGCACATACCATCAAGATTGTAAAACAGCGCAACCAGCGATACTTCTCTACGCTGAGAGAGAAGTTGATGTGGGGAGCCGATCAGAGAGGAAGATGAATTTAAGTGAAGAGTGAAGAACGAAGAGTGAAGAATTCAAATGCTGAGATGGATGAAGATATTCAAGGTTCCCAAGTTTAAGTATGATGCCAAGACACTTCTCAAGTGGCTTTGGTGTGCTTGGCGTGGCAATCGTCTTCAGGCCGCGCTCAATGCCGTGGTAGGTTTGCTGTCGGTAGCTGTCAGTTTAGGACAGGTGTGGGCGGTGAAGCATGCCATCGATGTGGCTTCGCATGCCGTGCCAGGCAATATCTACTGGGCTGTGGCACTGATGGGTTGGCTGATATTATGCGATTTCGCTCTCAATATCTCCAGCATCTGGATAAGAAACCTGTTGGGCATCAAGGCTCAGAACCGTATGCAGCAACGTATGCTCGACCGCCTGTTGCGCTCTGAGTGGCAAGGTCGCGAAAGGCTCCATTCGGGCGATGTCCTCAATCGTCTTGAGGGCGACGTGTCGCAAGTGGTAGGTTTTCTCACCGAGACCATACCGAGCACCTTGAGTGTCTTGGCGCTCTTCCTCAGCGCTTTCTTCTATCTCTTCTCCATGGACCGACTCCTATCTGTGGTCATCATCGTCATGATTCCCATCTTCTTGGCTTTCAGTAAGATCTATGTGGGCAAGATGCGATTCCTCACCCGACAGGTGCGCGACTCCGATAGCAAGGTGCAGAGCGTGTTGCAAGAAACCATTCAGCACCGCATGCTCATCAAGACTTTAGAGCGCAACAGTGCCATGGTAGAGCGTCTGGAGAATACTCAGTGCGAGCTACGTTCCAACGTCGTTAGGAAAACTCGGTTCAGCGTGTTTAGCAATCTCGTCCTCAACTTTGGTTTTGCATTAGGTTATTTAGTAGCTTTCCTTTGGGCTGCTGTGCGTATGAGCGCAGGTTCGCTCGCCTTTGGAGGTATGACTGCCTTTCTGCAACTTGTCAACAAGATACAAGGTCCGGCACGCAATCTTGCCAAGTTGGTGCCTGCCTTTGTGGGCGTGTTTACAGCTGCCGAACGACTGATGGAGTTGGAGGAGAATCCCTTGGAGGAGCAGGGCGATCCCATCAAGTTGGCTTCTCCTTGCGGCATCCGTCTGCAGAAGGTGAGCTATGCCTATGATGTCAAGAACCCGCAAAAGCTTTCTTCTGACAAAGAGCGAAACATTATTCATCAGCTCGACTACGACTTTGCACCAGGTAGCTGTACTGCCATCTTGGGCGAGACGGGTGCAGGCAAAACCACCCTTGTTCGACTTATCTTGGCTTTGCTTCATCCTCAAGGAGGGCAACTTACAATATATAATAAGGTGGAGAGTCAAGAGTTGTCGCCTCTTCACCGCTGCAATTTCGTTTATGTGCCTCAGGGCAATACGCTGATGAGTGGCACCATCCGCGACAATCTGCGACTGGGTAAGCTCAATGCTTCAGATGAGGAGATGATGGAGGCTCTGCGTAAGAGTTGTGCCGACTTTGTGGCAGAACTTCCTAATGGTCTGGATACCCTTTGTAGCGAACAGGGTGGAGGACTGAGTGAAGGACAAGCACAGCGCATCGCCATCGCTCGTAGTTTGTTGCGCAACTGCAGCATTATGCTCTTTGATGAGGCCACGAGTGCCCTCGACCCAGAAACAGAGCGCCAACTGTTGCAGAACATCCTGTCTTCTCACGACAAGACCATTATCTTTATCACCCATCGTCCTGCTGTGGTAGACTATTGCGACCAGGTGCTCAGAATAGAGCGCAAAACTGGCCAAAAAAATGAAAGTACTTGCGATGGCTAATGAAAGTACTTTCGTTGGCCATCGCAAGTACTTTCGTTGGTCATCGCAAGTATCTTCGTTTTTTATGTAAGTTTGTAATCTATTTATCAACAACATATAATTAATAAGAAACCTATGAACGTTAAACAATTATTTCTACTATCAACTTTATGCTTGACAATGGGTAGTGCCACACAGGCTCCTGCACAAGGATTCCTGAACAAGTTGAAGAATAAAGGCGCAAAACTTGTAAAAAAGGCTATGCCCAATCCCGTGAAAGACGTGGTGAAGACGGTGGAGGATACCGAAGGTGCTGCTTCGAGGACCCGAACCCGTGTAGAAAACAAGGTGCGAAACAAAGCTGGCGGCGAAAGCATGCGACGCACAAGAACGCAAGCTGGCAGCTCGATGGCTGGCGGCGTGACGCTAAGCCCCAAAAAGAAGGAAATAACGATAAAGCTCTGCCGAGGTCTTGGACCGTCGACATGGTACGGCCGCAAAAACGCACGTTCGCCGCTGCCTCCTGTCTGCTCCAAGCAAGACAGCTGGTACAGCTCGCTCCCCTTCATTCACGACATGGACAACGCCAGCCTCGTGGCTGAAGTAAACATGTTAGACAACTTTGTGAAGAAACATACGTCAGACGTTTGCTCACCCGTTGTTGTACGTCGCGAAGAAAACGGAGAGGAGATGGGAGATCGCATAGAGGCGCTTAACAACGCTGTGAGATACCTCAACGGCAGCACGGACGAGATGCCCGAAGTATTGGAGAGCGGGGCGTTCAAACGCGCCATGCAGTCAGACTGTTCAGCCCTTTACCCCTCGCTGAAACCAGAGACGGTAACATATCTCAAAAGCATAAACCGCACCACAAAAGAGGTAACAGTGACCGTGTATGAGGGCAATTCGGCTTACGACAACAGGATGAACGTCGACGAGATGTGGTTTGAAGTGAACCCCAGCGAAAGGACCGCCAAGCTGCTGGAGATGGACAACGACGAGTCGACAGGCAAAGACTACACCGTGCCCTCATCCATACGCTTTGCTGGCCACATGTTCAGGGTGACCGAGATCGGAGGATCAGCCTTCTACGAGAAGAAGGTGAAGAGCGTGACGCTGCCGATGGGCTTGAAATCAATCGGTGTCAATGCCTTTATGAGTTCCACCATTTCAGAGATCAACATTCCTGCAACAGTGACGAATATTGGCAAGGGAGCCTTCAGCAACATTCCTGCACTCAAAACCATCAGCGTACCCAACAGCGTGAAAACCATCGGACACAGCTGCTTTGTCGCGTGTACTGGTCTGACAGAGGTCAAATTGCCCGCACGTCTTGAGAAGCTGGAGAACGCCATGTTCCGGGGCTGCCGGTCGCTGACAAAGGTTACGCTGCCACAAAACATCGACAAGATAGACACCGGAACTTTTGAAGACTGCAAGGCGCTTGCACACATCGACCTCCCGCAGTCGGTAACAACCATTGGGCAGAACGCCTTCAAGAACACAGCCCTGACAGCGGTACCTGTGACGACGAACCTGAAACTTATCGACTCTAACGCCTTCGAGGGCTGCAACGGCCTTACATCTGTATCGCTGCCGGCAAGCGTGCAGATAGAGCCAGAAGCTTTCAAAAACTGCAAGAACCTGAGAAAGGCAACCGTCAGTGCAGAGTATAGAGGCATAGCCGACGACATCTACATGATCTTCATGGGTTGCCCGTTTGCCCAAAAACCATTGACATCGGTGCCCTCTTGCGTGACGTTCAGCGAATAAGTACAATATTCAGATGACGGCTCATGACGAGCCAAAGAAAAAGGCGAACACAAGCTTGGATGCTGTGTTCGCCTTTTTCACCTTTTTGCCATGGTGGATATAGATGCCAGCCTGGTAGGGGTTTTCTTTACTTGAATCAAAATACTTGATGTAGAAGACTACTTGTCGTATTCTGCTGTGACATTCTTCACTTTATATTTCAATCCTTCCTTGGATGCTTCGATTTCAAAGTAAGCCGTACTGGTGAGACTTGTTATATCTACAGTCTGCGGCTTACCTGTACCACTACCATTATTGAATATGACATTTACCACCTCGGTTGCATTATCAATGCTGACTTCCTTGTAGTACCATGTCTTACCACCGATGGTCTTTGTTTCTGTCATCTTTTCACCAGGCCACTCAACAGATGCTACTTTCTTCCATGTATAGCAGTATAATGGATTCCATTTCACAGCATCGACATTCACATAAACCATAAATTTATATGCCTTGAATCTCTCAATCGTATATTGATGTGTGGCGATATTTCTTACTTCACCATTCACAAGCAATCCAACCTTCAAGGTACAAGTACCATTGATGCTGATTTCCTTACCACTTTCTACAGTTGTGCTCTTTGCAGTAGGGGTAGAGCCGTCCAAGGTATAAACCAATTTAGCTCCCTCTGTCTGGCTGACTGCAGTAAGAGTTGTTTTGAATCCTTCCTCGTATGTGCCAGAAGGCATGCTGGTCCATGTCGTTTCTGCATCATTAGAAAGGAAGTAAGAGAAGTGATGACCTTTGAAAATTTTGGTATATCCTGTCTCACCAGCATAGTTTGATGCTTCGTCACCTACAGCCACAAGAAGTTTGTGCTTTGTACCAGTCACCTCATTGACATATAAGGTTTTCTGGCATTTCTTGTTTGCGTAATTACTCATATTGGTGATACCAGCATATTTACGAGCAGCAATCATCTCCTTCAATTCTGGTTTGTATTCATTCCAGTGAATTTGGAAGATACAAGGCGTACCCGGCATAGCAAGCAAATAAGCATTTGCTGCCAAGGTATCTTTGCGCAGAGGATCGTTCTGTGAATCGGCAGAGCGATACTGGGTATCATGATTTTCGACAAATGTCACTGCATAACGACGATAGCTTGCGTCGTGCATGAGATTGTTGCTGCTATAGAGCTTTGACCAGTCAGAAGAAGAACCGAGTTTTCCGTTTGTAGTTCCGTTGACGGCATCGCGTACATTATAGCGGAACTGGAAGTCGAAGGCGGCGCTCTTCTTGTTGGTTTTGTTAATCCAACTTTCTATTTTGTCGTTGCCGTCCCAGTATTCTCCTACAGAATACTCTACTCCTACAGCATCGTTGTAGTCGGCTACATGAATTCCGTCGAAGCCTTTCACCATATCATAGCGGAAACCAATATAACCTAAATCGTTCTTGAGGTAATCCACATAGGCTTTCATGATTTTTTGTACGTTTGCGCTCTTGTGATCCAGGTCGCGGCAGTCATCAAAGTCTGTTCCTTCATCGTTGTTGTTGCTGAGGCTTACACCATCGGTTGCTGCTTGTGTTGCAGTTTTTCCTTGATCATCATTTTTGCAAATATCGGTAGACAGCATCTGATAGGTCATACCTTTGTATGTCTCTGCAGGGAAGGTAAACCAACCCTCTGTGTTGCGATGGTTGATGACCACATCTGCTATTGCACCGATACCGTTAGCTTTAAATTTGGTAATCAGGTTTCTGAGTTCTGTCTCTGTTCCGAAAGAAGAGTTCTGATTGAAATAGTAATAGGGTTTATAGCCCATTACCTGTACAGTTTCAGCACATTTTCCGCTTTGTGGAAGCCAAACAAGGTCGATATAGTCTTTCATGTCATTGGTTTGGTTGGCTAATATTTTCCATTGTGAGTCGTTATAAGAATCCCATGAGAATCCTTGCAGCATAACACCTCCATAGTTGATAGGCCAACCTTGCGAAGTAAGACTGGGTCCTGGCTCTGGTTCTGGCTCCGGAGTTGGGGTAGGAGTAGGTGCAGGGTCTGGGTCTGGTACTATAGGGTCAGAACTATCTGAACAAGACACTAAAGACAGGGCCAATAGTGCAAAGAGAGTAGCATAAATTTTCTTCATATTCTTCTATGTTATTTGTTTTCGGTTGTAAAGATATGATTTTCTTTTGTAGTGGAAATATCTTCTTGATGCAAATCAATTAAAAGGATTGTGCAAACGTTTGCATTCTTTTGCATATTTTCCTGGTTAGTAGCGAGAAAGTTATGGTTTAGTAGTTTATGAGCAAGTGAAGCATCAAGGCGTTCTTTATTGGGCAGGCTTGCACTGGGGAGGGCGTGGCATCTTGCCCGCCCAAAATTACAATGTTGGTTTATTAGCAGCTTATTGGGCAGGCAAGATGCCTGCCCTCCCAGTGAATCCTTGCTTATTTATCCAACTGCAGGGTCTTGTTCATAATTTCTTTTTAATCTCCAAAAGTTTAAGGAAAAAATAGCGAAAAGAATGTTGAGCATACAAAAAAGGCGGCTCCCGATTGAAGTGAACCCCGAAAGTTTTTTGTCTAACTTTCGGGGTTCACTTCAGATAAAAGACCGCCTTTTTATATTCTTTTATTCTTTGGATTCTCTTGTGGTTTCTATAGAAAATTTCAGAACCCCTAAATTTACTCCAAAAGTCAATTTGCGCAGTTTTAATGGTAGATTGTCGGCGAAGACTTCGTTCATGGCAGTCTGTATCTTGTCCTCTGTGTTCTTGTCCGGATAAATACCATGCTCCTTTGCATCCGCATTCACTTTATCTATGGTTCTTGCCAATTTGCGAAGTTTGGTAAATGTATCAATGATGGCAATGGTGGTGGCTGTTGCCATTGGTGACTTTCGAGGTGTTCAAAATTTTTGACCACATACTCTTTCTCGCTATTAGTCAGTTCGATAACATATCCAGAAGGAAACTTATCCGGATTGTTTCTTATCAACTTCCCTTAACTTCCACAAATGCGAAAGTTCAGTATATCATAGTCAAAACAAATCGCTATGAGTTCCATTGTTGAGAAACAGCAAAGTTAGTTTTTCATCGTTTTGTTCCCATAGCATCAACCAATCTGGAGTTATGTGGCATTCCCAAATGCCCTCCAGGTTTCCATGAAGTTTATGCGATTTATATGATGGTGGCAGTTTACCTTCATTAGATAGTTTCTATACGGCTTTTTCCATGAGGACTGGATCTAACCCACGTTTCACTCCTTTTCGCAGAGACTTTTTAAATTTGTTTGTAAAGTCAATAGAGTATTTCATTCCAAGCACTGTTTGATTAAATCGTGAGCATCTTTTGCATGAAATACTCTGCCTGCTTTAACATCTTCCATGGCTTCTTCAATGCCACTTTTCTTTTCGGCTTGAATGACCCATCCAAACTTCTTTGCCAGTTCCTTTAATAAGTTGAAGTCAACTTGTGGAACTGTTATAGTTGTTGTTATATTATTTATAGCTACATCCATATTGCTTTATTTTTAATGTTATTTCTAATTTTCCGAGTACAGTTTATCTTCTGCAAAGAAAAAGCAAATGAGCGCAAAAAAAGCTTGTTTTCAATTTGCCGAGTGCAGCTTTTCTTATATAGTTATATGACTTTCCCTCGTAACCACCAAAGTTTTTTGGGGAAATTATTCTTCCTTGATTTTAAGCAAGTCTATCATTTTCTTCATATCAGGCAAAGCCTTGCGTAATCTTTCTGGCATGTCATCCAACGTCTTGTAGGTAGCAACTCCCATCGGCTTGGTGTAGTCTCGAACAGCATATTCAGCATAAGAGTAGTTTGCTGATTGGCAAAGAACGATTCCAATAGATGGATTCTCGTGTGGTTTGCGCACTTTGTCGTCGAGAATTTGGAGATAGCCAAAAAGTTGTCCAAGATAAGAGGTCTTAAACTCGCCAAGTTTCAATTCTATACAAACCATGGCGTTCAATTCTCGATTGAAAAACAGCAGGTCTGGGAATTGTTCAACACCATAGATTTCCAAATGGTATTGGTTGCCGATGAAAGCAAAGTCTCTGCCAAAGGTCATGATGAAATTCTTGATGTTCTGAACGATGCTTTGTTCTACAACTCGTTCATCGACATCTATTTTTTCGCGTACGCCAATCTCTTCTACATTGATAAAATCGAGCAGATATTCATCCTTGAACATTTCTATTGCACGTCGAGCTTCCTTTGAATCGTTGATGGTTTTGGTAAAATTGTTTGGTATGTGACCTTGGCTATGAAAAGCATCCTCCTTTATAAGTTGGCGGAGTTTCTTTACGGCAAGATGTTCCTCTGCAGTGCGGTGGATATAATAATAGCGTGCCGAAGTATCTTTAGTTCCAATAATGATGGCTGAGTGATGAGTAAAAGGTACTTTGAAAAAGTCATCCACAGGGAATTCTGGTATGTTTGTGATAGTCAATGTATGAAATATGTCTATCTGATACTCTTTGTCTTGCAATTCGGCGGTTGTAACCGCCGAATTGCAAGATGTAATTTCGGCAGTTGCAACCGTCATATTATTATCTAACATCTTCCATGCCTCATAAAAACGTCTCATATCCTTCATTTGAGTTTCCGAGAATCCTCGAAGACCTGGTAGATCCTTGCGAAGCTGTTCGCTGATAGCTGCCAACGCTCCCTCGCCCCATACTCCTTTGCGAGTATGTTGTGAAAGATATTTCCCGATGGCATAATATAAAGCAAGTTGTATGCGGTTCACACCTTTGGCTGCTTCATATTGTCCTTGAAGTATGGCTGTCTTTATAGCGTTGACCGCATCATTATATTGTATCAAACTATCCATAGTGAAATGTTTCAATTTGCCGAGTGCAGCTTTTCTTCTGCAAAGATACGTTTTTCCCTCGTAACTTCCAAAGTTTTAGGGAAAAATGTAGGAATGAAGATAAAGAAAAAAGGCGGCTCTCGATATGTTCGAGAACCGCCTTTTAATTATGAACACACACAACATATATATGTGTGTACTATTGTACTAAATATTATTTTACTTCAATGAAGGCATAAGCACCCGTAATATCATTAAAGAAAATGTTGTATGTACCTGCAGGAACAGGGATGTTGCCGCTGACACCAGAAGTGATAAGAGTTCCCTTATTCTCATAGTTCTGACCTTTACTAAAACCCCAGTTTCCATCATCGCGCCACTTATGATCTGCACGAATCTTAAAACCGCCATCAGGAATCTCTACATTGGCTTTGTACCAATTGTGAGGAGCCACTTGCTTCAAGTCGATGTCGTCACCGTCATTCCACTTGCCATCTACACCTATCAGGGCAACATATTCGAATTCAGTAGGATTCTGGTTGGCAAGCTTTGTCCACTTGTAAGTCATGGTAGAGAAGTCGGCTGAGAATGTATAGTAAGCATTCTTCTCTGGGCAAACGATAGCACCACCATTAACCTTTAACTTTCCCTCAGCATCACTCACACCATCACCAGCAGCAGAACCAAAGGCATTGTTCCAATCACCAAAGTTGCTATCCTTCCAAATCTTCAGGTTAGCACCACCTGTCCACTTCGTAGTAAAGCTCAGAACCATAGCAGACTCAGCTGTCATCAAGCAAGACATGTCTTTTTCGTTCCAACTTTGCAAGGCACCAACAAGATAGTAATCTGCAATTTGTTCGATGGCATAAGTGTAGTTCATCATGTTGATTGTCATCTTATAGGTACCAGCCTTTGCAATCTTACCAGCGTTAGCCTTTTCACCTTTTGAAGTGGTAGTGAGAAGTGTACCACTCATTGCGTCATCACCGTCAGTTTCTACACCAACAACACCTTTAGGATCGTTTTCTACTGCCCAAATATTACCAGTATCTACATTTCCCTGTGGAATAATCTTCCAGTATTGGTCGTCTTCTTTGGTGGTAAACACGAGGGTAAATACAGGATCCTCATAAACATCTGCATCTGAGTGAGTAAATTTAAAGTCGGGTGACAACTTCCAATCTGTCATTAGGCCAACCATATAGTAGTTGGAGTCAATGAATGGAGCCTTTGGAGTCATCACAAGGTTAATTTTACCAGCATCAATAAGAACAGCATCACCATTTTTGACCGCATTTAAATAAACATGGGCAACAAAAGAGTGAGCTACAGGACGCTTGCCATAATAATATTCTATTACTTCTGAAAGATCTGCAACAGCGGACTTACCCTCAATGCTTGCATTAACGATTTTCTTGATTGCATTATCTTCTCCTTGAGGAATAATCTCTAAGCGAGCATTATCAAGTGTAAAACCTTCAGGAAGAGCTGCTTCGCTCAATGTGAAGGTGCTGACACTATCTGTTGTCACATTGGCAAAGTCGATGGCCTGAACTCTTGTTGCAGTAAAGCCAGGAATCGTGATGGCTTCTTCCTGTGGATTGTGCTGTGGTTGAGCCCAATCATCGTAGTCGCCGTTGCAGCTGGCAAGTATAACACTTGCCAAGACTGCTAAGCTATATAAAAATATCTTTTTCATTTTGCTTTCATCTTAAATTATTTAACTTCAGCTTTATTTGTATCAAAGTTGACATACAACTTCTGGCCAGGGGCGGTAGATACAGAGTAATCTGAACCCACGTCCTTCTTCCAGCCGTCAATAACCTTTTGTTTACGCCAGAACACGTCGCCCTTGAGAATAGTGAACTCTGTGCTCCACCACTCGCAGTCACCGACCTTGACAGCAACACGAAGTTCGCTGCCGGCAGTGAATGCAGGAGAAACCCAATCACCACTTGGATCGTCTGGAGGTGTCAGAGCATTTTCGTCAGCAAAGCCCCAATTAGTTTGACCAATACAAGCACCAATCAGGCAAACCTGAGTCTTGTATACAGTCAGTGTCCAGTTGATGTTCTTCTTATCTTTGGAAATCTTACCCTTAAAGTGGAGAGTGTACCAACCTGCGTTGGCTACCTTGAGGTTTTGGTCGTCACCTGCAGTGATACCTGCACCAGCTACATCGTTGATTTCCTTGATTTGGTTGATGCCGAGTTTGTCATTGATCTCAGTACCCCAATTGAATTCGCCACCAGCTGGCACGTAGATGATACCATAGTATTCGCCATTCTTCTCAAATACCTGAGGAATAGGTTTCCAACTCTCCCATGGAGTCTGGATAGAACTTCCAATCAAGAAGAGGTTTTCAGTGAACTTAGCGTCAGGAATAGTAGCCTTCACAGAAGGCAAGGTGATGACATTTGAATAGGTCTCGCCCAAGGTTTGATTCAAAGTACCGCCAATGACTGCACGAAGGCGGATATAAACTGGCATCTCGTCAGGAAGTTTTGCATCAGGATTGGCTGCCCGGAAGAGAGATACAATAGCTTTGTTTACTTCGTATGCATCAAAATCCAAACTGCTTGGATTCTCTGCGTATGTCGCCAACTCTTTATGAGTGACTGTAGGATCGCTGACGAATGTAGGGTCTATAGAAACCTGTGCATAATACTTCACAGGGTAAGGTACTCCACCATAATTTGGCTGAGAGCATGTCAATACCAAGTTTTTTGCATAGTAGGGGTCGTAGGTATTGTTTTCTGCAAGAGCAGGAGTGTTCAATACAAATCCCTCTGCAAGATGACTCAGGTCCAATGTAGGGTTGCTGTCTCTGTCTTCATCACAGGATGTAAAGAGCAAAGGGAGTACCAATGCTGGCAGCAACATGAATTTGAATATCTTTTTCATAATTGATTTCTTTTAATTAAATCTGGTTTCCAAACAATTAATATTTGGGGTTCTGATTCATGTTAGGATTGTTTTTGATCTCATTGTCTGGAATAGGATAGATGTCATAGTATGCAGGAATACCAGCACCTTTTTCTGCACCACCCTTGAAACTCCAGAGGTACTTAGAACCAGTGAACAAGCCAAAGCGAACCAAGTCGGAACGACGGCGGCCTTCCATATAGAACTCACGGCACCATTCATCAATAAGGGTCTGTTCATTTACTGATGTAGCTTTCGAGGCACGGTTGGCACGGTCCTGAACTAACAGGATGTCAGCCAAACCATCCTGACTGCCATTGAGGCGATACTTAGCCTCTGCACGGGTCAGATAGATTTCTGCCAAGCGGAACACAGGGAAGTCTGTATCAGAATAGTTCTGGTCGTGCTGTGTGGAACCATCTGCGTGGAGATTGCTCCACTTTACAAAAGACGCACCATTCAGAGGACCTGTGATAGCCTCACCAGGATTTATCGTACGAACTTTGCCTTCTTCGCAGCCACCTACACCCATATACAACAGGGCACGGTCGTCTTTAGCCTTTGCGATCACGTTGGCAGTGCCGATACCTTTCTCGCTATCTTTTGCAATCACCTGTTCTTTAGAAGGATTTTTCAAGACATCATCAACAGTAGCCTTAGGGATGTCATTCTTGTTAGGGAAGAACTTCTCAACCATGTTTTCGCGGGCAAAAAAACATTTCCATGGGTCACCTGTGCTTGCATAAGGCATACCACCGATAGTGGCTGCCGCTACGAGGTAAGTGGTACCTGCATAAGCACGGGCTTTCAAACCATCCTGACGGATAGGGAAGATGATTTCTTTCATGGCCTCTGGGTTGCAGTCATTGTCGCCCATGAACAGCTGCTGGTAACCGCTGTAACCGTTCTTTTCTGCACGGCAAAGATTGTATTTACCTTCGCCTTCACCTACGTTGTTGAGAATCTTGTCGCAATAATCGATAGCCTTCTGGTAATCCTTCACCTTACCATCGGTATAAACTTCAGAGTTAAGAGCCAAGCGGGCATGAAGTGCGTATGCTGCACCACGGTCGGCACGTCCGAAATTCTGACTGTTATTATAAGCGCCCACCTCAGCCATCAGAGGCTCGATGGTGGTCAACTCATTATCCAACCAGTCGTAGAGATCCTTTCCCTTTATCTCGGTAGGGAGACTATCGTCGAAAGTGAGCTTGAATGGAGCCTTGCGATACAGGTCAAGGAAATAATAGTAGTTCAGTGCACGGAGGAAGCGAACTTCTGCAATTTTGTCTTCGCTCAGGCTGCCTGACTGCTCGGAAATAAACTGGTTGTACAGGGTGATGTCGAAAATGAGGCGCTGGTATGCCCAGTTTACACGGTCATTACCACTATTCCAACTGAAATTGGTGATAGGAGCGATGGCATTATCGGCCTGATATGCCCATGCTGTCTCGTCAGTCATCAACTCTTGCAGGTTGAAAATGGTACGGATGAATCCGCTCTCACCCTCGTCGCCACTCAAGTCGGCTGAACCTGCTGGACCTTTCTGTCCGGTAAGACCAAGCGTAGCATACTGCTTTGCCAAGAGGCCCTCTACTGTATATGTTGGTTTAGCCTGTGGGTCAATGGACTTGATATTCAGTTCGTCTGCGCAAGAGACAAAGCCCATGCACAACATACTTGCCATTGCAGTCTTTATAAATATCTTTTTCATAATTGTCTCCTTATTGTATTTTAGAAGTTAAGATTCAAACCAAGCTGGAAGCTTATTGGACGTGGGTAAGGATTGCTGTCGATACCACTGCTTACCTCTGGGTCGATACCCTTGTACTTGGTAATGATGAATGGGTTCTGTACGGTAAAGAAGATGCGTCCACTGCAAATCTTCTCAGCACCTGCCTTGATCAATGCAGGGAAGCTATATCCCAAAGTCATGTTGCTACACTTCAGGTAAGAAGCATTGCGTACGAAATAGTCGCTGGTATTGGTGGTGAGATCTGTTGTTCCCATAAAGCCAAGATCGACGGCTTCAGCAGTTGTGTTTCTGAAGAGATCGGTATCGTTAATTTTCGCCAACTCAGCTTTTGAATTCAGGAAATCGTAGAACACATAGTTGCCGATAGATGCATGGAAGGCTGCACTGAAGTCCCAGTTCTTATAGATGAACTTGGTGGTAAGACCCATGATGACATCAGGAGCAGGGCTCTTGTAGCAATAACGGTCGTCATTGTCAATCTTGCCGTTACCGTCACGGTCAACATACAGTCCCTCAATAGGCTTTCCGTTCTCATCGTAAACCTGCTGGAAAACATAGAAAGAATTGAGAGGTTCGCCAACCTTGTTTACCTGTACCAATGTGTTGTTACCACGAGACACCTTGCTACCTGTCCAAACCCAGTCTTTCAAGCCAGCCTCCAACTCAGTTATTTCGTTGTGGTTCCATCCCACGTTGTAGGTTACATCCCAAACGAAGTCCTTGGTGACGATAGGCTTCACATTGAATGCCAATTCCACACCATAGTTTTCCAAAGAACCGATGTTCTTCAAGAGTTTGTCGCCAAAGTTAGTACCACCAGCGATGTCTATTTCTGACAACAAGTCAGTAGTCTTACGATAGTAACCATCAATATTGAAGCCGAAGCGGCCATTGAGAGCGGTGAAGTCAATACCGCCATTGTAGGTTGTGGTCGTTTCCCATGTCAAGTCTGGATTGTACTTGGATGGACGCATGGTCTGATAATACTGGTTACCAAATGGATACAGTGCATAAGTGTCGCTGACGGCATATTTAGGAGTATAGTAGAAGTCGTCAATACCATTCTGCTGACCAGTCATACCCCAGCCCAAGCGGAGCTTCAACTCATCAATCCATTGTACATTCTTCAAGAAAGACTCGTTGTTAATCTTCCAGGCAAAGGCTGCTGCTGGGAAGTAACCCCATTTCTTGCCCTTTCTGAAACGAGAAGAACCATCGGCACGGAAGGTTGCTGTAAGCAAATAGCGGTCCAGCAAGTTATAGTTGAAACGTCCGAAGTAAGATACCAAAGAGTTGTGACCCTTCCACATGGTGTTTGCCATGTATTGTGGGTTATTCACGTAGTTCCATTCTCCATTTACAACCTGTGGATTGTTATCTCTCAAATACTCATCGATACCGCTTCCGAAGTTATAGGTTGTTCTGTGATAGTGGCTCTGCTCAGCACCTGCCATGATGTCGATGTCGTGCACACCAAACTTGTGGGCATATTCAGCAAAAGCTTTTCCTTCGATGCTGTATTTGTATTGATGGTCAGTACCATACCAACCAAAATAGTTGTTGGATGATGAATACTTGCTAATATCATTATGCTGCTTGGCATCAGTGTACTGTGCACCGATGGCAGCGTGCAAATGCAAGTCTTCGAAGCCGTGAATCTTATAATCTACCTCTAAGTTTGAAGATATGTCATGAGTATTGGCTATCATCTTTTGGTTGTTGAGGAGAGCCACTGGGTTCTGAGGAACTTGACTCTTGGCTATCTTTGTCCAGTTAGGATCTGTAATCTTGTCGCCTTTGTTATCCAGATACTGGAAATATCCGCCTACAGAGTTGTACATCTCATCGTTAACACGAACAGGCTGTGTTGGATCCATGGTCAACGCATTACCGATGGCGCCACCATAATCGGCATAGCGGTCCTTTTCGAACATATACTTTGCAGTAAAGTTGAAGTTCAAGTGCTTGTCGAGGAAGGAAGGAGCCAAATTGACAGAAGTATTGAAACGCTTCATCCAGCTGGTTTTAACGATACCGTTGTTGTCTTCGAAACCTAAGCCAATACGGTAAGGCATATCCTTCAAACCGCCCTGTATGCTGAGGCTGTGCTTGGTAGAGATGGCAGTGCGGAAAATCTCGTCCTGCCAATCGGTGTCGGCTGTACCCAAACCACTTGTTTTATAGCCTAAAGAGGTAAGAGCCTGCTTGTACTCGCTGGCATTCATCACCTCATATTTCTTCTGGATGGTTGACAAGGTAATATCACCATTATAGGTAACGGTAGGTCTCTGACCGGCACGTCCCTTCTTTGTGGTGATGATGATGACACCATTAGAAGCACGAGAACCATAGATGGCTGTTGCCGAAGCATCCTTCAATACTGTGAAGCTCTCGATATCGTTAGGGTTAATCATCGCCAAGATGTTACTTGTACCCGTCAGATTGTTATTATCAATAGCCAAACCATCGATTACATAGAGAGGGTCGTTAGAAGCCTTCAGAGAGGCACCACCACGGATACGAATCTGTGCGCCAGAACCTGGCTGACCGCCACCTGTCTGTACGTCCACACCGGCAATCTTACCTACCAACATATCTGAGGCACTGCTTGTGATACCCTTTGACATCTCGTCAGGCTTGATGGCTGTGACAGAACCCGTCAAGTCGTTTTTCTTAGCACGACCATAACCGATGACAACGACCTCGTTCAATGACTTGGAGTCGTCGATCA
>USOQ01000033.1 GCA_900556395.1 Candidatus Segatella caccae | reverse complement strand
TGCTTTCGGATAATCGCCTGCTCGATGAGCAGATTGTGGAAGACGTTTTGTTAGTAACTGAACTTTCGTAAGTAAGCCCCACGCGCCCTGAACCAACGGTTACTGGCCGAAAGGTAAAGGATTAGGAGCTTTTGGGCCTTCAGCCCGTTCTTGAACCACATGCACATAGCGAGAAATCCAAGCCAGAGAATCATTTATAGCTTGGATTTCTTCTGTTTTATCATCGAATGAAAGTCTTAATCTCAGTCTTAATCTTAGTCATCATCCCAATCATCATCCCAATCTCTATCGTGCTTCCATTTCTTCTTGTCGTACTTCCACTTCTTGTCGTGCTTGTCGTGCTTGTGGTGCTTGTGATGCTTGCCCGGCTTTCCTGGTCCATAGGTTACATGGGTTCCGCCTGGCCATCCTGGTCTTCCGTAGCTGCACTCAGGGCAAGGGCGGCGCTTGTCGTGTCCCCAGTTATGCTTGGGATATCGGGTATAAATATGGTGAACATACACATGATTCTGCCAACCGATAGGGCGATAGAAGTAGTATGAGTCCTTGAATCTTTTCCATTGGTTAGGGGTGAGCATGCGCTTGAGTTGCTTGTTGCGATACTTCCAGCCGTATGCATCGATGTCGCGATAGCTTCGTATACCATCAAGGTAAGCGAAGTTGATGTTCAGTAGGTTGTTACGCTGAGCATTGCTCAATCCCAGTTCTACAATCATCTTATCGGTGATAAAACGAGCTTCAGCTTGGATATTTGTCAATCTTTGGGCTGTCATAGATGTAATTATCATCCATGTTGCTACGAAAGTAATCATCATTCTTTTCATAACAGTCTTTCTTTAAAAGGTTATTATTCTATTAATTCTTTTAATTATAGTATCCAGAAAGAGTCGAAGAGCACCATGTAAACTTGCTAAGTATCGAGTGCTGTCTTTCTTCTTTCATAGTGCAAAGATAGACAAAAAGACTGCAGATGACAAGGGGAAAACCATAAATGGGAGTATGATTTTCCCTAAATAACAGTGGAAGAATCCTATGCAGTTTCGGTCTTCCATAAAAAAACAAGCCAGCAGTTCATCGTGCTGGCTTGTTTTTCCATTATGTTTTTACCACTTTACTTGGTCTTTTAGGATGATACCATCCGTTGCATCTTCGGGAGTAAAAGTATTGCCTTTGTATTGTATGCAAAGCATTATAAGAGGTTCTGTACCGTTGTTACGAACAGCACGTTTGCCATCAGGTGCTACTCTTACAACGCTTCCCTCTTGGATAGGGAAAATCGTATCGTCTACCTGAAACTCGCCCTTACCGCTAAGGAAGAAATACAATTCCTCATGGTTTTTATGAGTGTGGAGGAATCCTGTTTCAGCACCTGGTGCAAAACATTGGAAAGAGAATTCAGCACCCGTAGCATTCACGCTCTCGCCTCCAAAAACCTTACCCGAAACCTTTATATCAGGTTTTAAAAGCAGGGTGTAGTCTTTAATCTCGTTCATCTTGCCAAAATCTACAGCTGTAAAGTTGGCTGCGTTTGCAATCGTCTTTGTTTCTTTCATTTTTTTGTTTAATTTATTTTTTTGTTTAATTTATTTTTTTGTTTAATTTATATGGATAATTATATTTCTTCTTTCAGAATGGTGATGCAAAGATACAACAAATGAGCAGTTGATACAAGAAGGCACTTGTGGGTGTGATAGTTACTCGAAGGTAACTAATGAGGTGGGATGGGAATAATGAAAAAGTGGTCTTAACTTAGATTAACTTTTGGTACTTGCATGCTTGACGGATATTAGTTACTTTTGTAGCCTATTGCTGAAAATAAAAGTATTTTCAACATAAGATAATATGAATCAACCCCATCGCAAATGGGGAAGCTTAGTAATGGGGAAAATATAGTAGTATGATATTAACATTCTAATTATATTCCAAAATGGCAAGAATGATAAAAGAAATGATCGTGCAGGATTGCCCTATACGCAATGTGCTGGCTCGTATATGTGACAAGTGGTCGTTGTTGGTTATCTACACACTTAAAAACCACATGGATGGACCACTTCGCTTTAATGCTCTTCGCAAGCTCATTCCAGATATATCGCAAAAGATGCTTACCAGCACCTTGAAGACATTGGAAGCGGATGGTTACGTTACAAGAAAAGTGTATGCAGAAGTTCCACCAAGAGTGGAGTATTCGCTTACTCCACGTTCAGAGACTCTAATACCTATTATAGATAACTTAATCGTATGGGCGATTGATAATATGGCTGTCATCATGAACGACAGAAAAAGGAAGGAGGCTCTATGTTAAACCCAATAGTTGTTAGAGGATAGCGTGGGGATTTATCTTGTAACACGGGATATTGATAGCAAATTTCATAGAACTGAATTGTTACAGAAATGTAATATGTTCTACATCATGGTGTAATATGTTTCCTATACTTTTGCAGTAGATCAAGTGAACGTTTTCTTTTTAAAAAATGATTATACTTATGGAACTGACGATGAATGACGCTATGAATCAATCCCGTTTAGGATATAGTAGCAACCGCACGAATTTGGAAAATATGAGGTGGAGAGTGCCATCTTTTGGCATTCAGAAGTATATTGCATTGGCAGTGAATAGCATTTTCCACACCATCCACTGCAGTTTCGATTATCGCAGTAAGGCTACGGTACGCGAACTGGTTGTTTTTATTATTTACGCAGTTCTGTTGCAAGGAGTATTGATACCTACAGAGACATACACCACTTTTCATGCCCATGTAAGCATGTTGGTGGCAACAGGACTGACCGACCTTGTGGCCTGTATCCTGCCGGGTATTGCTTTGCTATGTAGATGGATGAAATCCTTGAACTTCTGAACGGTGAATTTGCTTGTTTAAAGAAAAAAATGTAACTTTGCAGTCGTATAATAAAAATGACTCAAAGCTACCTATGAAGCATCCCCAAAACATAGTCACTCTTGTGGCAGCTATCCTGTTGATCGTTGCGCTCTTTGTGCTCAACCTTGCCATGGGAAGTGTCAGTATTCCTCTGTCGGATGTTGTAGCCATTCTTCTTGGAAGCAATGCAGATGCTACATCTGATACGTTGCACTTTATTATTATCCATTCGCGTCTTCCACAGGCTCTGATGGCCCTGATGGGAGGAGCCGCTTTAGCTGTCAGCGGTCTTCTTCTGCAAACCACCTTCCGTAATCCTTTGGCAGGTCCAGATGTATTTGGTATTAACAGTGGCGCAGCCTTAGCCGTAGCCATTGTTATGTTGGGCATGGGGGGTAGCGTGTCGACAGGTTTGCTCAGTGTAGCTGGTTATGTGGCAGTGCTTGCGTCGGCCCTTGTAGGAGCATTAATAGTGACAGCACTCATTTCGGCTCTTTCTGTTGTTGTGCGTAGTAGTACCATGCTCCTTATTATTGGTCTGATGATAGGTTATTTGGCCAATAGTGCTATTACGCTACTCAACTTTTTTGCCACGAGCGAGGGGGTAAAATCGTATATGATATGGGGAATGGGAAGTTTCGGCAATGTGTCGCTTCATAGCATTCCTGTGGCAGCAACACTTATAGGTATCTTTCTATTGGCGGCTTTATTGCTTGTAAAGCCTCTCAATGCACTTCTCTTGGGCGAGTTGTATGCAGAGAACTTAGGTATCGACACACATAGGTTACGCCTTCTACTTCTTGTTGTGACAGGTGTACTCACCGCTACGGTAACAGCCTTCTGTGGTCCTGTGTCGTTTATAGGATTGGCTACACCCCACATAGCGCGACTGCTTATTGGTTCAGAGAATCATCGTCTGCTATTGCCATCAACGATGCTTTTGGGTTCCGTGATAGCTCTATTGTGTAGCTGGCTCTGCACGTTGCCAGCCTACAATGGAGTTATTCCTCTTGCAGCAGTTACCCCTTTGGTGGGAGCACCTGTTATCATTTATGTCTTGTTGAAGAGGCGATAATGAAATTATAATATATCATAGGAGTTAAAGTGATCTTCACTTCCTATGGTGGATAGAAGTTAATGCCAATGCTTTAACATCTATCGCCAATGAAACTTGCGTTACTTATTTACCACATTGATGGGATGTCCCTCAATAAATGCCTTTACGTTTGCTGCAACTTGTCTGTTGAGACGGGTGCGTGCTTCGAGTGTAGCCCATGCGATGTGTGGAGTAATAAAGGCATTAGGTTCGCAAAAGAGAGGATTGTCTTTCTGGGGTGGCTCTTGCGTCATCACGTCGGCACCATAGGCGGCAAGTTTTCCCTTATGCAGAGCTTTTGCTAATGCTTCTTCATCGACAAGCAGTCCACGTCCTGTGTTGATGAGTATGGCCGTAGACTTCATCTTCTCTATACTCTCAGCATTGATGAAGTGGTGAGTATCCTCAGTGAGAGGACAATGGAGTGACAGGATATCAGCAGAAGCCAACAACTCGTCTCTGTCTACCTTGGTAATCCAGTCGGGTAGGTCGGCGGCACTCTTACTGGTGTAGCTGCATACATTCATGCCCATGCTATGAGCGATGGTGGCTACCTTCATGCCGATGTTCCCCAGTCCCACAATGCCCATCTGCTTGCCGGCAAGTTCTATGAGAGGAGTATCCCAGTAGCAAAAGTCAGGATTGTTAGCCCATCGTCCATTGCGGTTTTCTTTAGTGTAGTGCTCCACGCGGTTAGTAATGGAAAGGATGAGTGCAAAAGTCATCTGTGCCACGCTTTCGGTGCTATAAGCAGGTATGTTGGTTACTACGATACCTCGTTCTTTTGCAGCTTTGATATCTACCACGTTGAAGCCTGTGGCCTGTACACCGATATACTTGAGTCGGGGTAGCTGGTCAAGGGTTTCTGCATCCATCTGCACCTTGTTGATGAGTATGATGTCGGCATCTTTAGCGCGTTCCACCTTCTCTGCATCCGATGTGCGTGGGTAGACAGTGACATGGCCCAGTTGTTTAAGAGCATCCCAGTTGAGGTCACCAGGATTGGATGCGTAGCCATCCATGATTACAATATTCATAAACTTGACAAAAATGAAAGAAGTTAAAGAAGCATTGCAGAGCTTCTTTAACTTCAGTATGGTTAAAAAAATACGTTTTACGAATCTACTATGTTTAGTAGCTACGAGCGATGATGACACGAGCCACAGCAGGTTTGCCGCTTACCATGTCTACGCCTGGAGTCTGTTCGTATGCGAATGGCACGCAACGAATGGTGGCCTGGGTATCTTCCTTGATCTTAGCCTCAGTCTCGGCTGTACCATCCCAGTGGCAGAGGAAGAAGCCTCCGTCCTTGACGCGCTCTTTGAATTCCTCGTAGTTGTCACATTCGTAGACATGAGCGTCACGATAGTTGCGAGCTTTCTCAAAGATGTTGCGCTGAATGTCCTCAAGCATATCCTTGACGCGCTCCACGATGCCGTCGAAGCTGACAGACTCTTTCTCCAAGGTGTCACGGCGCATGATTTCGATAGTGTTGTTCTCGAGGTCGCGTCCACCCATAACGAGGCGTACAGGAACACCCTTGAGCTCATAGTCAGCAAACTTGAAGCCTGGACGCTTGTTGTCAGAGTCATCATACTTCACGCTGATGCCCAGTTCGCGCAACTGGTCGATAACAGGCTGCAACTTGGCTGTAATCTGTTGCAACTGTTCTTCGCCCTTGTTGATAGGAACGATGACAACCTGAATAGGAGCCAACTTAGGAGGCAACACAAGACCATTATCATCGCTATGAACCATGATGAGTGCACCCATCAAGCGGGTAGAAACACCCCATGAGGTAGCCCATACGTACTCAGGCTTGTTCTCCTTATTAAGATAGGTCACGTCGAAGCTCTTGGCGAAGTTCTGTCCGAGGAAGTGAGAAGTACCGCTCTGCAAAGCCTTTCCGTCCTGCATCATAGCCTCAATGGTGTAAGTGTTGAGGGCGCCAGCAAAGCGCTCTGTCTCGCTCTTCACGCCCTGAAGAACAGGCACACCCATATATTTCTCAGCAAAATCGGCATACACCTTCAACATCTCCTGAGCCTTTGCCTCTGCTTCTTCCTTTGTGGCATGGGCTGTATGGCCTTCCTGCCAGAGGAATTCTGATGTGCGAAGGAAAGGACGGGTACGCATCTCCCAGCGCATCACGTTACACCACTGGTTGCAGAGGATAGGGAGGTCGCGCCAAGAGTGAATCCAGTTTTTGTAGGTGTTCCAGATAATGGTCTCGGAAGTAGGGCGGATGATAAGCTCTTCATCGAGTTTTGCTGCTGGGTCTACGTCTACGCTCTTGCCGTCTTCAGATGCTTTGAGACGATAGTGGGTTACCACGGCACACTCCTTGGCGAATCCTGCCACGTGCTCAGCCTCACGCGAGAAGAAACTCTTGGGGATGAGCATTGGGAAGTATGCGTTCTGTACACCAGTCTTCTTAAACATTTTGTCGAGCTCTTGCTGCATCTTTTCCCAGATGGCATAACCGTATGGTTTGATAATCATACAGCCACGCACTGGAGAAAGCTCAGCGAGGTCGGCCTTCATTACCAAGTCATTGTACCACTGACTATAATTATCAGCACGCTTGGTCAAATTCTTTAATTCTTTAGCCATATTTTTATTATGTATTTTGATATTTAGAAATGATGGTTTAGGGATTTCCTCCATCTTTGTAGGAGTTTTCCTTTGGCATATTTTGCAATTAGCCTTAATTTTGCATGCAAAAATACAAAAAAATATTAGAAAAAACTCCATGTTGGAGAAAAAAGAGTTATCTTTGCATTTAAAACAGTTGTTATATAGGAGAAAATAGTATGAAAAAGATGAAATTTCAGGTAGCAGCTCTATCTATGCTACTGGTTTTGGGTAGTTGTCAGACAAAGACAGGTACTGGTGCTGCGGTAGGAGCAGGTTCTGGTGCAGCTCTTGGTGCCATCGTAGGTGGATTACTTAATAATAGTCATCGCGGAACAGGTGCCCTTGTAGGTGCAGCGATTGGTGCTGCCGTAGGTGGCGGTACAGGAGCTTTGATCGGTAAACGAATGGATAAGGTAGCTGCTGAGGCCAAGCAGATAGAGAATGCCAAGGTGGAGCAGGTGACAGATACGAATGGTTTGGCTGCCGTTAAGGTAACTTTCGATTCTGGTATCCTTTTCAAGCTCAATAAATACGACCTGAATGCCAATGCCAAGAACGATTTGGCTAAGTTCTCTCAGGTACTGAAGAACAACCCAGACTGCCAGGTAGACATTCAGGGTTATACCGACATAACAGGTAATGATGGTATCAACCTTCCTTTGAGCGAGAATCGTGCCAAGGCAGTATACAATTATCTTACCTCTTGTGGTGTACGTGCCAGTCAGTTTAAGAATGTAGCTGGTTATGGTTCCAGCAATCCTGTAGCTGACAACAGCACTAAGGCTGGTCAGGCTGCTAACCGTCGTGTGGAGGTTTATCTCTATGCCAGCAAGGAAATGGTAAACAAGGCCAACAACGGAACATTGAATTAAAGATATTACTTCTCAGTTCGCTGTCAAAAGTGAAGTATGAGTTTTATTATTATTGAGTAATCATTCTGATGATACTTCAAAAAATTAAGAAAATATTAAAATGGGTGGTGGTGCTGTTTTTCAGTACCACCATTCTTGCTGTTGTGGCGTATCGTTTCATCCCCGTATACCTTACGCCTCTGATGGTGATTAGATGCTTTCAGCAAGTGTCTGGTGGTGAGAGTGTTACTCTGCATCATCACTGGGTTTCGATGGACAAAATCTCGCCTCATATGCCTGTGGCAGTGATGGCAAGCGAGGACTCTCGTTTCCTGATACATCATGGTTTTGACTTCAATGCCATACAGCATGCCGCCCGCAATAATGCCCGTGGTGGAAAGGTGCATGGGGCCAGTACCATCAGCCAGCAGACGGCCAAGAATGTTTTTCTATGGCCTGGTCGTTCTTGGACCCGTAAGGGCTTTGAAGCATACTTTACCTTCCTCATCGAGATGATGTGGAGTAAGCAGCGTATCATGGAGGTTTATCTCAACAGCATTGAGATGGGTAATGGAATATATGGAGTGGATGCAGTGGCAGAATATCATTTCGATAAAAAGGCAGAAGATCTATTCCGTAGCGAGTGCGCCTTGATAGCTGCCACGTTGCCCAATCCACGTAAGTTCGACTCACAGCATCCGAGCAAGTATATGCGTAAGCGACAGCGACAGATAGAGCACGAGATGCGCTTCATTCCCGTTTTCCCCAAAGAGGGTGAAGATCTAAACCCCAATACTGCTGTAGGTGGCTACAGGGTGAAATAATACTCAGCAAGCAAGAATATGAATCTATTGAACGACTTGAACGAATCGCAGCGTAAGGCTGTAGAATATATTGATGGACCATCGTTGGTGATAGCTGGCGCAGGTTCTGGCAAGACGCGTGTGCTAACCTATAAGATTGCTTACCTCAAGAAGCAGGGAAAGGATTTAGATTCTCTATTGGTCTTGACTTTTACAAATAAAGCTGCGAGGGAAATGGTTGAGCGTATAAGTAAAATGTTTGGTGAAATATTTGCTCAAAGGCAGAAATATATGGGCACTTTTCATAGTGTCTTTGCTCGTATATTACACAAAGAGGCTATTTTTTTGGGCTTTTCTTCTGATTTCTCGATTTATGACGAGTCTGATTCTTGTTCTTTAATCAAAACGATTGTTAAGGAGATGGGGCTTGATGAAAGAACGTACAAACCCAGAGTCATTCATGCTATAATATCAAATGCAAAAAATAATTTGATAGGCCCTTCAGAGTATATGTCTAAGCATATTGATGATAATACTCCAACTGGTTATCATTCTGGTGTCTTGTTGAAAAGTGTTGCAAAAATCTATAAAACTTATTCTGAGCGTTGCCTTAAAGCCAATGCAATGGATTTTGATGATTTGTTGTATTATACTTATAAATTATTTAAGAACGAACAAATATGCCAGAAATACGCTAACTCATTTAAGTACATATTGGTTGACGAATATCAAGATACCAATAAGGTTCAGCAGCGTATACTTTTACTCTTGTATGATAAAATGGTTGAGAAGAACATTTGTGCCGTGGGCGACGACTCGCAGAGCATCTATAGTTTCCGTGGCGCCAATATTGACAATATTCTTAATTTCCAAAAGCAGTTCAAGGGAGCCAAACTCTTCAAACTGGAGCAGAACTATCGTAGTACGCAGAGTATTGTGGAGGCGGCCAATAGCCTGATAAAGCACAACAGCAATCAGATTCCCAAGGATGTTTATAGCAAGAACGACAAGGGAGAATGTTTGCTCTATAAGCCAGCTTATAGTGATAAGGAGGAAGCTCTGATAGTGTGCCGTGAAATCAAAAAAATCAAGCGGCAAGATGACTGTCAATATAGCGATTTTGCCATTCTCTATCGCACCAATGCTCAGAGTCGAAGTTTTGAGGAAGAATTAAGAAAACAATCCATTCCTTATCGTATCTATGGTGGTCTCAGTTTCTTCCAGCGTAAGGAAATCAAGGATATTATCGCTTACTTCCGACTGGTGGCAAATCCTGATGACGAAGAAGCCTTTAAGCGTATTGTCAACTATCCTGCGCGTGGTATTGGTAATACAACGGTGGCAAAGATAGCCGTGTGCGCAATTCAAAATGAAGTGAGTTTCTGGGAGGTGATAACTTCGCCAGAACATTATGGGTTGTCAGTCAATAAGGGAACGCTCACTAAGTTAGAGAACTTCAGACTGCTGATTAGCGGATTCGTAGAAAAGGCTTCTCGGATGAATGTCTACGACTTGGGTGATGCTATTATCAAGGAGAGTGGAATCAGTGCAGATATCTTTAATGGTGATAAAGATCCTGACAATCTTTCCAGACAAGAGAACCTGGAAGAGTTCCTTGGTGGTATGCAGAACTTTGTGGAGGAACGTCGTGAAGAAGGGCGAGAAGATGAGGCTACACTTTCTGACTACTTGCAGGATGTGGCATTGCTGACAGATTTGGACAGCAAGGGCGATGATAACGAGCCGCGTGTGTCGCTCATGACGATTCATGCCTCTAAGGGACTTGAGTTTGCTACTGTCTTTGTCGTTGGTCTTGAGGAAAATATCTTTCCCAGTCCCATAGCTTCTACCACTCTTCGCGAATTGGAGGAGGAGCGTCGTTTGTTGTATGTCGCCATCACACGAGCCGAAAAACATTGCGTGCTGACGAGTGCTAAGAATCGTTTCCGTTATGGCAAGATAGAGTTTGGTAATCCCAGCAGATTCCTCAACGAGATAGACCCTAAACTCATCAAAGAAGATTCGGAAATGGCTCATGACGATTTCTCCTTCAACAGTGGGGGGTATGGTGGCAGAATGCCTTGGGATAGAACTTCTGTTTCATCGCAGTTTAAGCCCGACCGAAAGAACGCTTTCTCTGAAAGGGAAGATAGAGATAATTTCCGTGTAGGGAGAGATGATTTTCGTGTTAACAGAGTTCAGACTCGTACTGATAGAGACGACTCCCATTCTACAACTAACCCCGTTCGCATGGAGAGCAGATTCAAGTCGGTTCGGGGCGTAGAAGCAGCTCGTCGTGTTTTGGCTTCATCATCACCATCATCTCCTTCGTCTCCGAGTTCAGCTGCCTCTGCTTCTGTATCAACAGGTTTATCTGTTCAATTAGTGGAGGGTTCTAAGATAGAACATCAGCGATTTGGCATAGGCACGGTTCTGAAACTGGAAGGAACTGGCGAGAATGCTAAGGCGACAGTAAAGTTTGTCAACTCTGGTACGAAACAACTCCTTTTGAAGTTTGCCAAATTTACGGTATTAGGGTAGGGGAATAGACCTAAAAAATGAACATACTTGCGATGGCCATCGCAAGTACTTTCAACAGCCAACGCAAGTACTTTCATCGGGCATCGTAAGTACTTGCGTTTTTTTAGGCATTTTTGTTCAGAAAATGCGGATGGTGCAAAGTGCAAGTCAATGATGAGAAAAACCAAAAGAATTATGGTGAAAAGAGATCTGTCAGAATGTCGGCAAACCAACGATAAAAAGGAATTTGGAATCTTTAATTATTCCAAAATATGCAAATAAATAATTAAAAAAGATAAAAAAGAAAACGAAAAACTTGCTGTGCTCAAATAATTATATTATTTTTGCCATGTGTTTTTCATAGTATTAGATTTAAGGTTAACAGAAGGGTCACAGCGGTGGCCCATTTTTTTTGTCTTTAAATTCTAAACTCTTAGTACCTTTTTTCTCTTACTTTTTTCTCTTAAACTTGCGGTATAGTTTCCACGCAAGTATGGCGCCATCCAAAGCACCTGCCCCCATAGACAACATGCTTGAAAGACGTTTGCTTGGGCTTGCCGACTTAGATAAGGCGGAAGGTCTTGTAAACAGCTTATGCCATAAGTCCTTGATTCTCTCATCTTCGGCAACGATATCCTTGCGCAACAATTCTTTACGCAATCTGATATCAGCCAACGAGCTAAATTCTGTTTGTCCTTGATTATCTTTAGTCATATTGTGCGAGTTTTACTATTGCATGAGAAGACTGGCGAGAAACCTTACCAATGGCTTCTCTATCCATTGATGACGGAAAGCGACAAATAAGATCAAGAGAAGAATGTAAAAAGCTGCAACGATGCAGAATCCCCATGCCATGCCTACCATATTGCCCAATGCAAAAGCAGCAGCAAAGGATAGATAGATGAGGGCGATGACGAGGAGTCCCACCAGCACGATAGAGATGGTGATGGCTGTGAGCAACCGAACAACCTTGTCAACGACATCGAGCTTTATATATTCTTTTTGAAGCCCGATGTAGTGCTTGATAGTTTCTACGAGTTGTCCTATTGTTTCAACGTTTTTATCGTTGGAGAACATCATAGTGTAATATAATCTTATTCATGTTTCGCAAGGTGGTAAAGCTGCAGAATCCTGCGTCCTCTCCACCTTGCGAATTACTTATAATTTTACTTCCGAAAGAGCTTAAACCTCAGTTGCAGCGTCCTTGATGTCATCTACCAAGTCGTCAACATCTTTCTTGGTCAACTTGATGTCATGCTTCTTGCAAAACTCATCGATGGCACCAGTGATCTTATTGCGAGTATCTTCACCTTTTTCAGGAGCAAAAATCAAACCGAGAGCGCCTCCTGCAAGAGCACCGCCGAGGAATGCGCCAATGTAACCTAATGCTTTCATAATTGTAATGTATTAAATGTTAAACATGTTATTTACTTGATGCAAATATACAAAACTTTATAGACAAATCAACTCTTTTGGGCTTAAATTTTCATTAAAAATGTTGTTTTATATGGATTTAACAAACTTTATGCGGGCATTTTTCCCCATTTGCGATATATTTTGTATTTTCGCAGAGAAAAAAATAAAATGTTAAATCATAAATAATAAAAGCACATGAAGAAAATTTCAATAATGAGTGTTGGCTTATGCGCAGCTTTAGCGCTCGCAAGTTGTGGAACTTCTAAGGAAAGCGCTTATCGCAAGGCTTACGAGAAAGCTCAAGCCCAGGAGGCTCAGCAAGCACAGCAGGCACCTGTTACAACCGAACCTGTAGTTACTCCTTTGGAGACAGCTCCTGCCACTCAGACTACTGTTACTGATGTAGATAACGCTGTTGTTCGTCAGGAGAGTGTTTCTCTTATTGCTGGTTCTGGCTTGCAGAATTTCAGTGTCGTAGTAGGTTCATTTGGCGTGAAAGCTAATGCAGAAGGTCTGTACAACACTCTGAAGAGTGCAGGGTATGATGCTCAGATTGTTCAGGGCGAACGTAATATGTATCGCGTAGTAGCTACTACTTTCGCAGACAAGGCCAATGCCGTTAAGAGCCGCAACGAGCTCCGTGCAGGCAAGTATCCAGACGCTTGGTTGCTTTTTAAGAAATAAATGCGAATACTTTCCATCGATTACGGAAAAAAACGAACAGGACTTGCGGTAACCGACCCTCTGCAGATTATTGCTGGTGGGCTGGCTACCGTAGATACTGTTACGCTCTATGAATATTTGGAGGCGTACATCAAGCGCGAGCAGGTGGAACGTATCGTGATAGGCAAGCCTTTGCAGCCCAATGGTCAACCCAGTGAGAACTTGGCTCGTGTAGAAAACTTCTACAATCGTTGGCGCAAGGCACACCCTGAGATTCCCATAGAGTATTACGACGAACGATTCACGTCGGTTTTGGCTCATCGTGCCATGATAGATAGTGGCGTAAAGAAGAAGACCCGACGTGAGAACAAAGGACTGGTGGATGAGATTAGTGCCACCATTATTTTACAAGATTATTTGCAGTCAAGAAAATGATTTTACCTATTTATATTTACGGTCAACCTGTTTTGCGCAAGGTTGCCGAAGATGTCACCCCTGAATATCCCGAGCTGAAGACCCTGATAGCCAATATGTTTGAAACCCTTGATGCCAGCAATGGTGTAGGTTTAGCTGCCCCTCAGATAGGTTTGGCTATTCGTGTTGTTGTTATCGACCTCGATGTTTTGAGTGAGGACTTCCCCGAGTATAAGGGCTTCCGCAAGGCATTTCTCAATGCTCACATCTTGGAGTATGACGAGCAGAGCGACAAGGCATCTTCAGAGGAAGGTTGCCTCTCCATTCCAGGTATCTCAGAGAAGGTGACACGTCCTACTCGCATTCATGTGAAGTATCTTGATGAAGAAATGCAAGAGCATGACGAGTGGGTGGAGGGTTATTTGGCCCGTGTGATGCAGCATGAGTTCGACCATTTGGAGGGCACCATGTTCATCGATCGTTTGTCTCCCCTTCGCAAGAATATGATTACAGGCAAGCTGAAGAACATCCTGAAGGGTAAATTCAGATGTGCTTATCGTACCAAGGTGCGTCGCGCATAATAGCGATTTTGCGACGTAGCTCTTGGTTAATATCGATTTCACAATATCAATGATTATATAAGAATTAGGTATAGGTCTATGGTAAGAAGATTGTTTCTTGGATTCTTTTTTCTGCTATCAATAAGTACGGTCTCCGCACAATATCGTGTAGATCGTCTTATTACGGCAGGACGAAGTGCACTCTATTATGAGGATTTCGTGCTTTCTATCAAGTACTTCAATCTTGCCATAGGCGCCAAACCTTATCTTTATGAACCTTGGTACTACAGAAGTGTAGCCAAGTTTAACCTCGACGATTTTGTAGGAGCTGAAGGCGATGCCAATGAAGCTCTGAAACTTAACCCCTATATCAATGACATTTACGATCTTCGTGCGATAACCCGCATCCGACAGGGGCGTTATGAAGAAGCTATTTCCGATTATGATGCAGCCATCAGGCTTGAACCCCGCAACCGCAACTATTGGTTTAACCGAGCCTTATGTAAGATGGAGGATGGTAAGTATGACGATGCGCTAAACCAACTCGACTCTATCATGGCTCGATGGGATAAGTTTGCGAAGGCTTATTCTCTTAAAGCAGAAGTATATTTGCAAAAAAAAGATACACTGAATGCAGAAAAATGGCTTGACAAGAGTTTACAGCTTGACCCTTATGATGGAGAGGCTTGGACCACAAGAGCTTATGTGGCCTTAGCACGCAAGGAGTGGAAGACTGCCGATGAGGCACTAACCAAGTCGTTGCACTTTAAGCCCAACAATGTAAATAGCTATATCAATCGTGCTTTGGCTCGCATCAATCTAAACAATCTGCGCGGAGCGATGAGCGACTATGACAACGCCCTTGACATTGACCCCAACAACTTTCTTGCCCATTACAACCGCGGATTAATGCGTGTGCAATTGGGCGACAACAACCGTGCTATTTCCGATTTCGACTTTGTTATAAAGATGGAGCCAACAAACTTTATGGCCATCTTTAATCGTGCCCTGTTGCATGATAAGGTGGGCGACCTTAAAGCAGCCATCCGCGACTATACTACTGTTATCAACCAGTTTCCTAATTTCTGGACGGGTCTGTCTTATCGGGCAGGCTGTTATCGCAAGTTGGGTATGACGGCGAAGGCCGAACTCGACGAGTTCCGCATCTTCAAAGCACAGATGAATAAGCACTTAGGTATTCAACCCCGATGGAGCGCCAAGACTAAGAAGGAACTTCGCAAGCGTTCGGAGGTAGACCCCAACAAATATGCTTCTATCGTGGTCGATGATGCCCCCAAGTATGAGCACGAATACAAGAGTGAATATCGTGGTAAGGTGCAGAATCGAGTGGTGGAGGCAGGTTATCTGCCTATGTATCAGCTTTCTTACTTCCCCAAGCATGGGAGTCTTAGCACGATTCAGGCCTATGACAAGGAGGTGGATGCCTTCAATATGTCGCTTGATAAGTCTTCTAAGCATAAGCTCTATATCGTGTGCAGCAAGGAACAACTCGATGAGAAGGAGTCGATGGAGTTGTTCTCGATGATCGACCGCTTGTCTGCAGAACTAAGTGTAGCAAAGAGTGATGAAGAGAAAACTCAGTTGTTGTTGCGTAGAGCTGTAGCCCATTCTGTGTTGCGTGACTTCGAGGCAGCTATCAGCGATTTTACTGAGTACATGGTCTGCGGTGGAAAGAATTCCATTGCCTACTGGCAGCGTGCAGTCTGTCAGACCGAGCTCGACGAGTTTAATCTCTCCGAGGGTAAGGGCATTACTAATCTGCATTCATCTGAGGCAGATTTCAGCGATGCCATTCGTTTGAATGGTAGCAATGCCTTCGTGTATTACAACCGAGGTAATCTGCATGCTGGTCGCAACGAACTGTCTAAAGCCATCGACGACTATTCCATCGCCATTCGTCTTGATGCCAACCTGGCAGAAGCTTACTACAACCGTGGCATAGCTCGCTCGAAGGCAGGCAATAAGCCTGCTGCCATTCAAGACCTCTCTAAGGCGGGTGAGTTAGGGCTCTATGACGCCTATGCTGTCATCAAGAGGCTCAACAAGCAAAAGTGATGAGCCTCTTTGGATAAGAAGAATAAAACCCTTGAGACAATATACATAATATTACAATTACATACAATATCTATATATGGTACTCAAACATTTTAGAAGAACTACACAGTTTTGCAGACATGTCGTTTTGTTTGCTATTTTAGGTGTACCTGCTTTTGTGCAGGCACAAAGAGTAGCCTTAAAGACTAATGCCCTCTATTGGGCAGCTTTCACTCCCAACATTGGTGCCGAGTTTCGCGTCAATCGTCACGTCACTTTCAATTTTGAAGCAGCTTACAACCGCATCGATTGCTTTCATCTTGACTCGCGTGGTGCTGTTATCACACCTGAAGTGAGATATTGGTTTAGCGCTCGCCCGCAAACTGGTCATTTTGTGGGACTTGCAGGCATAGGTTGCGATTATCATTATGTTTACGATGATGGTAAGCGCCATAAGGGCGACCTTTATGGTGGTGGTGTGACTTATGGCTATAGTTTTGTGTTGTCTCGTCGTTGGAGCCTCGAGACAACTCTTGGCGTGGGAGTTGCTCATGTACAGGAAATGAATTGGGAAAAGGATGAACCAGAACCTGGTGTTGCCAATCTGAAAGAATGGAAAGTGATACCTTTGAAGGCTGGCGTCACCTTTGTCTATTTGTTAAAATAACATGTCCACTTTATCGTTCTCAATCACTTGACCCTCTGTCTTTCTTTAGCAGAGCACATACATTTCTACATAATCAGATTAGAAAACTTTTATGACAACTTATACATTTTTATCGAAGCCGCTTCGTGGTGCTTATCTTCTTGTCGTGCTTCTCTTTTTTACCTTCAGTGAAGTATCAGCGCAAGACGTGATACGAGTCTTAGGACAAGTCGTTATCAAGTCGGACGGCTCACCTTGCATCGGTGTCAATATTTCCGACGCAGGTACTCGCCGCATCCTTGCTATGACAGATGTTGATGGTACTTTTGCTGTCAATGTAAGGTCGAATGCTCGTCTGCGCTTCTCCATGGTGGGTATGAAAACCAAGGAAGTAGACGTGAAGGGTAAGTCGCGCCTGCATGTAATCCTTGAGGAGGAGAGTATCTCGCTCAAAGAAGTAACCATTTCTCAGAAGCGCATTACAGATAAGATATTGCCCGAGCCTACTGATATCGAGGTGCGAGGCAACTATTTCTATGTGAAGACTCGCGTCAGAGTGCCCAAGGAAATGTTCTCTCACAACACCCGTTTGGTAGTGCAACCAGTGCTTAACAATGCCACTCGTAAGGAGAAAACCCTGATGAAGCCCATGGTATATGATGCCCGTGAATATAATCAGACACAAGACCGACTCTACAACTTTGATCTCAGTGATTCGCTTGCTGGCGACCCGCTCGCACGCTATATCACCGTGAAGAGCAAGCAGATGCGCGAGAAGGGCAGCACCAATGACATCATAGGCTATAACGACTCCATCTATGTGGAGCACGTGAAGGACGACTTCTCCTGCGACGTATATATGGCGATAGAGAACTACCATCGCATCTTGTATCGTGACACCACCATCATAGCCCGTGGTACCGTTAATCCTCTGCGCTTCCTTGACTATAGCTTTGCTGCTCATGAACTTACCGATTCTGCTTACTTTCCTAAAAAGGAAGTGCAGCTGCGAGATAGTCAGGGCAAGGTAAACCTTCGTTTCCCTGTTGGCAAGGCGGTTTTTGATAGCCGTGACCCGCAGAATGCTTCTGAGATAGATAAACTGCGTCAGCAAATAGAAACGATATCCCAGTCGAAGGGAGCCTCGCTCAGTTCTCTCGAACTCAGAGGACAGTCATCGCCCGAAGGCAGATACAATCGCAATATGAGTCTTGCCAAAATGCGTATGGATTATGCACTGGGCTTTCTGAAACGTACACTTCCTGCCGACATGACTCAGGGCATGACCTTCACCTCTCATGCCGCAGTGGCTCCCTGGGAACGTGTCGCCGAGATGTTGCGTGCGGATAGTCTTGTCGACGAGGCTGAAAGGGTAGAGACCATCCTCTCTTCTTACAGTAATATCGAGGCTCAGGGTAGGGCAATACAGCGCTTGCCTTTCTATCATAAGACCATCGCTACCCATTATCTGCCTCAGTTGCGCCGTGTGGACTATACCCTGCATTACAACATCTATCGCACCCTTACCCTCGACGAGATAGCTCAACTCTATGCTCAGGACTATAGCCAGCTGTCGAAGTTTGAGTTCTTTAAGCTCTATCGTGCAGAGCGCGATACGACGAAGCGACACACCATGTTGCGCCAAGCCCTTGAGGTGTATCCATCGTTTATGGCTGCTGCCAACGATCTCTCGGCCATGCTCATCAATCAGCGCCAATATGACGCCTCTTTGCTTCGACCATTTGTAGGAGCGAATGCACCCGAAGAGGTCAATATCAATCAGCTCATTGCACTTCTCAACGAAGGTCAGTATACCGCGGCCGACTCTGTGGCGCAGTTTATCACCGACAACGAGAAGACGCACACCATGCTTGCTGTTAACGCTGTTTATAATGGGCGTTATGAAGCCAACTATGCCACCATTGCCAAGACCAGTCTTCGCAACGAAGTGGTGATGCTCTTGACTATGAAGCGCAACGAAGAAGCTCTCAAGTTGAGTAAGAAATTGTCTGACGATGAAGCCGTCAGTCATTATCTTCGTGCCATCTGTCTGAATCGTGTCAACGACCCCACTGAGGCATACAACGAACTAAAGAAATCGTTTGAGATGGATGCCTCACTCCGCGAAATCGCTAAGGTGGATGGCGACGTAACCGACCTCTTGTCTATGGATAAACAATAAAAGCACACACATCATGAAAAGAAAGAATATCATCCTTATTTGCGCTCTCCTCATGGCGAACGCACCCCTCGTTAGTGAGGCTCAGCTCGAAAAGAGCGCGCTCGATTATATGCTTCAGCGCCCACAGGTCACCAAGTCGTATAAGGACAAGAAGTTTATGGATCATCTGTTCATGGACTTCGGATTTGGCGGCAATCTGATGGGTCGCCATAACGTGAAGTTGGGACCGACTGCCGAAATGGGTATTGGCGACTGGATATCGCCTGAGCATGGTGTACGTCTTAACTTCTATGGCGGTGCCTATAAGATTAGTGGTAAAGAGGTGAAATATGCCTCTATTGGTCTCGACTACTTGCTTAACATCACCGCTATAGCCCAACCTGGTATTCACTATACCCAGCGCCCCTTTGAAGTATATGGCATAGCTGGTGTCGACCTGTCTTACTCACGTGAGAATAAGCACAACGACCACGGCTTTGGGGCACACATGGGACTCAGAGGACAGATGGCACTTTCTGACTTTACTTATGTATATATGGAGCCTCGAGTAGGGGTAACTCAAGATAATGTGTCGCAGTCACAGACATGGCGTAATCTTCGTCCTGTGGCCAGTCTGACGATGGGACTTGGTGTTCGTATGCCTGATGTGCGTCGTGGCAACACCCGTGGCAACTTCGATACGCCCCATAGTTTTGCCGATGGAATCTTTGTTGGAGCTCAGGCAGGCCCCATGTTCTTAGGTAGTGCTCACATCAGCGACTGGAAAGATAATACTGGAATGAGTGTGGGCGTATCGCTTGGCAAGTGGTTTGACCATTGCAATGCTCTACAAGTCAACCTCAATACCACTACCTTCATGCAGAATGATAACACTCGAATGAGGGCTGTGGGGGCACGTCTCGATTATCTGCTCAACCTCCACAATGCTTTTGGAGGTCTCAATCCCGACCGTAAGTTCTGGGTAAACACCATTGCAGGTCTTGGATTTGGTTACTCTCGTGACTGGTATACAGAATCGCGCTACTCCCTTAATGCGGGTGCAGGACTACAGGCCAACTTCCGCCTATCGCGTGATATTCACTTTGTGCTCGAACCTCGTTTCGATCTCTACAACCATCGTTGGGCTCCCAATGCCTATACTGTCGATAAGTTAGACGTAACATCGTCTCTGATGGCTGGTTTTGTGTATACCTATCACGAGGCAGAATCGGCAAGAGCACACCAAGCAGAGGGCAATATGTCTATGCGCCGTAGCAGTTTTTCGCTTACAGGTGGTATGGCAGTTCGCCTTTTCCAGTATGATGAGTGGAAGCGTTATATGCCTGTTGCAAGAATTAGTTACACCCATTGGACCTCACCCTTGGCAGGCTGGCGATATAGTTTCCAGGGGATGTTTGGACGTCCCATCAATGAGCATTATTATGGAGCGGCAACGGGTGGCTTCGACTGGATGACCGATCTTACAGCACTTTCTTATGGTTGCGACAACTCCAGAGTTCTCTCTGTGCGCTCAGTCTTAGGTTTTAATTTGGGTGCCGACCACTCAGAATATACTCGTCTCAATAGTGATGTTCATGGTGGTGGACAGCTGGCATTCCGAGTGTCTCCCCACGTCAACCTCATTGCTGAGACCCAGCTTGGTTACGAGTTTACGTCTCGTTACAAAGGCTATCGTTCTCATCGTCTGCAGCCCCAGATACAGGTGGGTGTGGAGTACAATATACAGCGTAGTGCTCGTAATAAGGACCTCGACGAGGGACCTACCAAGAAAAACTATATCTTCCTGAGTGCCGGAACTGGAGTTTATACGGGCAACTTGGGTGATGGCGGTAGCATAGGTCGACGCCTCACACTTCCTGTTGATATGGGTTATGGTCATTGGTTTAATACGCTTAGTGGTATGCAGGTATCCGTGGGCAATACCCTCGTTCCTTCGCCCAACCTGGGTAGTAAGACCCTGACGGCACTACGAGCCGACTATCTGCTCAACGTGAAGAGCGCCGTTACTGGCGAGGCTTCCGACGACCAGTTAGTGCAGTTGGCTGCACTCATCGGAGCGCAGGTAGCAGTGAGCACCAAGGAGCATCGCCGTACCAACTATGCCCCAGGCCTTCATGCTGCGATGCAGGCAGGCTTGCGCATCTCTCCGCGAGTAGAGTTCTATCTTGAGCCTTCTGCTACACTTTCCACCAAAAACTTAGAAGCACCCCATTGGTGTAATCCAGCAGAAGTGGAGCTGCGTCTGAGTGTTGGTACGAAGTATCACTTTTAGATGAGATAAGATTTCCCCTTTAGTGGGAGAGGTAAGCATCGCACTTGTGTGTGTGAGTTGTGATTTTCTCCACTTTCTTCTTCTTTTCTTCTCTTTGTAGTCTTGCTTGTCGAGAAAAAAGTGTAACTTTGTAGGTTACTAACAAAAGAACGAAAATGGGGCTGAAAATTTACAAAATATCAGAATACGAACATATTGCCGAGATAAGGCAGTTTGATGCCTTGTGCCACTTACTTAAAGAGCAAGTTGGCACAGCTAATCTGGGCGATGCGATACTGATAGGCAATTATAATATAGAAGGCGTAGAACTCGATGCGCTGTTGCTGACTCCACAGGCTGTCACTGTGATAGAGTTTAAGAACTGGGGTGGAAGTATCGTGGCTGGCGAAAATGGTCCTTGGACCAGTAATGGGCGAACTATAGCTGGTGGTGCCTATGGTAAGAGTCCCTTTGTTCAGGCACGTCTAAATAGGAGTCGTGTTCAGGCAGGCTTGCAGAGATACCTTGGTATAGAGGCGATAGAGGTGAGTGTAGTTGTGGTGTTTGCCCAACCAAGCACTATCGACGTAACAGGTTTGTCTCCCGTCGTAAGACGTTGGCTTACGGTTTGTGATAACACCCATTTGTGTGAAGTCCTCCTGTCGCAGCGAGCACAGCAACCTCAGCAACCCCTCTTTACGTCAACCCAGATGAGCGCCATACCGCAACTCCTCCGTATAGCGGCCTACGACCTATCACTACCCCCGGCTCAGGCTCCAGGGAGTCTTGACGAACAGAGCTTAGCAGTCGACCTCTATGACCAGCTGATGCAGATGCCAGCCCAGCTTGATATTCGCATCAGGTATCGACAGTTGGGCGAAATCTTCCGCTTGGCTGTCGATGGAAAGTTGCAATGTAGCAAGACTAAGTTTTCGGGATTCTTTGCCAAAGTGGACTACTTGCTTACCGAGAACAGTCATAAAATGCCCGATACATCACTTTCAGCATCGGTCAATGCTTTTCGTATTAGGGTGAGGAGGGTGCGCCCCTTACGCCCCAGTAAGGCAAATGATGTCTCTACGAACTCTGATAAAGTGGCCGACACCATCACTGACGATGAACTACAGCAGAGTGTGGCTCACGATACGGCAGCACTGAGCCGCTTCATCTCTCTTCTCTACGACATCCCCGTACCTGAGGCTCTCGACAAGCGTTTCCCGTACATTATTTCCCAGTATCATCGTCCGCTCTATCGCCATGGTGAGGTGATGCGTGTCGTCATCAATCGTTGGGACGATGCTTACATCGATGCCACAGACAGTGCCACGGGCGATACTTGTCGTATCTATTATCGCAAGGCAGACAATCCTTATGCTTTGTCTGATCGCAGCTATCTGACCGAAATCCTGTTGAGGGGGGAGCAGCTGAACCTCATACAACCCCGTATAGAAGATGGCATTATCTATCCAGCCATCATCATCTACAATCCCGACTATCTTATCGATGTTACCTCGTTGGCAGGCTGCTTCAGCGAGCAAGAGACAGCTACGCCCTATGCCTATATGCTCAAGAAGCTATCGCCAACTGTTAGTGGCGAAGCCATCATGTTGGGTAACTTTGCAGGTCAGCTGCTTGATGAAGAAGTGCATAACACCCAACGCACCTATGAGCAGAGTCTGGCTGAGTTCTGTGCCCACAATGCCGTGAACTTGGCAGTGACACCTCTGTCGTCCCAATTCCGTACCAAGGCCGAACTTCAACGTCAGCACATTCGCCATGCTCTCTCTGAAGCTCTTACCGAAGCCTCGACGGTATCGTATAAGCAAGATGATAAGTATACCATCCTTGAACCTTCTTTCTTTAGTGAGACACTTGGACTACAAGCCCGAATGGACCTTATACAGAAAGACATGACATTACTGATGGAGCAGAAGTCGGGACTGGCTTCCAGCAAGTCAAGCGTAGAGACCCCACGCATTCGCCCCGATCACTATGTGCAGGCTTTACTCTATAGAGCTATCTTTCGCTACAACTATGGAGTGCCTTACAAGAATTTCCATTCTTATATGCTCTATTCGCGTTATGCCAACAGCTTGCTCGATATAGCTTCAGCACCCGAACTGTTGTTTAAAGCTCTGCGCCTACGCAACCAGGTGGCATGGCTCGAACTATTGCTCACCCGTGGCGGTTTTCGCATCTTGGATTCGCTCACTCCCGAACATATCTATCCTGGAGAGAGTGGCACCATTTGGGAGCGTTTTACGCGTCCACGCTTGCAGCAAATACTCGACCAGATACATCAGGCCACACCACTCGAAAAAGACTATTATTATCGCTTTCTTACCTTCTTGGAGAATGAGCAGATGCTCTCTAAGGTGGGCAATCGTACCAAGGAAGAGTCGGGCTTTGCCTCCGTGTGGAATAGTACTCTCGACGAACGATTGAGTGCTGGCAATATCTATTGCGACTTGTCGCTGCGCCCTATTTCTCAGACCGAAGGTCGTGTTATCGAGACGGTGAGTTTCGGTTTCTCTCAAGAGCAGACCAAAGATATGTCCAACTTCCGTAAGGGGGATATAGTCTTCTTCTATGCCTATGATCCTGCCATAGAAGGTGAGCCCAATGCTACGCGTCACTATGTGTTCAGAGGGTCTATTATCGATATTCGGGAGGATGGGGTAGAGGTGTCGCTCCGCAATTCGCAGACTCGTGCAGAGGTGTTTGAAGGAAAGGTGTGGGCTATGGAGCATGACTTTATGGAATCTTCTTATCGTGCTCTTTATCAGGGACTACAACTCTTTCTGTCTGCTCGTAAAGAACGAAAGGATTTGCTGCTTCTGCAGCGTCAACCTGCCGTAGATACCACCTTGCAACTCAAGGGAGACTATGCCACAGCGACGGGTAATGAGTTCAACGAATTGGTGTTGCGCGTGAAACAGGCCTGCGACCTCTTTCTCATCATCGGACCTCCAGGCACAGGAAAAACTTCCTTTGGTATGGTCAACGTATTGAAAGAGCAGCTCCTCGAAGAAGGCACATCGGTGCTTCTGTTGTCATTCACCAACAGGGCCGTAGACGAGATGTGCAGTAAGTTGGTGGCAGAGGGCATCGACTTTATGCGTATAGGTAGCGAGTTGGGATGTCATGAGACCTATCGTTCTCATCTCTTAGCTAAGCGCTCCGAGGCCTGTCGCAATGGCGAAGAGATACGTCAGCTCATAGCGCAATGCCGTGTGTTCTGCGGCACCACGACAGCCTTGAATAGTCAGGCGGGTCTGCTCACCATCAAGGCCTTCGATCTGGCTATCGTCGATGAAGCTTCTCAGATACTTGAGCCTCAGATTGTGGGGCTGTTGTCTCAAAAGATCAAACAAACGGGCGAACATGCCATCAAGAAATTTGTACTCATCGGCGATGAGAAACAGTTGCCTGCCGTTGTGCAGCAGCAACCGGCAGAGTCGTTGGTGCAGGAGCCCGACCTACAGAGCATCCACCTCACCGACTGTCGTCTGTCGCTTTTTGAGCGCCTCATTAGAGCTTATCGTCAGGAAGGTGTTAACAACGCCTATAGCTACATGCTCACTCGTCAGGGACGTATGCATCGCGACATAGCTATCTTCCCCAACCAAGCTTTCTATGACGGTAAGCTTGTGCCTGTGCCTCTACCTTACCAGGAAGAGCACACCCCCAGCACAGTTCAGAGCTTGCATGGCATCGATGCCCTACTTACCACGCGTCGTGTTGCCTTCGTTACCTATCCAGAACCTCGCAAGAAAACATGGCAGTATGGTGACTCCGACAAGGTGAATCTCGTTGAGGCCAAGATGATAGCAGCCACGGTGTATCGCATCTATCTTAGCCATCAAGGTCACTTCGATAAAGATCGCACAGTGGGGGTCATCGTACCTTATCGCAACCAGATATCCACCATACGCAACGAGATAGACAGTTACCATATAGCAGAACTCCACGATATCATGATAGATACCGTGGAGCGTTATCAGGGTAGCCAGTGTGAGAATATCATCTATGGCTTCACCATACAGAAGTATTATCAAATGGGATTCTTGGCAAGTAATCAGTATGTCGACCATGTGTCAGGACAGGTCATCGACCGCAAACTCAATGTCGCTATGACCCGTGCTATGAAACATCTTGTCATGATAGGGCAGGCTGCATTACTTAGTGAGAATGCTGTCTTTTCCCATCTCATAGACTTTTGCAAGCGCAGGCATAGTTTCTATGAAATAGCGCCCGATGACTATGTGAAGGGGACATTTAGACCCTAAGCCAAATGCAAGAACAGAAGTGAGTTACTTCTTCTCGAGTTCTTGCAGGCTTTCCATCTTCTTCGATTCCAGGAACTCGTAGATGCCACATAGATGCTCACGCACTCTTCCGTGACCGAACTCGTATACCTTGCTAACGAGACCATCGAGGAAGTCGCGGTCGTGGCTTACTACGATGAGTGTTCCGTCGAAGTCGAGGAGGGCTTGCTTCAGCACATCCTTGGTCTTGAGGTCGAGATGATTGGTAGGCTCATCAAGGATGAGTAGGTTGACTGGTTCGAGCAGTAGCTTGAGGATAGCCAGTCGGGTGCGCTCGCCTCCAGACAGCACCTTCACCTTCTTGGTGGAGTCTTCTCCGCCAAACATGAAGGCTCCGAGAAGGTCGCGTATCTTGTTGCGTATCTCTCCTTTCGCCACATCGTCAATGGTCTGGAAAACCGTGAGGTCGCCATCAAGCAAAGAGGCCTGGTTTTGTGCAAAATAACCTATCTGCACGTTGTGGCCGAGCTCAAGTTTACCTGAGTTTTGCAGTTGTCCCATAATACATTTTACCAGGGTTGATTTACCTTCTCCGTTACGTCCTACAAAGGCTATTTTGTCGCCTCGCTCCACGGTAAGGTTTACTCCGCTGAATATCTTTTTATCATCAAACGACATTGCCACATCGCTCATTTGTACAGGATAGGCACCACTGCGCGGGCTGGGAGGGAACTTGAGACGTAAACGGCTGGTGTCTTCTTCGTCCACCTCGATGAGTTCCAGCTTCTCCAACATCTTCACGCGGCTCTGTACCTGGAAAGTTTTAGAGTAAGTGCCCTTAAAACGCTCAATGAAGTCTTTGGTCTCGGCTATCATCTTCTGTTGTTCTTCGTATTTCTTCATCTGCTGTTCGCGACGTTCCTTGCGCAGTTCCAGGTAGTGGCTATAGGTAGCTCTATAGTCGTATATGCGACCCATGGTTACTTCGATGGTGCGGGTGGTAATGTTATCTACAAATTTTCGATCGTGACTGATGACTACCACGGCCTTAGAGCTATTACAGATGAAGTCTTCGAGCCATCCTATTGACTCAATATCGAGGTGATTAGTAGGTTCATCGAGCAGAAGCACGTCGGGTGACTTGAGCAGCAGTTTAGCCAATTCGATACGCATACGCCATCCACCAGAGAACTCGCTGGTGGGTCTATTGAAGTCGGTTCTTTCGAATCCCAGTCCGAGGAGAGTTTTCTCTACATCTTCCTCGAAGTGTGTCATATCGATGGCATAGAATTTCTCAGAGAGTGAAGACACTTTCTCGATGAGCTGCATATAGTCATCGCTGTCATAGTCGGTACGTGTGGTGAGCTCGTTGTTAATGCGATCGATTTCGGCTTGCATCTCATGAAGGTGTGCAAAGGCTTGGCATGTTTCTTCAAATACGGTGCGACCATCTTCTGTCATCAGATGCTGTGGTAGATAAGCTATGACGCAGTCTTTGGGTGCTGATACTGTGCCTCGTGTGGCTGTTCTCACGCCTGCGATAATCTTGAGCAGAGTACTTTTTCCTGCTCCATTTTTTCCCATAAGGGCTATACGGTCCTTTTCGTTAATCTGAAAGGATATGTCTTTGAATAAGGTGGTGCCGCCAAACTCTACGGTCAGTCCATCAATAGTTACCATGTTTTTTCTTTCTTATTTCTTGTATCTTGAATTTTAAAATGCAAAATTACGATTTTTTTTCCTGATTCATGCAAGAAATGGTGTATAACTTCTTCTACTTCCCCAGTGCAAGTCTGCTCATCGTAGCTAACGGGTGGGCAACGATGATGCCACGTCCCCAGTGTCGCTTGCTTATGGATAATATAATTCTATTAAACTTAAAGACATAAAAAATCCCTGTAACTATATAGCTACAGGGATAATTATTTGTCTTAAAGAAAATTACTTCTTGTTGATGGCCAAGTCGATAGCAACAGCGATAGCTACTGTAGCACCTACCATTGGGTTGTTACCCATACCGAGGAAGCCCATCATCTCTACGTGTGCAGGAACTGAAGAAGAACCAGCAAACTGAGCATCAGAGTGCATACGGCCCATGGTGTCGGTCATACCATAAGAAGCAGGACCAGCAGCCATGTTGTCTGGGTGAAGAGTACGACCTGTACCACCACCAGAAGCTACTGAGAAGTAAGGCTTGCCAGCTGCAACGCGCTCCTTCTTATAAGTACCAGCTACTGGGTGCTGGAAGCGGGTAGGGTTGGTAGAGTTACCAGTGATAGATACGTCTACATCCTCGCTCCAGTTGATAGCTACACCCTCACGAACGTCGTCAGCGCCATAGCAGTTAACCTTAGCACGTGGACCGTCGCTATAAGCGATGCGGTTAACAACTTTCAATTCGCCTGTGTAGTAGTCGAACTTAGTCTGTACGTATGTGAAACCATTGATACGGCTGATGATCTGAGCTGCATCCTTACCAAGACCATTCAAGATAACGCGCAATGGGTTCTTGCGAACCTTGTTAGCCATCTCAGCAATCTTGATAGCACCCTCAGCAGCAGCGAATGACTCGTGACCTGCCAAGAAAGCGAAGCACTGTGTCTCCTCGCGCAACAAACGAGCAGCCAAGTTACCATGACCAAGACCAACCTTACGGTCGTCGGCTACAGAACCAGGGATGCAGAATGCCTGCAAACCGATACCGATAGCCTCGGCAGCATCAGCAGCAGTCTTAGCACCATTCTTGATAGCAATAGCTGCACCAGCTACATACGCCCACTTAGCGTTCTCGAAGCAGATACGCTGAGTGTCTTCACACATCTGATAAGGATCAACACCTGCGTCCTCGCAGATTTGATTAGCCTCTTCCAAGCTCTTAATACCGTTAGCATTGAGAGCAGCAAGAACTTGCTTCTCGCGACGTTCCTGACTTTCGTAACTTACTTTTCTAATCATATCTGTAT
>USOQ01000032.1 GCA_900556395.1 Candidatus Segatella caccae | reverse complement strand
TGCTGCCGCTGCCGCCGCTGCCGCTGCTGAGGCATAATTTTCACTTAGTAGAACATTCGAAAATTGGATAAATTTTTGATTTGTGGTCTCGGGAATCCTGGCGACGAGTACGCAGGAACCCGACACAACACAGGATTCATGGTATTGGACGCTTTTGCTAAGGCGTCCAATATTCATTTTGAGGACAAGCGTTACGGCTTTGTTGCCGAGACAAGCATCAAGGGGCGCAAGGTATTCCTGCTGAAGCCCACCACGTTTATGAACCTCAGTGGAAATGCTGTGCGCTATTGGTTACAACAGGAGAAAATCGACCAGAAGCGATTACTCGTCATCAGCGATGAGCTCGCTCTCCCCTTAGGTGCCTTCCGCCTGAAAGCAGGTGGCAGCAATGGCGGTCACAACGGACTGGGCCACATCCAGCAACTCATCGGTCAAGACTATGCACGTCTGCGCATGGGCATCGGCAACGACTATCCTCGAGGCGGACAGGTAGACTGGGTATTGGGGCATTACACTGAGGAGGATATGCGCCAGCTGCAACCAGCCCTCGACCTGGGCGTGGAAATCATCAAGAGCTTTGTGCTGCAAGGCATCGACGCTACGATGAACCAATACAACAAATTGGGGAAAAAGTAAGAACGAGTTTAACATTCCCTCCAAGGCTGTTGGCTATAACTTCTAACGACCAAAGGGAGTGATAACTTCTTTAACTTCTGAACTTGCAAAAGTTCACTAAACACTAATAACGATGAAGGAAAGTGCCAGAATAGACAAGTGGCTCTGGGCAGCCCGCATATACAAGACACGCAGCATCGCAGCCGATGCATGCAAGAATGGGCGTGTCACTGTGGGAGGCATCTCGCGCAAGCCTTCGTTCATCATCAAGCGAGGCGATGTGGTGAGCGTGAAGAAAGCGCCCATCACCTATTCCTTCGAAGTGCTCGACTGCATCGAACAGCGCGTGGGAGCCAAGATGCTCTTCGCTGTATACAAGAATGTCACCGACCCACGACAGTACGAACTCTTAGAGATGAGCCGCATCAGCGGTTTCGTAGATCGTGCACGCGGCACGGGTCGTCCTACAAAGAAAGAACGACGTGCCCTCGATGCTTTTATCGACCCTGCCCTCTTCGGATTCGACGACGATGACGACATAGAATAAATGTTCTCTTTAACCTATAAAGTCTATGTTCTAAAGTATCGAACTTATGTTCCAAAGTTTAGAACTTATGTTCTAAAGTATTGAACTTATATTCTAAAGTTTAGAACATAGATTTATTCACAAGAAACAAAACAAATTCATTATAAACAGAAAACATTTTTAAATGTATAATGAATGCAACCACAAAAGCTGTTGTCTTAACTCCTTAACTCCTCTAACTTCTTTAACTCCTTTAACTCCTAAGGGGACTTCCCCATTTGCGAAAGTTAAGTTAAAAACGTGTGAATAAATCTGTATCATGTTGGACATTTAACGGCTTTTCGCACGATTTTTAATTGTTTTCGGGCAATTTTAAGACGTTTTCTGCTCTTTCAACCATCACTTTTCACTCTTAAGCACGTTTTTGTACTATTTATACACAGAATATTACATTTTAATCACAATTTTAGCCATTTCATAAAAATAATTAAAAAAATACTTGCATTTTAATAAAATTAATTATATCTTTGCCCCGTCTAAGAAGAAGTTTAATACCTATCCTATTGGACGGCAGATTATCCATTAAGGAGATTTGCATAACATACTATTATTAACTTTTAATTTCAGAGAGTATGAAAAAATTATTGGTAATGGCAGCTATGGTGCTGTCTTCAGTAGGTGCTTTTGCACAGTATTCAGCAGGCGACATCACTATTCAGCCTAAAGTTGGTTTGAACGTATCTACCATCGGTGACGCAGACTGGAAAGCAGGCTTTGCTGTTGGTGCAGAATTGCAATATCAGTTAACAGACAAGGTTGGTCTTGCTGGCGGTCTTCTCTATTCTATGCAGGGAGCTAAATCCAAGAGTGTAACAATTGACGGTGATGAATTTGGCGGCGATGATATTGAAATCGGTGGCGAGAAATGGAACCCAGGTTACCTTAACATTCCTTTGACAGTCAACTACTATGTAGTAAACGGATTGGCTCTGAAAGCAGGTGTACAGCCAGGTTTCATGATAGCTAAAGACAAGGCAGAAGGTGTCAAAACATTTGACTTATCTATCCCTGTTGGTGCCTCTTACGAATATCAAAACTTTGTATTTGATGCTCGCTACAACATCGGAGTAACTAAGATTGCAGATGGTGGCGATGGCTACAACAACGTTATTCAGATCACTGTAGGTTACAAGTTCAAGCTCTAAGCTCAGAACAACAGGCTTTTCATAAGCCCATCCACCCTCTCGCTCCTTGCTGTGAGATGAAAACATAGCAAGGAGACAAAAGAAGGGTTGAATACTCGATAAAGTATCTTAGGATAGTTGCAAACTATTTTAAGATACTTTTTTTATACCCTTTATCGTGCTTTCATTTATGAGTAACAATTTTTATTTCATGACACTTTTCTCGCCATGGCTATTCCAAAGCAAGTTTAGTTCTGTTCATTTAGCTTAATGTAATTTCTCCACCGATTATATATTTCTATATTACCGACCTTATTTTTCCATAGAATAAAAAATACAATAAAATTTGTTTGCATCTTAAAAAAAATAATTATACCTTTGCCCACGTCTAAGAATAAGAAGTTTAAGACACATCCTATTGGACAGCAGAACATTCTTGTTAGTAAGTTTGTGCAACACATTATTATTAATTTATAAATTCAGAGAGTATGAAAAAATTATTGGTTATGGCAGCTATGGTGCTGTCTTCAGTAGGTGCATTCGCACAGTATTCAGCAGGCGACATCACTATTCAGCCTAAAGTCGGTTTGAACGTATCTTCCGTTACTGATGACGAAGCTGGTTACAAAGCAGGCTTTGTTGGTGGTGTAGAGGGAGAATATCACGTTTCACCCATGGTAGGAATCAGCGCCGGTCTCCTCTATTCTATGCAAGGAGCCTCAGTTAAGGACGCAGAAGGAGACCCCAAATTGGAGATGAACTATGTGAATATCCCTATTTTGGTAAACGCCTATGTTGCAAAAGGCCTGGCACTGAAAGCTGGTATTCAGCCTGCATTCAATGTAAGCAATAAAGTAAAAGTTGCCGGCATCAGTATCGACTACGACAAATATGCACCAGAAGGAGCAGAGATAAAGACTTTTGATTTCTCTATTCCTGTAGGAATTTCTTACGAGTACATGAACGTTTGTCTCGATGCTCGTTACAACATCGGTGTATCAAAATTTGCGGATGGTGATGCTGGCCGCAACTCTGTATTCCAGATCACTTTGGGTTACAAGTTCAAGCTCTAAACTTTAGCGATTACCCACGACAGACTTCTTCAATAGAGTCTGTCACTTATTCATAGAGATGCCCCCGCAGACTCTTCCATACATCAAGGAAAGTCTGCGGGGGCTCTGTTTTTATAGCTCATTACGAGAGCATTAGCAAACTTTAGCAATGAAGCCTTGGCTATATCCGTGGAAAATCGTATTTTTGTAGCAAATTTGCAGAAACAAAACAATAAAAACTGAATAGTAAAATGAATATATTAGTAACAGGAGCCAACGGTCAGCTCGGCAATGAGATGCGTATCGTGAGTCAAAACACCACCGACCAATATCTCTTCACCGATGTGAACCAAGTGGAAGGCGTGGAAACCACTTACCTTGACATTACAGACATGGACGCCATACGCCACATGGTGAGCGAGCACCACATCGATGCCATTGTCAACTGCGCTGCCTGGACCAATGTAGACGCCTGCGAAACCGACGAAAAGCTTGCAGCCCTCGCGGAGAAGCTCAACGCAGATGCACCCGAGAATCTCGCTATCGCAATGAAGGAAACAGGCGGTCTGCTCATACAGATCTCCACCGACTATGTCTTCGGCAAAGAACCATACAATGTGCCTTGCGGACCCCAGCAGAAGGGAACGCCTACTGGCGTATACGGAACCACCAAACTGCATGGCGAACAGAAAATCATGACAAGCGGTTGCCAGTATGTCATTATACGCACAGCATGGCTCTACTCTGAATTTGGTAAAAACTTCTGCAAGACAATGCTCAACCTCACTGCCACGAAGCCACAGCTCAAGGTTGTCTTCGACCAGTGTGGAACTCCTACCTATGCGCTCGACCTGGCCAACGCCATCCTCACTGTCATAGACAAGATAAAGTCGGCCGACGACAAGAGCAAATACACCGGCATCTATCATTTCTCTAACGAGGGAGTGTGCTCCTGGTACGACTTCACACAGATGATAGCCCGCATAGCCGGACACACACAGTGCGACATACAGCCCTGCTACAGCTCGGAATATCCTTCGCCAGTGGCCCGTCCTGCCTACTCCGTGCTCGACAAGCGAACCATCAAGGAAACCTTCGGCGTGAAAGTGCCTTACTGGATTGATTCGTTACAGCAGTGCATTGCAAACCTCCTTAAGTAACATTTTAAATAATAAATATAATGAAGCGAACCATCATCATCACAGGCGGTGCCGGATTCATCGGATCACATGTAGTTCGCCTGTTCGTGAACAAATATCCCGAATATCACATCATCAACCTCGACAAACTGACCTATGCTGGCAACTTAGCCAACCTGAAGGACATTGAGGACAAACCCAACTACACATTTGTGAAGGGTGACATCTGCGATTTCGAGTTGATGCTCAAGTTGATGAACGATTATCACGTAGACGGCATCATACACCTGGCAGCAGAAAGCCATGTAGACCGTTCCATCAAAGACCCCTTCACCTTTGCACAGACCAATGTGATAGGAACCCTCTCGCTCTTGCAAGCCGCCAAGACCTACTGGGAAAGTCTACCCGAAGGCTATGAAGGCAAACGATTCTATCACATCTCTACCGACGAGGTGTACGGAGCCTTGCAGATGACACACCCCGAAGGTGTGCCAGCACCCTTCACCACCAAGGCATCGAGCGACAACAATCACGAGGCTTACGGCGAGGAGTTCTTCTTGGAAACAACCAAGTACAATCCTCACTCTCCATACTCGGCTTCAAAGGCCAGCAGCGACCACTTTGTACGTGCCTTCCACGATACTTACGGCATGCCTACTATCGTGACCAACTGCTCTAACAACTATGGTCCTTACCAATTCCCCGAGAAGCTCATCCCTCTCTTCATCAACAACATACGCCACCGCAAACCGCTGCCCGTATACGGAAAGGGAGAAAACGTGCGCGACTGGCTCTACGTCGTAGACCACGCCCGTGCCATCGATGTCATCTTCCATGAAGGCAAGGTGGCAGAGACCTATAATATCGGAGGCTTCAACGAGTGGAAAAACATTGACATCATCAAGGTGGTCATCAATACTGTCGACCGTCTACTTGGTCGTAAGGAAGGCGAAGACCTTGACCTCATTACTTATGTCACCGACCGCAAAGGCCACGATATGCGCTATGCCATCGATTCTCGCAAGTTGCAGCGCGAATTGGGATGGGAACCCAGCCTACAGTTTGAAGAAGGCATAGAGAAAACTGTAAAATGGTATCTCGACAACCAAGAATGGATGGATAATGTAACCTCTGGCGACTACCAGAAGTATTACGAGACAATGTACGACAACAAATAGAGCTATCACTCTAAGGTGTGAAAAAAAAATTGAGCTTTGAACATTGAATCATTATGAGAAAACAAATAACTCTCATAATGCTCAATATTCAAAGCTCAAAACTTATTGTGCTTTACAAAGCTTGGCTTTACCCTTCACGGAAGAAGTCGAAAGCCTCTTTGATTTCGTCGATGGTGGCACTTTGGTTGATGCGAATATCACCGATTCCACCCAACAAGGTAAAGTTGATGATGCCATCCTGATTTTTCTTGTCATGACGCATCAACTCAATGAGTTCGTCATAATCATCGCAGGTGATTGGTAACGAACCATAATTCTCCTTGATAAAGTTCACCGTCTGACGCATTTTCTCTGTTGGGAATCCCGTCTTCACCACACTCAGCCACAGCTCTGGTATCAAGCCATAAGCCACTGCATAGCCGTGGAGAACAGGCTTGCGTTTCAACGCCCAACTCTCAAAAGCATGACCGAAGGTATGGCCCAAGTTGAGAGCCTTGCGAATATCGTGCTCATGAGGATCTTGCGCCACGATGCGCTCCTTCACTGCCACGCTCTCGCCCACCATGCGTTGCAACTGTTTCAGGTCAGGCTGCGCCAAGTCAAAACTTACCAGCTCTGCCCACATCCGCTCGTCAGAAATCAATCCATGTTTCAGCATTTCTGCATAGCCCGAACAAATATTCTCTGCGTCAAGCGTCTGTAAAAACTGTGTGCTAAGAATCACAAACTTCGAATCACAGAATACACCAATCTCGTTCTTCAAGCCACCAAAGTTAATGCCTGTCTTGCCGCCCACCGAAGCATCTACCATCGAAAGCAACGTAGTTGGAATATTGATGAAGTTGATGCCACGCTTAAAAGTAGCCGCAGCAAAACCACCCAAGTCGGTAACCATGCCTCCACCCAGATTAATCAAACATGAGTGGCGCGACGCACCTCCCTCGCCCAACGACTTCCACACATGAACCATCGTGTCGAGGTCCTTGTGCATATCGGTAGCTCCTATGGTAATAACCTTCGCATCCTTGAGCGAGAAATAGTTTTTCACAACAGGCCAACACTTGACAAGTGTGGTTTCGTCGGTAAGCACAAATATCTTGTCGTGCTCGCACTCTGCCAAGGCCTCGGCGATCTCACTTTCGAGATTGGTAGAAATGATGACTCTCTGACTCATAAATTTATCAATATATTATAAATAATGCAATTAATGCGTACAAAGGTACGTATTTTTCTGCATTTTGACGCAAAAGAACGCATTTTTAGCATTCTTTTCACACATTTTAGACTAAACCTTATCAAAAAGTAAGCGTCTAAACTATCAAGCGAAACAAAAACATCTGTAAAAATACAGAGGCAGAACATAAAAAGTAGAAAACAGCAAACAAACTGAGAAAAAAGAAAATACAGAAATGAGAAAATCAGTACTTACCCTACTTCTATTGCTCATCGCTATAGTAGTACAGGCTCAACAACACCTTATCACAGGTGCCATTATCGACAAAGGCACCCACGAACCAGTAGAGGCTTCAACCATACAACTCCTGCACACCGACAGCACTTACATAGCAGGAGCCATCACCAATGAGAATGGACTCTTCAGGCTTCAAGCACCTGCCGACGGCAATTACTTACTCAAGATTACCAGCGTAGGCTACAAGCCCACCATCCGACGCATACAGTTGACCCAAGGCAAAGACCTCGCCATGGGCCACATCAACATCCAGTCAGAAGCCATCATGCTCAAGGCTGCCACCGTCACAGCCATGGCCAAGAAAGTGGTACTCAAGGAAGACACCTTCGTGTACAACTCAGCAGCCTATCGCACCCCAGAAGGCTCTACCATCGAAGAACTCGTCAAGCGCCTACCAGGTGCAGAAGTGAGCGATGACGGAAGCATCAAGATCAACGGTAAGGAAGTAAAGAAGATACTTGTCGACGGCAAAGAGTTTATGACTGGCGACACCAAGACAGCCCTCAAGAACCTGCCCACCAGCATCATCGACAAGATCAAAGCCTACGATGAGAAGAGCGACCTCGCTAAGGTGACAGGCATCGACGACGGAGAAGAGGAAACCGTACTCGATTTCGGCATCAAACGAGGCATGAACAAAGGTCTTATAGCTAATATGGACCTCAGCATAGGCACCAAGCAACGATACAGCGAACGAGGCATGGCGGCTTATTTCAACGATCGCAACCGACTCATGCTCTTCGCATCAGCCAACAATACTAACGACATGGGATTCCCCGGAGGTGGAGGCCCTGGCGGATGGAGACCCAACAAGCAGGGACTCAACGCCTCGAAGATGCTGGGTCTGAACTACAACTACGAGAACAAGGATAAACTCAAGATGGACGCCTCGCTGAGATGGAACCACAGCGATGGAGACATCAGCAGCACGGTGGCTTCCGAGAACTTCGTGAGCCAAAAGTCAGCTTTCAGCAATAAGCGCAGCCAGAACTTCTCGCGCAGCAACAGCTGGGACGGACGTTTCCGCCTGGAATGGAAACCCGACACAATGACCAATATCATGTTCCGTCCATCGTTCACCATCAAGAGCAGCGATGCACTGGCACGAAGCTTGTCGGCACAGTTTAATGCCGATCCTTACCAGATCACCAACGACCCGCTCGAGGACGCAGCACGTGCCGAGCTGGGACTTGAGGACGTAAGCACAAGCAAAAGTCTGTTGCAGCAGGCTGGAGCTCTCGTCAACCTGCAGTCGTCGAGCAGTATCAGCTATAGCGAGTCTGAAAACTACAAAGGCATGTTGCAGTACAATCGCCGACTCAGTGCAATGGGGCGTAACTTCACTCTGCGGGCCGATGGCAGCTACGGCAAGACCGATGCCAACAGCCTCTCACTCACCAATGCTTACCTATACCTCGTAGATGTGGCAAATGGCAACGAGCCAGACCATTACAACACTTATCGTTACAACGTGACCCCTACCGACAACTACAGCTATTCACTGCAGGCCACCTATAGCGAGCCTCTATGGAAAGCCACTTTCCTGCAACTGAGCTATAAGTTCACCTACAAGTATTCCAAGACCGATCGCTCCACTTACGACTTCTCTCGTTTCACCGATGAGGAAGCAAACCTGTGGGCGTCCATCACTCCCGAGTATCGTGGATGGAACCAGTATCTCGGAACACTTTCCCTGCCTCTCAGCGATTACATCGACAGCGACCTGAGCCGATATTCTGAGTACAAAAACTACATACACGAAGCACAGCTCACGATGCGCATCATCCGCCCGAAGTACAATCTCAACTTCGGAGCCATGATACAGCCACAGAAGTCTAACTTCATCTACGACTACATGGGGCAACACATCGAAACGACACGCACCGTCACCAACTTCTCACCAACCCTCGACTTCCGTTATCGTTTCAGCAAGGTGAGCAACCTGCGCATCAACTATCGAGGCACCACTTCACAGCCTTCGATGACCGATCTGCTCGACATCACCGACGACAGCGACCCTCTCAACATCAAGAAAGGAAATCCTGGACTGAAGCCATCCTTCACCAACAATTTCCGACTCTTCTACAATAACTATATCGAGAAGCACCAGCGAGCACTCATGACATTTGTCAACTTCTCTATGACGCGCAACAGCATCAGCGACAAGGTGACCTACGATGACAACACGGGAGCAAGAACCACACAACCCGAAAACATCAACGGCAACTGGAATGCACGAGGAGCTTTCATGTTCAATACCGCCATCGACAGCGCTGGCGTATGGAACATCAACACCTTCACCACTCTCGCCTACACCAACGCAGTGGGATATCTCAGCCTCGACGGAGCCACTTCGCAGAAGAACACCACCAAGCAGACTCAGGTGGGCGAACGTCTATCCATGGGCTACCGCAACAGTTGGCTCGAAGTAAACCTCAACGGAACACTCAACTACAACCATGCACGCAACGAGCTGCAAGCTGCCAGCAACCTGGACACCTGGCAGTTCTCTTATGGTCCCAGCATCACAGCCACCATGCCCTGGGGCATGAGCTTGAGCACAGACCTGAGCCAGAGCAGCCGACGAGGATACAGCGACAAGTCGATGAACACCAACGAGCTGGTGTGGAATCTACAGCTCTCACAGGGCTTCCTCCGTGGAAAGCCCCTCACCGTAATGCTCCAGTTCTACGACTTACTGCACCAGCAGAGCACCTTGAGCCGTGCCCTTACTGCCATGTCGCGCACCGACACCGAGTACAACAGCATCAACTCTTATGCCATGCTCCACGTCATCTATCGCCTCAACATCATCGGAGGAAAGCAGGCTCGCGAAACTATGCGACAGAGTGGCAGACCTCATCCCGACTTTAGCGGACGACCTTTCAACGGACGCCCACCTATGGGACCGCCTCCTGGAGGCGGACGCCCCCACTTCTAAGCATCCCTTTTCATCCCTCTTTTGTTATAAAAAAATCTCAAACTATATAACAAATACTCAAACTATATAACAAATTCTTAGACGCAGAGCTCTCCATCACGAATGGATGAGCTCTGCGTTTTTTTCGTACCCAATGGTAAACAACACAGGGCATTGAACCCAACCCAAACTTACCAAGGAAGCTACGCTCAGGATTGTCCCCTAACATGTTTCTTTGCTGAAATATGAAGGATGATATGATTTGTGGCTATAAACATAAGTAGTCAACTATAAATATGACTAAAAATTAAGAGAGTCAACGTGAATTATAAATAAGTAATAACTGAGTCAACTCGTATTATCAATAAAGCGTAAAGTGATCAACTAAAATCGTTAAACCACAATGTCAATAACACCCGTAAAAAACGCAAGTACTTTCAAGTGCCAACGCAAGTACTTTCGTTGGCTGTTGAAAGTACTTGCGATGGCCATCGCAAGTATGTTCATTTTTTAAGCCATTTTTTCTCATTTTTCAAGGCAACGATGACAAACACTACAATAATCAACATAAACAATCTGAAACTACAATAATCTGCGCAGACATAATGAAACAACATAATGAAACAACATGATGAAACAAACATTCTGCACCAACAACAAGCACAGACAATCAGCGCCACGAATCAGCAACCCCGAATCATCGGAAGAGAAAATTACGAGCGATATGCAGACATAATCAACTATCAGGAGAAAGTAGTATGAAAGTTTGATAAATAATCTTTAAATAAACATAATTTAACAACAAGAAAACTATAACGTCACAAATATTTTCCTAACTTTGCAGCCTATTTATTGAAACAGAAATGAAACATCGTATTTTTAGCATGACTATGTCGCTTTGCCTCGCTTGCACGATAGGAGCACAAAGCGCAGAAAAGATTGTACCCATCAAGTATGGAAACATGGATAACTGGGTAATCAGAAACATCAAAGAATCAGGTATTATTGGTGGAAACAAGAAGGTGGTTTATGCCGTGGGACCATCAATGACCATCAATGGCAATACTCCCTATACCAATAAGGGCGGTTCGCCATGGGGTACGTCGAATGTATTGGCACATGTGTCGGGCATCTATAAAACCAACAACTCGGTGTATCGCGATAAGCACGAGAATGGTTACTGTGCTAAGCTCGAAACACACATCGAGAAGGTGAAGGTACTGGGACTTATCAATATCAAAGTACTGGCTGCAGGTTCGCTCTTCTTGGGCGACGTGAGAGAACCTATCACAGGCACAAAGGATGGACCTAAAGCTATCAACTGGGGTATCCCTTTCACACATCGTCCCAAGGCTGTACGCTTCGACTACAAGACATTGATGCCCAATGCAGCCAACCGTATCAAGCAAAATGGTTTTAGCAGTGCTTCTCAAGTGAAAGGACGTGACTATGCCATCGCAGTGCTCTATCTGCAAAAGCGCCATGAGGATGCTCAGGGCAACATCACTGCTAAGCGCGTGGGAACAATGGTTGTGAAATATAGCAAGAGTACCAATGGATGGGTGAACGATGCTACATACACCATCCATTACGGAGACATTCGCCATATGGCAGGCTATGACGCTTCGTTGATGGGTCTTCGTAGTAGCGATTATGCCCGCAACAGCAAGGGCAAGAGTGTCATCATCAAGGAAACAGGATGGGCATCAGCCAACGAGACTCCTTCTCATCTCATCCTGCAGTTCTCTTCGAGTCATGGTGGTGCTTATATCGGCACTCCTGGCAATACGCTGTGGATAGACAACGTGGCACTGGTGTACTAAAAAATCTCGGCTTAACTAACTTATTTTTATTATATATACATTATTAATATATATATATATGAAGCTGTCACTACTCACATGCCTCACATGGCTTCTCTTGCCTACACTTAGTATGGCAGGAGAGGAAGCCCCTATCTTCACCCAACCAGTCGTGAAGGAGGAAGCAGAGGTAAGAATAGGAGAAAAAGTGGTCGAAACTGAGGACGAAAAAGAGAGCGAAGAGGTCGGAAAGGACGAAAAGGACGATAAAAACGATAAGAGCGAAGAGGACGGAAAGGTGGAAGTAAAGAAGAACGAGAAGAAATCGTTCATAACACGGCTACTCGACTATTTCAACGATGCGAACAAGAAGAACGATAAGCGTTTTGACTTTAGCATCATCGGAGGTCCCCACTATGCCACAGACACGAAGTTGGGCTTAGGTTTAGTGGCAGCAGGCATCTATCGCTCCGACCCCACCGACTCGTTGCTCTTACCCTCCAACGTGTCGCTCTTCGGCGATGTAAGTACCGTAGGCTTCTATCTGCTTGGTGTGCGCGGCACCCACATCTTTCCCCACGATCGCTATCGTGCTATCTACACACTCTACTTCTACTCCTTCCCATGTCAGTTTTGGGGAATGGGTTACGACATGGGCGACAACGACGACAACAAAAGCGACATGAAGCGATGGCAGGTACACATGAAGGGCAGTTTCCTGTGGAATCTTGGAAGCAACCTCTTTCTCGGCCCTTCTTTGGCTTACGATTACATCATCGGCAAGGACATGGAGCGCCCTGAGCTCTTGGCAGGAATGGACCGACATACCGACAACTATGGTGTGGGCTTCACCTTCATGTTGGATAATCGTGACAACCTCACCTATCCCCACCGAGGCTATTATGTGAACCTCACCCAGATGGTGCGCCCTCGCTTCATGGGCAACGACTATGCCTTCAGCACCACCGAACTTCAGATGAATGCCTATCAGCAACCCTGGCGTGGAGCCGTGCTGGCAGAAGACATCCGCTCTACGTTCAACTTTGGCAATCCTTCGTGGGGCATGATGGCACAGTTGGGTGGCAGCAGTGCGATGCGTGGCTATTATGAGGGCAGATACCGCGACAAGCACATGATAGAGGTAACCGTAGAACTACGCCAACATGTATGGAAACGAAACTCCATCACCGCATGGTTGGGCGCAGGAACGGTATTCCCTAAGTTCAGCCAGATGAGAAGTCGACACATCTTGCCCAACTTCGGACTGGGCTATAGATGGGAGTTTAAGAAGAATGTGAACGTGCGCCTCGACTATGGTTTCGGAAAGAGTGGACAGAGAGGATTCCTCTTTAATATCAACGAAGCATTCTGAAAGAATTTTTCTGGAGTTAAGGGAGTTAAGGGAGTTAAGGAGTTAAGACAACAGTCTTATTGCTTGAATTCAAACCCACAAAGGCATTTGTCTTAACTCCTCAGCGACCGAAGGGAGCGATAACTCCTTAACTCCCTTAACTCCCTTAACTCCTGAAAATAACTCCTGAAACTTACACTTATTCAAACAATACACAACATGAAATCATTCAACAAATTTATATATTGGTATGCCGTCATAGCGCTTACCGTGCCCAATGTGGCACTTTGTTTCAGCGAGCACCTCAGCACTTGGGCTGCACTTGCCAACATCGTGTTGCCCTTTGCCGTCTACATGGCTCTGATGAGCTTGTGCCGCAAGGCAGGAAAGATGGTGTGGTGGCTCTTCTTGCTTATCTTCTTTGCAGCCTTCCAAATCGTACTGCTCTACCTCTTCGGTAAGGGCGTCATAGCCGTGGATATGTTCCTCAACTTAGTGACGACAAATCCTGGCGAGGCAATGGAGTTGCTCGACAATTTGATTCCTGGTGTGGCGAGTGTCTTCATCCTTTACTTGCCACTACTGACTTTGGGTGTGGTATCTATACGAAGCAAGAAGTCACCTGTATTGTCGGATGGATTCAGAAAGCGTTGTCGTCAGTGGGCAGCAGGCATAGCCGTGGTAGGCTGTGGCTGTATGGCTATGTCCTATCTCTCTGATACACAGCACGACAAAAGCGAGCACGATGTAACATCCGAAGCCAACACGGCACAATATAGCGTGCTCGATGACCTCTACCCCGTCAATGCCTTCTATAACCTCTATCTTGCCGTGAAGCGCAACAACGCATCCATCCACTACAAGGATGCTTCTGCCAACTTCCGCTTCGAGGCTCAGGCAACGCATCCCGAGGACTCCTGCGAGGTCTACGTCATGGTGATAGGCGAGACGGCTCGTGCCATGAACTTCAGTCTCTATGGCTATCAGCGCGACACCAATCCACGGCTCAGCACGACCACTGGACTGGTGACATTCAGCGATGTCACCACCCAGTCGAACACCACCCATAAGAGTGTGCCCATGCTCCTCTCACAGGCTTCAGCCACCGACTTTGAGCGTCTCTTTCACGAGAAAGGCATCCTGCAGGCTTATCGCGAGGCAGGGTTTCACACCGTGTTTCTGAGCAATCAGCGCCCCAACCACTCCTTCATCGACTTCCTGGGCGAACAGGCCGACCAGTGGCTCTTCCTCAAGACGGGCGACGCCAACCAGGCAGGCCGTGAGCTCGCTGGAGCCACCAGCAAGGATGGCAACTACTATGATGCCGACCTGTTGCCCATCCTCGACAAAATACTGAATCAGAAACGCAAGAAGGAATTCATCGTGCTCCACACCTATGGTTCTCACTTCAACTACATGGAGCGCTATCCCCGAGAGATGGCACATTTCCTGCCCGACACACATTGCGAGGCCAAGCAGGAGAATCGTCCCGACCTCATCAATGCTTACGACAACACCATTCGCTATACCGACTTTGTGCTCAGTGGCGTGATAGAACGCCTAAGGAAACATGGTGGTATGAGCGCCATGCTCTATACGAGCGATCACGGCGAAAACATCTTCGACGATGCCCACAAGCTCTTCTTGCATGCTTCACCCCGTGCTTCGGAGTATGAGTTGCGTGTACCCTTCTTGGTATGGACATCACAGAGTTTTCGCCAACTGTTGCCTGAGGTTAGTAGGGCTCTCTCTGCCAACAGCCACAAGCAGGCACAGAGTAGTCGTTCTGCCTTCCACACCATGCTCAACATCGGTGGCATCAGTACACGCTATCTGCAAACACACATGTCACTGGCAAGTATGCAATACCAGCCAGCCCCATTGCTCTATCTCAACGACCATAATGAGGCTATCCCACAAGCTGAATGTGGATTTTAGTATATCAAAAACTTTCTCTTTTCCTTCTCTATATCAGTTTTTTGCTGTAATTTTGCACGCGAATAAGTCAATAACAGTAGAAAACAATGGACTCAACACGCAAAATCGAAAAAGTAAGTTTGCGCAACCTCCACATGGAGGACTACGACCAACTCGCCAAATCGTTCAAGCGCATCTATGCCGACTCGGACGTATTTTGGACTCGTTCTCAAATCAAGAAACTCATCACCATCTTCCCAGAAGGACAGGTTGTCATCATCGTTGACGACAAGATTGTGGGATGTGCTCTCTCCATCATCGTCAACTACAATATGGTGAAGGGCGACCACACCTATGCCCAAGTGACAGGTAACGAAACCTTCAACACCCACGACGCCAAAGGTAACATCCTCTATGGCATCGAGGTATTCATCCACCCCGACTATCGTGGGCTCCGCCTGGCACGACGTATGTACGAGTACCGCAAAGAGCTCTGCGAGAAGCTCAACCTCAAGGCCATCATGTTTGGAGGACGCATACCCAACTATCACAAGTATGCCGACCAGATGCGCCCCAAGGAGTACATCGAGAAGGTGCGCAGTCGTGAAATCTACGACCCCGTGCTCACCTTCCAGCTATCCAACGACTTCCACGTGCGTCGTGTGATACGCAACTATCTGCCCAGCGATGAGGAGAGCGAACACTGTGCCACCCTGTTGCAGTGGGACAACATCTACTATCAGCCACCTACAGACTCCTATGTAGACCGCAAGCCCACCGTGCGCATCGGTCTCGTACAGTGGCAGATGCGCCCTTATGCATCGGTCGACGACCTCTTCGAGCAGGTGGAGTTCTTCGTCGATTCGGTGAGCGACTATAAGAGCGACTTCATCCTCTTCCCCGAATACTTCAACGCCCCACTGATGGCTAAGTTCAACGATATGGGCGAGGCACAGAGCATCCGCCAGATGGCACAATACACCGAGCAGATACGCGACCGGTTCCGTGAACTTGCCATCAGCTATAACATCAATATCATTACGGGTAGTATGCCTTACGTCAAGGACGACGGTGCCCTCTACAACGTGGGCTTCCTGTGCCGTAGAGACGGAAGCGTGGATATGTACGAAAAGATTCATGTCACCCCCGACGAGCAGAAGTGCTGGGGTCTTACAGGCGGAAACCGCATACAGACCTTCGACACCGATTGTGGCAAGATAGGTATCGTCATCTGTTACGACGTAGAGTTCCCCGAGCTCTCACGACTCATGGCGCAAGACGGTATGCAGATACTCTTCGTTCCCTTCATGACCGACACGCAAAACGCCTACTCACGTGTGCGCGTCTGTGCTCAGGCACGTGCCATCGAGAACGAGTGCTATGTTGCCATAGCGGGTAGTGTGGGCAACCTGCCTCGTGTTCACAACATGGACATACAGTATGCGCAGAGTGCCGTGTTCACGCCTTGCGACTTCGCTTTCCCCAACGATGGTAAGCGCTCGGAAGCCACCCCTAACACCGAGATGATTCTCGTCTCTGACGTCGACCTCAACTTGCTCAACGAGCTCCACACCTATGGTGCCGTGCGCAACCTGCGCGATCGCAGAAAAGACCTCTACGAACTGAAGAAAAAATAACGATGTACAAAATAGACATTTCGGAGCGCACACTCCACTTCAAACAACCAGCAGGCACCTCACGTGGCGTCTATACCACCAGACACAGCTTCTTCCTCACCCTCACCTCTGACGAGCATCCCCATGTCAGAGGCATCGGTGAATGTGCCACCCTGCCCGATCTGAGTTGCGATGACAAATCCGAATACGAGCTCACGCTTCGACAGGTATGCCAAATGGTGGAGCAGATGGGGCGCATCCCCTACGACATGATACGTGCCTACCCCAGCATCACCTTCGGACTGGAGACCGCCTTTGCCGACTTCTTCAGGCAAAGCCCCGCTATCGACGTACCCGCATGGGCTAAAGACTTAGGCGACCTCTACGACACTCCCTTCGCACGGGGCGAAGAGGGCATCACGATCAACGGACTGGTATGGATGGGCACCTATGAGGAGATGCTTGCCCGACTGGAGGAGAAGCTGAAGAGCGGATTCCACTGCGTGAAACTCAAGATAGGCGCCATCGACTTCTTCAAGGAGCTCGACCTCATCAAGCGCATACGCGAGACATACAGCAAGGACCAGATAGAACTGCGTGTGGATGCCAATGGAGGATTCGACCCCGAAAATGCCATGAGCCGACTGGAAGCCTTGGCACAGTACGACATCCACTCCATCGAACAGCCCATACGCCAGCACCAGTGGCCCAAGATGGCAGCATTGTGTCGTGAGTCGCCCCTGCCCATCGCCCTCGACGAGGAGCTCATCGGCGTGAACGTGCGCTCCATGAAGCAGGCATTGCTCGACACCATACGCCCTCAGTACATCGTCTTGAAACCCTCGCTCCACGGAGGCATCTATGGCTGTCAGGAGTGGATAGAACTGGCTCAAGAGCGTGGTATCGGCAGCTGGATAACATCAGCACTCGAAAGCAACGTGGGACTCAGCGCCATCGCCCATTTCTGCGCCAAGACCTATGGTCCTGGTGTCTCCATGCCACAAGGCCTTGGCACCGGTCAACTCTTCACCGACAACATCCCTATGCCTTTGGAAATCAGAGGAGAGAAGATCTTTATTAATGGTTGATTTTTCAGGAGTTAAAGAAGTTTAAGAAGTTAAAGGAGTTAAAGGAGTTAAAGGAGTTAAAGGAGTTAAAGGAGTTAAGACAACAGTCTTATTGCTTGAATTCAAACGACAAGTCTAAGCAAGATGAAGCCGATAAAGTTAAGACAACAGTCTTATTGCTTGAATTTAAACCCACAAAGGCATTTGTCTTAACTCCTCAGCGACCGAAGGGAGCGATAACTCCTTAACTCCCTTAACTCCTGAAAATAACTCCCTTAACTCCTGAAAATAACTCCTTAACTCCTGGAAAATTAAAATTCCCCTCATGGAACTAACAGAATTTCTTGCCGAATGGCACAATGACAACGACCGCATTTTGGTACACACCAGCGGTTCGACGGGCAAGCCCAAACCCATGATGGTGGAGAAGAGGCGCATGCTCAACTCAGCCCGCATCACTTGCGACTTCTTAGGACTGAAGCCAGGCGACACCGCCCTGCTCTGCATGTCGCTCGACTATATAGCAGGCAAAATGATGGTGGTGCGAAGTCTGCAACGAGACCTACAACTCACCACCGTGCGTCCGAGCAGTCATCCCTTAGCCGATGACACCCTGCCCAGCTTCACCTTTGCCGCCATGGTGCCCATGCAGGTGTACAACACCCTGAAAGTACCCCGCGAGCGCGAACGGCTCATGCACATCCGTCACCTCATCATAGGCGGAGGAGCCATCAGCGACGAGTTGGCACAGATGATTAAGCCCTTGCCCAACGCCGTGTGGAGCACCTATGGCATGACCGAGACCCTGTCGCACATCGCCCTGCGTCGCCTCAATGGTCCTGATGCCAGCCTCTGGTATACCCCCTTCGATGGTGTGGAGGTGAGCCTCAATGCCGAGGGATGCCTTGTCATCGATGCGCCTCAAGTATGTGCCGCCCCCCTTGCCACCAACGACATCGCCGAGCTCAGCACCGATGTCCGCACGGGCAAGACGCTCTTCCGCATCAAGGGTCGCAAGGACAACGTGGTGTGCAGTGGCGGCATCAAGATTCAGATAGAAGAAGTAGAAGAAGCCCTGCGCCCCTATCTGTCGGACCCCTTTATGATTGTAAAAAAGCAAGATGCCATGTTGGGCGAGATGGCTGTCTTGCTCACAGAGGGCAAAAACCTTACCCTCGTAGAAGAAAAATGCAGAAACACCCTACCCCCATATTGGGTACCACGGATGTTTCTGCATATCGACCACCTGCCCCTCACCGAGACAGGCAAGCCTAAACGCTCAGGAGCGTTCTGAAATTATACGACCTACTCTCCACACCCTCTCACACCACGGTGTAAGAATATCATCTATTTCAACTGTCTGATTTCATCTTGGCTCAGGCCTGTAATTTCCATGATGGCATCTTCATCTATGCCTTTTGCCAGTATCTTCCAGGCAATCCCCAGGGCTTTCTGGTTCATACCTTTCGCCATACCCTGTGCAAGACCTTCTTGCTTCGCTGTATCAATGGAATTCTTGATATCCCGGTATGCTTTTTACTGGCTTTGTACTCTCTCATTTTTTCTTCTACTTCTTGTATAGTTGCAAAATTACGCTTTATCCTGAAACAACCAAACAAAAAGTGGGAAAACTGTGCGATAGGCATTATTAATTAATAATGAACAGCACCACTATATCCCCTTTTCTCTCAGGTATTTAGAGAGACGACGGTTATCTGTAACGATGCAAAATACGAATAATTCTCAGGAAATCAAAGAAAAGAATAACCTTTTTGTAGATTTGCCTGGAAATATTTGGTATTTTGGAAACTTCTGTATATTTTTGCAGGAAACAAGTGATATTCGTTATTTTGAAAGCAAATTAAAATATAGAGTTGTATGACACCATCAAATATACAAGCGGCACAGAATGAAATTATTCGTCAGGTGCTTAATACACAAGATATCCATCTTTTGGATAGAATAAGAAACCTCTTTGCAAATAAAGAGGCAAATGAGGCGTGTATGGCTCAAGAAGAGCCTTGCATGACTAAAGAAGAAATTCTATCAGGTTTTGACAATGCCCTCCATGAGCTGAAATCCTATCGTGAAGGAAAGTTAGAGCTTAAACCATTGGAGGACGTGTTGAATGAGTTGTAAGATATATACGTTCCCTTCTTTTGATAGGGAAGCTAAACGATTGAACAAGCGCTATAAGTCGTTTAAATCCGATTTGAAAGAATTGATGAATGAGTTAAGTTTTTCCCCCTCTTTGGGTGCAGATTTAGGTGGTGGCTTGCATAAGGTTCGTATGGCTATCAAATCGAAAGGAACCGGTAAAAGTGGCGGTGCCCGTATTATAACAGTTGTGTTGGCTGATATAGAGGATGGTCTCGGCTTGCTTTATATTTATGACAAATCGGAGCGGAGTACTTTAAAGGGAAAAGAATTGACAGATTTGTTGAAGAAGAATGGCTTAATTTGATATGCTATTTCTGAAAGGAGTAAAATCTGAAGGAAAAGAAATAAAAGTATTCGCTCGATGGCGTCCCCCGCCGGATTTGTAATCCGGCGAGACGTCAAACTATTGAACAGCAACTTTCTTCACACTTCCATCACTATACTTCACGATGTTCAAGCCCTTGGCTGGAGCAGATAATCGCTGGCCATTTGCTGAATAGCGAGAGACTTCCTTGACATCGGCAGAGGTTGCAACCTTATCAATGCCCGTCGCATCGAACTCTACTATCTTATCGAAATAGCCAAAACTTGACCAAAAATAAGCATCACCAGTTCCTTTTGGTACATAAACCGTACAATTCTTTGCGTCACATCCAAGAAATAGATTTGACCCCGTCTCTGGTAATTTTTCCATATATGCATAAATGGAGGTCAAGCCACTGCAATCATTAAAAGCTCTAGAACCTATCGCAGTAACACTGGAAGGGATGGTCAAGCTAATCAATCCATAGCAACAGAAAAAAGCTGAAGTACCTATCGAAGTAACACCGGAAGGGAGGGTAAAGTTAGTCAACCCTCTGCAATTCAAAAAAGCATGCTCGCCTATCTCAGTAACACTGGAAGGGAGGGTCAAGCTTGTCAATCCAATGCAATTTGACAAAGCATAACAGCCTATCTTAGTAACACTGGAAGGGAGGGTCAAGCTTGTCAAACCACTGCAACCATAAAAAGCAAAATCGCCCAACTTATCATTAGAGGTATAAATGAAGCTATCATCGCGGTCCGAATAATAAGCAGATCCACCTTCTACAATTTTAGCATCAGACAAGTCTAATATAGATAGTTTTCCGTCGGTTTCTTTCCCATTAAAATCACAACCAGCCATCTCACGGATAAATTTCAAATCCGTGCCATTAATTTTACCAACAATCTTCAGATTGGTAATCAGATTCTTCTCGTTTGCACTAATCTTATCAGGTAAAGTACCAGCCTCATCCAGCTTTATTTGTCTGGTAATCAAGCCATCATCTGCAGCCAGAATTGCCGTGCTCCCAAGCAACATAAATAACACTGTTAAAAACAGACCTTTGAAAGTAAATGTTCTCATATTCATTTTAGTTATTTTATTCCGCAGCACTATAGTTTATTATACTTTTGATATCCTGAGCAACAAAAGCGGCCCAGGGTCTTGCCATGTCGAAAATTTCAACGTATCTTCGTGTTGCAAAAAGAAACAAAAAATCCAACGATAGACATGGCAAAGTTACAAATAAAATCTTAGAAACCACTTCTTTTGGAGGATATTTTTCGGGTCGTGGAGCAATTTTGACTCCACATGGTCTTTCTGTAATCGGCTCAAGACTCGGTGTAAGGTGTTGATTGTTCGGTTATGAAGATGTCACTATTCAAGTTTCGCCTCAGTAAGCTGCTTATTGGGCAGGCAAGATGCCTGCCCTCCCAGTGCATCCTTGCTTGTTCGCTCACAGTGCATCTTTGCTTGTTTTATCCTACTGCATGGTATTGCTCATAAGCAACTGAAGCATTTGTCTCTTAACTTCCCTTTAACTTCTCTTAAATCCCCTCTAACTTCCCTCTAACTTTCCCCAAATGCGAAAGTTAAGTACATTATATTAAGGGAACTGTGGATAGTCGTCGAAGCGGGGCTTGCGCTTCTCAAGGAAGGCCTTGCCGCCCTCTTGCGCCTCGTCCATGGTGTAGTAGAGCATGGTGGCATCGCCTGCCAGTTCCTGGATGCCAGCCTGTCCGTCGAGCTCGGCATTGAGTCCTGCCTTGATCATGCGCAGTGCCAAGGGCGAGCGTTCCATCATGATCTCTGCCCACTCCACACAGGTGTCTTCCAGTTGGTCGAAGGGCACTACCTTGTTGACCATACCCATCTCTTCTGCCTCACGGGCGCTGTACTGTCGGCAGAGAAACCATATCTCGCGTGCCTTCTTCTGCCCCACCATGCGTGCCAGGTAAGAGGCTCCGAAGCCTGCGTCGAAGCTTCCCACCTTGGGACCAGTCTGTCCGAAGATGGCATTCTCGGAGGCGATGGTGAGGTCACACATCACATGGAGCACATGACCGCCACCGATGGCATAGCCGTTCACCATGGCGATGACGGGCTTGGGCAGTCGGCGTATCTGCATCTGCACGTCGAGCACATTGAGGCGTGGCACGCCATCGGTTCCTACATACCCGCCACGTCCCTTGACGTGCATGTCGCCTCCTGCACAGAACGCCTTGTCGCCTGCTCCGGTGAGGATGACTACTCGTATGTTCTGACTCTCGCGGCAATAGCTGAAGGCCTGCGACATCTCCCATGTGGTGAGGGGTGTGAAGGCATTGCGATAACGCTCTCGGTTGATGGTTATCTTGGCTATGTGGTGATACTCCTCGAAGATGATTTCCTTGAAATCAAATCCTTCTATCTTTTTCCATTCTCTCATATCGTTGTATTTATGTTTAATGTTTAATTTTGAGGAGTTATTTTTCAGGAGTTAAAGGAGTTAAGGAGTTAAGACAACAGTCTTATTGCTTGAAATCAAGTCCACAAAGGCATTTGTCTTAACTCCTCAGCGACCGCAGGGAGCGATAACTCCTTAACTCCTTAACTTCTGAGTATTCTCCCCGAACATTCCCTCCACAGCCTCGTTGTCGGCATCGATGTCGGTGAACACCTCTAAGAGCATCGGGCGGTCGGACTCGGTGTGGATGAGCCAGTCGATGCCCTGTCGCAGGGAGGCCATATCGTCGGCATTCTGATAAGCCACTCTCTGTGCCTGGCAGATGTGATAAGCCGAGGTGACATGCTCTGCCATGACCAATCGCTCACGGGCTGCACTCTGCTTCAGTCCCTGGAACTTTCCAAAGATGGCTCCTCCACCGTTGTTGAGCAGGAGGATGCGCAGACTGCCGTTGAGGTTCTGATTCCACAGGGCGTTCTGATCGTAGAAGAAGCTCAGGTCGCCCAGCACGCAGAACACTTTCTGCTGGCTCTTGGCATCGGGATGTCTATACTCAGAGAGCGCTATCGACAATCCTGCTGCTGCAGAGAGCGTGCCCTCGATGCCGTTGACGCCACGACAGCAATGCACATACTGGCAGGCGTAGATGCCCGCCAGGCGGATGGGCATGCTGTTGCCATAGAAGAGAAGGCACTCGCTCGTGTCGCCCAGCACGGAGTGGGCAAGATACTCCTGTTGGAAGTATTTCACTGCCGCCATGCTGCTGTAGGGCGGCTCATAGTCGTAGGCGTGCCGCTTGGCCGCACGCAGAGCCCAGAACCACCGGTCCTTGAAGTCGCTCACATCGGCATCGTAGGCCTGGTCGTAATCGGTCATGGCAGAGGCCAGCTGGTCGGGGTTGCACTGGAAGATACGGTCTATGTGCATGAAGGTGTCCACCATCTCGCCATCCTTGCTCACCCGCCACACCTTGGCTCCGCCTCCACCCTGCTCCCTGCTGCGGGCAGCCCGTCGCAGGAACTGCTTGAGGCGCTTGCTCACCAGCGTGCCGCCCACATAGAGGATGAAGTCGGGCATGAGGTCCTCGACATCGTAGGTCGCCATGCGTCGCCGCATCACGGGCACCTCTATCTCTCCTTTCTCCAACCGGGCGAGCACCTCCTCGAAACTGCTTGCCAAGAGGTTGCTGGAGTAATCGTGCGAGGCAGGGTCCTTGCTCGACGTGCCGAGAGCGGTGGGCTCGATGAGCGTCACTGCCCACGAGCTGATGTTCTTGATGCCATAGAGCGAGGTCGAGGGATAGTCTTGTCCTACGACGATCATCGGCTTGCGGGCGTTCAGGAAGTCGAGCAGGTCGCCATAGTGGAATCCGCCTCCGTAGAGACCGGTCTTCACATAGTCTACCCAGTGGGTATGGGGCAACTCCTTCTGGGCGAACTCGTAGAGGGGCTCGGCTATCTGGATATTGATATGCACGGGGCCTACCTTGCGATGCACACAGTCGAGGATGGCCTCGTGGACCTGGCGCTCGCAATACCATGCCTGCTCGTCGTGCATCTGGGCGGAGGCGGGATGGTCTTTTATCAGAGGGGGTATCATCGGCAGATTGACACTTCGGTTCACCATCTGTCCGAAGACGTGGGCCTGGGGCAGGGTCTGGCCGTCCTGCTGTCCTATCCATGCCTCGGGACGGTCGGCAGAGATGACCACAAGGGGCAACTTCTGATAATAGGCCTCGGCTATAGCGGGATAGACATTGAGCAGGGCTGAGCCTGACGTGACGCACACCGCCACAGGGTCGGGACAGGAACTGGCGACACTCTTCATCGCCATTCCTAAAGCCATGAAGCCGGCACTGCGCTCGTCGGTGACGGGATAGCACGTGATGCCCGCCAGCTCGTTGAAGTTGTGTACCAAAGGGGCATTTCTGCTTCCTGGACACACCACGATGCGTCTTACGCCGTGACTCTTGAGTACACTGGTCAGGATATTGACATTTTCGATATTGCTATACATTTTTTTTATGAATGTTTAATTTCAGGAGTTAAAGGAGTTAAGGAGTTATCGCTCCCTGCGGTCGCTGAGGAGTTAAGACAAATGCCTTTAGAGGGCAATGTTTTAATGTTTGATTTCAAGCAATAAGACTGTTGTCTTAACTCCTTTAACTCCTTAACTCCTTTAACTCCTGAGTATTCTCCTTAACTCCCTAAACTCAAACCAGCTCCATCATGGTCTGCATCTTGGCCTCGGTCTCCTTCCACTCCTTCTCCATCTCGCTCTCCTTCAGAAGGCCACCGCCTGCATAAAGCTGACAGAAGCCACCTGCCAGAATGTTCATGCATCGGAGCGACACAAAGAGATGCGTAGAGCCTGCAGGAGAGAGTGGACCTACAAAACCGCTGTAGTAACGGCGTGGCTCGTGCTCATGACTCAGGATGAACTGGCGAGCCTCTGACTTGGGGATGCCACAAACGGCGGGCGTGGGATAGAGCGTCTCGAGCACCTTGCCCAACTGACCATTGTCGGGCAACCGAAAACGGATGTCGGTACGGAGATGATAGAGATGGGCTGCTACCATCGTGTAGGGACCTTCCAACTGATAGTCATCGGTAAAGGTCTTGACGCACGCCTCGATGTAATCGGTGACATACTGCTGTTCTTCTTGGTCTTTCTGTGCCCACTCCACTCCCTCTACTGCCTTCGTGGAGAGGGGCGGGATGGTTGTAGTAGGCACCTTCTGTGTGCCAGCTAACGACATGGTCTGAAAGGCATTGCCGTTGCCCTGGAGTAGGATTTCGGGCGTTGCCATCAGCCACATTCCCGAGGGCTCTGTATACACCAAAGCCACAAAGAGACGGGGATACAGGCGACAGGCCTTCTGGAAGAGTGCCTCTGCCGATAAACGGGTGTGCAGGGTGGATTTTCTTGCCAGCACAATCTTGCGAAACACGCCACGCTCCAACTGCTCGTGAAAACATTCATAGTCGCGGGCATAAGCCTCTGTGCAGAGCGATTCCTGCACTCGCTCTCCTACCTCGGCATCATCAACGCACTGAGCTTCTGGCACAAAGTCACGCACTTCGTCGGGACGAATGAGCACCACAGGACACTCGGCTGAAGGCTGGAAAGGGGCTATCACAAAGCCCTCCTTACCATTCAGTTCTGCCACAGAGGAGAGGATTTCGGGCTCTCCCACATGCTGTGCTACAAAGGTGGCATGATGCTCACAGGGCAAACGATAGTATGCAAAAACCGTCATGTACTTATTCTTCGGACTTTTTGGGTTGTTCTTTTTTAGGGGTTATCACATAGTTGGTCACCTGCACGGTGCACACCGTGTCGCCCTTGGAGTTACGAATGTCTACTTGCCAGGTGTGCAGCACTCTTCCCTTATGCACCAACTTGGCATAAGCCGTCACCGTGTCGCCCTCTGATACGGCTATGACATGAGTTCCACTCACATTGATGCCCACGGCGATACGACCAGGACAGAGCGCCAACGAACCGATGCCTGCCACATTCTCTGCCAAAGCTAACGAGGCTCCACCACTCAGAAAGCCAAAGGGCTGGCGATTGCGCTCATCGACCTTCATCGTTGCCTGTATGGTATCTGGTTCGGGGGTAGAGATAAATTTCATGCCAAGCGTCTTAGACAAGCCGTCACGCTTGGATATCTGTTTCATTAATTGATCTATATTCATAACTTCGTTTTTCGATTATGGTTTCACCTTTTATTAAAATAGGTATACACAAATGCTTGCCTTATTTTGATTGTTATGCTGAGGTGCAGCCTATCTTATGCAAAGATAGCGCAAACGAACGTAAAAACATCAAGCTCGCTTGAATGTTTTACTGAGTGCAGCCTATCTTATGCAAAGATAGCGCTATTTTCTGACTTAGCGAAGAGAAACCTTATCTTTTTGCATCGTTTGCACTTTATTTATATATTAAAAAGCATAAAATACTGCGTCAGTTAAAATATTATTCGTACTTTTGCAGCACGAATAATAAGATATATCTGAATATAATATGAACATTTTAGAGTTGAGCGAACAGGAAATTGTTCGCAGACAGAGTCTTCAGACATTGCGTGAGATGGGCATTGACCCATATCCAGCAGCAGAGTTTCCAACGAATGCTTTCAGCACAGACATCAAAGCTGAGTTCAAGGACGAGGAAGAGTCACGCCAAGTAGTCATCGCTGGCCGTATGATGGGCCGTCGTGTGATGGGCAAGGCCAGCTTCGCTGAGTTGCAAGACTCAAAAGGAAGAATACAGGTCTACATCGCACGAGACGAGATTTGTCACGACGAGAACAAAGACCTCTATAATACCGTCTTCAAGAAACTTCTCGACATCGGCGACTTCATCGGTGTGAAGGGTTTCGTTTTCCGCACACAGACAGGCGAGATTTCTGTTCACGCCAAGGAGTTGTGCTTGCTCTCTAAGAGCCTCAAGCCACTGCCTATCGTGAAATACAAGGATGGCGTGGCTTACGACAAATTCGACGACCCTGAGTTGCGCTATCGTCAGCGCTATGTTGACCTCATCGTCAACGATGGCGTGAAGGACACTTTCTTACAGCGTGCCACAGTGCTGCGCACATTGCGTAGTGTGCTCGACAATGCGGGCTATACAGAGGTAGAGACTCCTACCCTGCAGAGCATCGCTGGTGGTGCTTCGGCAAGACCATTCATTACACACTTCAATGCGCTCGACCAGGACATGTACATGCGTATCGCCACCGAGCTATACCTGAAGCGCCTCATCGTGGGTGGTTTTGAGGGTGTGTACGAAATCGGCAAGAACTTCCGTAACGAGGGTATGGACCGCAACCACAACCCTGAGTTCACCTGCATGGAGCTGTATGTGCAATACAAGGACTACAACTGGATGATGTCATTCACTGAGAAGTTGCTCGAAACCATCTGTATCGCCGTTAACGGCAAGCCTGAGCGTGAGATTGATGGCAACATCATCAGCTTCAAGGCTCCATATCGCCGTCTGCCTATCCTCGATGCTATCAAGGAGAAGACAGGATTCGACTGCAACGGCAAGACCGAGGAAGAGATTCGCAACTTCTGTAAGGAGAAGGGCATGGACGTAGATGAGACCATGGGTAAGGGTAAGCTCATCGATGAGCTCTTCGGAGAGTTCTGCGAGGGCACCTTCATCCAGCCTACATTCATCACCGACTATCCTGTAGAGATGTCACCTCTGACCAAGATGCACCGTTCTAAGCCAGGCTTGACCGAGCGTTTCGAGCTGATGGTAAATGGCAAGGAGCTTGCCAATGCTTACTCTGAGCTCAACGACCCTATCGACCAGGAAGAGCGTTTCATCGACCAGATGAAGCTGGCCGACAAGGGTGATGACGAGGCGATGATCATCGACCAGGACTTCCTCCGTGCCCTCCAGTACGGTATGCCTCCTACATCGGGCATCGGCATCGGTATCGACCGCCTCGTGATGCTCATGACAGGCAAGACCTTCAT
>USOQ01000031.1 GCA_900556395.1 Candidatus Segatella caccae | reverse complement strand
GCTTGGCTCTATCTCTTGTCATTTCCATTTGGGGCAATCTCACCCAATGGCGAGATTACCAAGATTGGGAGGAGGCAGACTTGAAATATAGGGCATTGAAGATGGTGCTTTCTACTGATGACCCAAACATTCACTACATTGAAAAGTACTTCTCCATATGTCGAGACGAAAATGTTATAAATAATGTGAGGAATCGTGTTGCTGCTTACGAGAATTCTGTTCGCCACCATTATAAAATGATAGAAATGGCAACATACAAGGATAGTCTTACCAATTGCAAATTACTTGAAATTGAAGGTAAGAATATGCCTTGAAAAGCCAAATAAAGGACTTTTTCTTTATGTAACACAATTTTAATATTTCCGCAAATACGCTGTAATTTTCATATAGTACCTTTGCAACGTCATGATTCCTTATATACTGAGGATTGATAAGAATATAATAGATTAAGCAATAAAAAAATAATTATACAATGAATAATAAGGGGATTTTAACAACGGCCTTGTGCCTATCTGTAATGACCTCGACGATGGCACAGAGTATCACGGGAAAAGTAGTGGACACCAAGGGTGAGCCTTTGGCTTTCGCCAATGTGGTGCTCCTAAATCGGCAAGACTCCGCGTTCGTCAAGGGAGCGGTGAGTGGAGAGGATGGTAGCTTCTCAATAGACTCCATCTGCAATGGCGGAATCATCAAGGTGACATCCGTGGGCTACAAAACCATCTGCAAGGATTGCGAGGGTGAAAATGTGGGTGTCATCAAGATGGAAGAGGACAGCAAGATGCTCGGTGAAGTTGTGGTGAAATCATCACGCCCTGTTATTGCCATCAAGGGCAATGCCTTGGTTACTACTGTAGTTAATTCTCAACTGTCTCATGCAGGCACGGCGAACGATGTGTTGCGCCAAGTGCCGATGGTTACTGGCAGGGATGGAAACTTCGAGGTGTTTGGTAAGGGTACGCCGCTCATCTATATCAATGGTCGTCTTGTCCAAGACAAAAATGAACTTGCACAGCTCAATTCACAGGACATCAAGAATGTTGAAGTCATTACAAATCCTGGTTCCAAGTATGATGCCTCCGTCAAGTCTGTCATCCGCATTCGCACCAAGTTGCCACAAGGTGACGGCTTTAGTGGAACACTTCGTGCGCAAAATGGCTTCCGCCACTATTTTTCGAGCATGGAGCAAGCTAACTTGAAATACCGTACGGGTGGACTGGAGTTGTTCACCAATCTCAATTACTATGGCGGCAAATTCTATAGTCATGAGAATACGAACATGGAAACGCAAGGTTCTACTACTTGGCTTCAGAACATAGAGAGCATCAACCGCATGAGAAATAATGAGTTCTTTGGCAAGTTTGGCTTGTCATGGACGATCAGTGAACGTCATTCCATCGGTGCTTACTATATGAATGGAGTGGGTTTACAAAAGCCTCATTCAGATTATAGCTCTATATCGTATGCCAATGGTAAATTGGACGATGAGGTTTCAGCTGTGAAAGAGGGGAGAATTCATGCTGTGCCGAAGCACCATGCCAATATCTATTATAATGGTGATGTAGGCAAACTGGGCATTGACTTCAACATGGATTATATGTGGAGAAAGAAGCATGAAAATTCCGATCAGTCTGAGACGAATATGAATCAGCAGAAGAATTTGGTGGCATCCACAAGCATTGGACACTCACGGATGTTTGCGGAAAAGTTGGTGTTGAGCTATCCTTTGTGGAAAGGACAAATCGAAGTGGGAAATGAATATACAGCCTCTCAGGTGCTGAATGATTTCAATATCAATATGGCAACCATTGGCAACAGCAATACCAAGAGTGACGAGAAGAACATGGCTGGTTTCTTCTCCATCGGTCAACAGTTTGGGAAAATCGCAGTAGAGGCAGGTCTTCGCTATGAGCATGTTCGTTTTAAATATACAGAGGATGGACAACTCAAGGAAGATAAGAGCAAGACTTACAACAACGTGTTCCCTTCACTCGCCATTTCTACAGAGATAGGTAAGACACAATGGGCATTGAGCTACAACAGCAAGATGCAGCGTCCATCATACGATGACCTTGATGGAACACTCAACTATGTCAATCGCTTGACCTTGCAAAGTGGTAATCCTTATCTTTCTCCTGTCAAGATTCATTCCGTGGAGTTGATGGGTGCTTGGAAGCAATTCCTTGCAAAGGTATCATACGAGTACAAGAAGAATGCCATCATCAACGAATCGAAACCATACGGCGAGGATGGAGAAATGAAGTTGCTCACGATGGAGAATACGCCAAAGATACAAGAGTTGCAGGCTTTCCTTGGCGCACAATTCCAAATCGGATTTTGGCAACCAAAGGTAAATGCCGGCATCATCAAACAGTGGTTCTCTGGGGAATATCTGGGTGAACGCAAGTCCTTCTATAATCCATTAGCTGTAGTAGAGTTTCAGAATGCCATCCATTTACCAGGCGACATCTGGATGAACATAGACATAGAATGGAACAGCCGTGGTAACAAGGAAAATATGAAACTCAGTTCTTCCTCATACCTCAATGCCAAACTTTACAAGGCTTTTTGCAGAAATCGTTTCTCGGTTACGCTCGAAGGTAACGACATCTTCAACAAGAGCAATCGTGACGTACAATTCTACAACAAGGATGTTACGCTTTGGCAAAGCATCACAAACGACAGCCGTTCCTTGCTCTTGACATTGCAGTATAACTTCAATGCATCAAGAAGCAGATACAAGGGACAAGGTGCTGGTAAAGAGGAGTTGAATCGCTTCTAAAAATAAAAAGAGGTATCCGAAAATCTTAAAAAGAGTAGGAATATTTCGTAATTTTATACATTATGGAAACAAACACTTTATTGAAGCTCTCAGAGAAAATAGAGCTTTGTGGATTAGAGGACGAGTGCAAATAGTCCTCGCCCTCGCAGTTGCTTTCTACAAGATACCTTATCCTATATCCATAGATGCTAATGGTGAGGTCATCAATCAAAGAACAGTGCAAGTATTTGTGCCATACAAGTATTTGTATCTTTTCGATGAGCCAAGGACGGCTCATTTATCTTTCGAGGGCAACGACGATGCTTCTTATAACTACAACATCATAAGCCATAATGCCAAGCTCATACATAGGGAAGATGGTAACTATTTTATGGCTATAGCCACAGTGAGTACACAGGGACAAAATATTCCTATACTGCAAAAGTATATGAAAGCCGATGTCAGGATCATCGTAAGCAACAAAACGTTGTGGCAGCAGGTATTTGGATAATTCTAGTAAGCAAATATAAAAAATGACACTTTGTGGTTATTCTTTACAAGAATTGCCACAAAGTGTCTTCATTGTTGTTGTAAAATCAAGGAGAACCACTATAATGTATATCCCAATGTCAGATGATAGCTGTGGTTCTTGAATTTAAACTGAGGTGACTTGTCAAGAAAACCACGAGAATAGCCTAATGTTACAGCATAACGATTGGCATAAACAAACTTTCCTTCAATTAAGCCTCCAACATCCCATCGCTTATAACCATCAAGGCGATTGGTATTATGTTGATAGTTGTTGAAGCTGTTCCATTTGAAGCTATTTCCTGAGTTTTCACCAGTATTCTCTGTTACATTCTCCTTGATAGATACCATGGAAAATCTACCATATGCACCAACTGATGGAATGAAATGCAATTTTTCACCCAAAGTGAAGTCATATCCAAACTTGACTGGAATTTGGATAGATACTTCTCTTGAATTTACCGAAGGGAATGCAGCTGTTAGTCCACCATTATAAAGATAGTCCGACATGGCGGTATAGCTACCTGCCGTCATCAAGAAGTCTATTCCTGAAGAATAGACAAACTTCTTGCTTGTTTCATAGGATACACCAACACCTACACTAGCACCCATTTTCATTTTTCTATCTTGGGCAGCATAGGATTTTCCACCAGCAAAACCAGATAAGTTTGCACCAGTATGTACATCTACTTTGACTCCCTGTTGTGCCATGCTGCACAAAGGAAAAAGGCTTGCCATAATAGCAAGACTTATTAATGCATTTTTTTTCATTTTATTATGTTGCTATTTTTACTTTTAAAATATATTATAAATAATATCCAATGCCTATAAATACCTCATCTCCTCTTTTCTTTTTCTCAAATTCTATATGCGTGTTTCCTAAGTACGCATTTCTAGCACTTCCGTAGATGTCAAGGTTGGAAAAGGTGTATCCTAAAGTAAATTTCCATCTGTCACTGACAAGATTGGCTGAAACACTTGTCTCATGATAAAATGGCGTTCCGCTTTTTATGTTCTTTATATCTATTGGCGAATATGAATCTGGTAGTTGCCCATTGTCAGGCTGGGGATATGCATGCCCTTTTGTGAAATGATTAAGAGGTAAAAGAATTCCATACTCCATTCTAAATATCAACTTATCTCCAACGTTATCAAGTTTTATAGATGGAGCGCATAGGTTGATAGATGGATGTAAGATAAATTGATACATAAATGTGGAATATTCGTCAAGTTCATATTTACCTTCGGGGCATACTATGTGTAGGCTTTCATCTTGCTTACACGGATTGAGAAATTTCATCCCTACATTTATGCCAAGGAAAGAAATAGGATTATATTCCCCTTGTACTTCCAAGAACCAAGTATTGTAATTCGCGCCTAACCCTGCATTTATATTTACGCAGAAGTGATGTACAGGTTCATCCATCTCTTTCTTGTTCTGGCAAAGTGCTGCCGTTGTAGTGAGAAGTGCGATACCTATAAAAAACATTCTTAGCATATTCTGAATTTTTGATTTAACCTAAACTTTTCGAGTGCAAAAATATTAAGATATTTCAGACTATGCAAGTACAATCATCGTGATTCGGAGAAATTGAGGTGTGAATCACTCAAAACAACAGATGAACCTTATCTTACTATGCTATGAATGGTTTATAAGCGAAAATAGCGGATTCATGAGCGTTTTTTCGTCATTCATGGTTCTTACTATTGTCTATCTCGAAAAAAAACACTAAATTTGCAAGCAAAAAAATGAGTTATATGAAGAAATATCATAGTCTTATAAAGAATTGGTTCATCATATCCATCGCTACATGCATCTTTTCCTACTTGCTATGGGCACTGATGGACTTTGATACGTTTGTGGGTACAGGTGTCACTTTCAAGGACTTGTGCTTCGACATAGTATATTGTTCTTTTTATACATTATTCTCTTTGTGGATTTCTATTTCTTTGGGTAACATTTTTGTTAAAAACAAGATAAGCTATCCTCGCTTTGCCACCCATATTCTATTGTTGCTGCTAGCCAATTCTGTTTGGGCTGTGGCATTTGAAAACATATTTGATAATCTTTGGCATGCTGGGAACGATGTGTATTGGGACAGATTATATATTTTTGGATTAATCGCCACATTGCTGACCATGGTGAATGCGTGCCTATATTATTGTTCCATCCTCATCAGAAAAGAGAAGGAAACCGTAGTGCTTACCAATAATCTCTTGCGTCAGCAGATGAATCCGCATTTCATATTCAACAGCATCAACACGTTGGCAGACTTGATTGAGGAGAATCCTGTACAGGCAGAAAGTTTCACTCTGAAATTCTCTGAAATCTATAGATATGTAGTCACACATTTGGATAATGAGACGGTGCCAGTACATGAAGAGATTCATTTCGTGAAGAACTATTGTGAACTCCAAGAGATAAGTTCACCCCATACTATGCATATCGAAATCGCCGAAGAATTAGAAAGGTGCAAGGACAAGACCTTGCCATTGAGCATACAAATGATGGTAGAGAATGCGATTAAGCATAATTGCCATACCAAGGAAGCACCACTTTCTATCTCTATATATCGTCAAGACGAGTATGTCATAGTAAGGAACGTGTTGAATCCAATAAAGAGTTCTTTACCTACAACCCAAAAGGGATTGTCAAACTTGCGTCTGCGCTATAGTCAATTAGGAAAGGAACTAGTCGTTAGTAACGACAATAAATATTTTGAAGTTAAACTTCCAATCTTATCAAAATCATGAAAGTTTTAATTATAGAAGACGAAGAACGTGGCTTTTCAAGACTGAAACGCCTCTTGCAAAACATAGACAACTCTATGGAAATACAAGGACCGTTAACGACAGTTAGAGCGGTCATCGACTATCTGCAAAATCCGCATGACGAGGATGTAATCTTTGCGGACATTAGACTGGGCGATGGTGATGTGTTCGAGGCTTTCTTGGAGATAGCCCCAACTTCGCCTGTGATATTCACCACGGCTTATAATGAATATGCCTTGGAAGCATTCAAGAGCAATGGCATCGCCTATCTTCAGAAACCGATATTGCCAGAAGAATTGGAGAAAGCTCTAATAAAGGCTAAAGCCCTGTGCAGCAAAGTCATAGATTACTCAGATCTGATGGAGAAAATGGGGATGGCAACAGGCAAGAAATGGAGAGATAATTTCCTTGTGCATATCTATGATGGCTTCAAACTTGTCAAGACAACTGACATCAGTTATTTCTTGTCAGAGAATGGTGTCGTTAGGGCATACCTTAGTGATGGTAATTCTGTAACCATCAATCAATCTTTGAGTGACTTGGAACAGCAACTGAATCCCAATTTGTTCTTCCGTGTCAGCCGCCAATATATGGTAAATATCGAGCGCATTGACAAACTCACCAATTTCTTCAAATACAAAATGACCATTAGCCTTCATGGATTTCCTGAGTTGCGAATTGTGGTCAGCAAAGACAAAATCATGCAATTGAAGAATTGGCTCGACAGATGATGACACGAATTGACTTGATGTTTTTTCGCGCAACTATATAAAAAACGAAGTTTCACTGTGGTACATATTGTTGGGAGGCGTACCACGGTGAAAATTGTGGAAACTGACAATATACATTAAATTTGGATTCACTGATGTTTCTTATCTCAAATTACTTGCGAAGCAAGGTTTTACTATAAAAAGTTCTAATTTCCATAAAATTCCTCTTGTAAATCATTGGATATTTAGAAAAATATCGTATCTTTGTCCCCGAATTAAGGCGTTCTTTGCATATTGCAAAATACAGAAACGAGCAGAAGTCCGCTCGTTTCCATATTGTTACCTATATAATATAGGCAAACGACCAACTTCTTGATTTTCAATCAAAGTCCAATTTAGAGCGAGTTATAATATATTAACAACTCAGGGGAAGGCCCCTGTGGTGAACTGTGTAATTACTTTCGCAAATGGGGAAGTTAAAGAATTTAAAGAAGTTAGAGATGTTAAAGCCATATGCTTTATAGCTAAATATACAACAAAAAGGCTATTGGCTATAACTTCTAACGACCGAAGGGAGTGATAACTTCTTTAACTACTATAACTTCCGTACATGCGAAACTTCAATAAAAATAGTAATAACTGAGTCAACTCGTATTATCAATAAAGTGTAAAGTGGTCAACTAAAATCGTTAAACCACAAACTAAAATCGTTAAACCACAAGATAAATCTTTATTCAAAAGCTTTGAATATATGTTCAAAGGTTCTGAATATACGTTCAAAGGCTTTAGATATATATTCAAAGCCTTTGAACGGAACTTTTAATCAAATTTATGTGCGGTTTAAAGACTTTTTTATACAACAACCTCAAGCTATTTATTTCTATATCATTATGAGCATTTTTGATTTTCTTTTATTTTGCCTGTTAGATACAAGTTGCAGAAAAATATTGCTTTTTCGTGTTTTTATTGTATCTTTGCAAAAGATAAGCTGTATCTCAGCAAAATGTTCAAACAATATCTCATAAATTACCGCCCAGCCCAATAAGCCGCCCGATACTTTGAAAAAGTAAATAAAAATGAAAAAAAGAAACACCATCATTCTATGCACTTCCTTGCTGATACTGCTATCATGCAGTTGGTACGTATACTCTTGCTATCACATGAGTCGTGAGAAATGGGTAGCATCACGAGCTACTATCGGCGCCTACTCTCAGTATGAACTCAGAATCGATAATAAGGTGCTATTCTCCTTGGGCTGCGACACAACCCTGTTAGAGGCTAACTTCGTTAATCAATGGAACCTGCTACCTTCTTGTAGAGGACTCCTACTTGCAGAAGACAACAACGCTCTTCATCACCATCGCTATGCAGGGCTGACAGCCTCACAAGTTTGCCAAGCTATCCTCGACTCTCTTCACACGCTACGAAAAAATAGCCAGTGGGTGCTTCACGAAACCGACTATTATTTTCACTCCCATCAGGTACGCGATGAGGGATATGGTATGATTGCAGAATATGCGCAGCAACAAAAAGCACAGCTCAAACAGGTAAACAAACTCTGCGACTCTTTACAGCATGCAGCAGACAATCAACATCTCCGCATTGTGAGAAAGGTATCGTACAAGGCCTTTTTTGGTCCATCAAATGAACACAAAAGAAGTTTGCCTTGCTTGATGGAGAAGAAAGACACCATAAGAGGCATGAACCTATTCCGACTCACCACGCATGCGCTCCCCGATTCCATCGTTGCCGTGAACTACCATGCAGCAGCAGTTGTGCTTCGTCTATTGACATTACCCTTGCGTAAGTCTGTAACGGAAGTACTTAAAAAAGACTCTACTGGCGTATATCAAGGCGAAAGAGACTCTCTTTTCCATCCTCACGGACACGGAGCATGGATGGGGCGTGATGGAAGTTTCTATGAGGGCCACTGGCAACATGGTCAGCGCAACGGATTCGGGGTAGGCATCAAAACTAAAGAGCCACTCCGTGTAGGAGAATGGAAAAGCGGACGATACCAAGGCGAGAGACTCGTTTATACCTCTGAACGTATTTACGGCATCGACATTTCCAAGTATCAACACATCCAAGGCAAAAAGAAGTTCCCCATACTGTGGAAGAAGTTACGCATCAACCATTTGGGCAACATTAGTCGCAAGAAAGTAAGTGGCAACGTGAGCTACCCCATCAGTTTTATCTACATCAAGTGTACCGAAGGAGCCACACTGCTCAATCCCTACTATCGTAAAGACTATCAAGCGGCACGTGCTCATGGCTTTAGAGTGGGTAGCTACCACTTCTTCTCCACACGAAAGTCTGGTCTGCAGCAGGCTCGCAAGTTTATGAAGCATGCCCAAGTGAGACGAGGCGATTTCCCACCCGTACTCGATCTCGAACCCACACCACGCCAAATAAAGCAGATGGGAGGGTCCAAGGCCATGTTTACACAGGTGAGAGCATGGCTCAGATATGTAGAAAAAGCCACAGGTACACGCCCTATCCTCTACATCAGTCAGATGTTTGTAAACCGATATTTCAGCATGGCGCCCGACCTTAAACGCAACTATCGCGTATGGATAGCGCGCTATGGCGAATACAAGCCCGATGTACGCTTGGTGTTGTGGCAGTTGTGCCCTGACGGCAGAGTGAGCGGAATACGCGGACACGTAGACATCAATGTTTTCAACGGCTATCGTGATGCTTATCAGAAATTTCTTCAAGAGGAGATTGTTAAATAATTGTGTTAAAGTTAGTTATCAAAAACAACAACCTATACTTATTTTTACTATATTTGCGAAAATTAGGTGAAAGTATAGAGAATGAGACAACTTAAGATACAGAAAAGCATCACCAACCGTAACAGCGAGGCACTTGACAAGTACCTTGTAGAGATTGGTCGTGCACCTATGGTTTCGATTGACGAAGAGATCGAACTTGCCCAGGCCATTAAGAAAGGAGGTCGAGCTGGCGAGCGTGCTAAAAACAAACTGGTAGAGGCCAACTTGCGTTTTGTCGTGTCTGTGGCCAAACAGTATCAGCATCAAGGACTGACTCTGACCGACCTCATCGACGAGGGTAACATAGGCCTCATTAAGGCAGCAGAGCGTTTTGACGAAACTCGTGGATTCAAGTTTATCTCTTACGCTGTATGGTGGATTCGCCAGAGCATCTTACAGGCTATTGCCGAGCAGAGTCGCATAGTGCGATTGCCCCTCAACCAAGTGGGGTCACTCAACAAGGTGAACCACGAAATCAACAAGTTTGAGCAAGAGAACCTACGTAGACCCAGTGTGGAGGAAATCGCAGCACGCACGGGAGTAGACGAAGAAAAAATATCGCAGAGCATGGCAGCAAGTGGACATCATGTGAGCATCGATGCCCCCTTTGGCGATGACGACGACAATGCGATGGTAGACGTCATGGCCAGTGGCGATGACAGCCGCACCGACAAGCAAGTTGATCACGAGAGCATGGCCATGGAGCTCAAGCAGGTGCTCGGCCAGGTACTCAAAGAGCGTGAGCGACAAATCATCTGCGCCTGCTTCGGTATTGGCGAGCCAGAAAAAGGGCTTGAGGAAATAGGCGACAAGATGGGACTTACGCGTGAACGCGTGCGCCAAATACGCGAGAAAAGCATCTCGAAACTCAGAGAATCGGGATATGTCAAAATATTGATGAAATACCTTGGATAGCAGATTGTTGCTTCGTAAGTTTATAATCATGGCTTGCTTGCTGATGATGTCGGCAAGCATCTCTGCCAAAGTGAAAGCACCGAATATCGAGTTTCGTGATTCGGTGCTTCGTTTGGTATTTACCTATGCCAAGCGCACTGACACCACAGGTCTGGATGGTTCACAGAGTTATGCTTACACCAAGATGCAGATGCACACCAACAAGCGCAACGCCACCTTGATGCTTGTTCCCTCAATGTATGCCATAGCTCATGGCACTGGCCGCCACTTCATCAGCGAATACTATGCCAAGATAACACGCCACAACGAAACTTTCACCGATCAACGCCTGCTCCATTTGAGTACGGTGCCCCACCGCCGCAACATTATGTCATACGTCATTACGTATGTCACTCCTAATGTCTTTGACGAAAACTTATTTCAAAACAACATCCTTTCTCCTTTTCACCCTGCCAACCGTAGGTTTTACACCTACAAGGTGACTCCCCTTGCCTTCGACAAGGCACAGGTATACGCCTACCCCAAAGTGAAAAACACGCAAACCGTAGAAACCAAGGCCGTGGTGAATAGCAAGACGGGAAAAGTATACATGGTAGACTTTGAGGGTGAATACGACATGACTCGTTTTTTCGTATCCATCGTGATGGGCAAAGAGGGCTATCAGTCGCTCTTGCCTGATAGATGCAACCTAAAGGCCAATTTCCGTTTTATGGGCAACAATATTACGGGTATGCTCTCTGCATACTACAATCTGCCCAAACTCATTTCCGACTCACTCAACAACGTAGCCGACACGACACTAATGGCACAGGTGCGTCCCGTATTACTCAACGAGAAAGAGCTGCTCATCTATGATGAGTACTTCAAAGAAAAGAATCGTCGCGACTCTCTCAGCCAGGTAGAGGGTGCCCAGAAGAAGCGCAACTTTGTCAAAGATGTGCTCTGGGATATTGTGGGAGACAATATGGTGAATCGTATACAGCAAGACTTTGGTAAGGAAAACCAAGGATATGTACGCTTAAGTCCCATCCTCAATCCGCTATACATGGGTTACACCAGGCGAAAAGGACTTATCTATAAGTTTGACATACGTAGCTCCTATTCTTTCAACGACAACATCCAGTTGGGTGTGCGCTTTAGGGCGGGTTATAGCTTCAAACTCCATCAGCTATACTTCAATATTCCAGCCACCTTCAACTACAATCGCAAGCACGAGGGCTATTTGGAAATGACTTATGGCAGTGGCAATCGTATCAACACCAACGTCATTGCACGCAACATCCTCAACATCCCTAAAGACGATGACGAAGAGATAGACGTGCAGCAGAAAAACTACACCGAGTTTACTGATAGCTATTTCCGTCTCACTAACCACTGGATGTTTACACCCAAATGGGGATTTGAGGTGGGAGTTACGGCTCACCATCGCAAGGCGCTCCACCCTGAGTTTTACGAAACGTATGGCTATCCATCGAAGTATCGCTCTGTCGCACCTGCCGTGGGCTTGATATGGCGTCCCTTAGGACCTAAAGGCGTGACAGTGACAGCCGATTATGAGCGAAGCATCAAGGGATTTTTGAGCTCAAACATTCCATACGAACGCATAGAGCTTGATGCCAAAGGCATTTTCTATGCCAGCAGACGACAATTGTATTCAGCACGTCTCGGTGCAGGATTCTATACAATGAGAGGCTCACACTGGTATTTCATCGACTACTCCAACTTCAACGACAACTACATCCCTGGAGGATGGAACGACGACTGGAGTGGCTCGTTTGAATTACTGCCTTCCGAATGGTATAACTCATCAGAATACTATGTGCGTAGCAACTTCACTTATGAGCGACCGATGCTTTTTGCTGCCTGGACTCCCTTAGTGGGCAGATATGTAGAAGCAGAACGGTTCTATGTTAATGCCCTTCTGGTAGAGAATCTACACCCCTACACCGAATGGGGCTATGGCTTCAGTACTCGACTACTGTCGATGGGCATATTTGCAGGCTTCAAAAACGCCAAGTTCTACGGAATAGGTTGCAAGTTTGATTTCGAACTCTTCCGCAACTGGTAAAAAATACACCTTATTTATATTATATATTGATCTTTATGAACTCACATCTCACTGTTTATAAGGCAAGTGCTGGCTCTGGCAAGACATTCACACTGGCGAGAGAATATATGACCTTAATAATAAACAATCCACACGCTTACCGCACCATCTTGGCTGTGACCTTCACCAACAAGGCCACTGAGGAGATGAAGACTCGTATTCTAAGTCAACTCTACGGCATAGCACACGGACTGAAAGAATCGAAAAGTTACTTGGTACAGATACAACAAGCACTGCCCCATCTCTCCCAGGCACAGATAGAGCAGAATGCAGCAACGGCGCTCAGCCTCCTGGTACACAACTACAATTACTTCAGGGTGGAGACTATCGATACGTTTTTTCAGAGCGTACTGCGTAACTTGGCAAGGGAACTCGACCTTACAGCCAACCTGCGCATAGGACTCAATGACTATCAGGTGGAACAACAGGCTGTAGACCAGCTGATAGAAGACTTGGGAAAAACCGACCGCCTGCTCTACTGGATCATGGACTACATCAAGTCGAACATTGCTGATGACAAAAGTTGGAATGTCATCGGTGAAATCAAGCATTTCGGTGAGAACATCTTCCGCGACTACTACAAGAGTGCTGCCAAGAATCTCAATGCCATCATGGAAGAGGAAGACTTCTTCAAGAAGTTTATGGGCAAGATGAAGAAAATCAGAAAAGATGCTCAAGACCATCTCACACAGATAACAACCAGCTTCTTCGAAACTCTCGACGAAAACGGACTGGATGCCTCCGACTTCGTATATGGCAAAACAGGTATATACGGCTATTTTGTCAAACTCCAAGCAGGTATCTACGACGACGAAAAACTGCTTGGCAAGCGGGTGCTTGCTGCCTTAGAAGACGAGAAAGCATGGCTGACAGCAGCCAATGCACACCCAGGCAATCCCGTCTTCAACTTGGTTTGTAGCACCTTAGCACCCCTGCTGCGCCACGCCGAAGAAAACCGACCTCAACTGGTAAAACTCTTCAAGAGCGCTGACCTCACCCTGCGCAACCTTAACCAGTTGCGACTTCTGGGCAGCATCGAGAAAAAAGTGCGCCAACTCAATGAGGAAGCCAACAGATTCCTCCTCAGCGACACACAGACGCTACTCCACTCGCTCATGCAAGACAGCGACTCGCCTTTTATCTTCGAAAAGATAGGCACACAGTTAGAACACATCATGATAGATGAGTTCCAGGACACCAGCACTATACAATGGCAGAACTTCAAGGTGCTCCTCGATGAAACCATGAGCCATCAAGGTGCGGGCAACCTCATCGTGGGCGACGTAAAACAGAGTATCTATAGATGGCGCTCTGGAGACTGGCGTCTACTCAACAACATAGAGCAACAATTTGATAAGGGACGACTCGATATTCAAACACTCGACACCAACTATCGCTCCGACCGCAACATCATCGACTTCAACAACGCCTTTTTCATCGCTGCTGCCGATGCGGAATACGAGCAGCTCAAGGTCAACTCGCCTGAAGAAGCCGAAGAGATGAAGAAAGCCTATTCGGACGTAGCGCAGAAAGTACCTCAAAGTAAGCCTGCAAACGGCTATGTGCAGCTCAAGCTACTGAGCAAGGAAGACTGGAGAAACCGCACCCTGGATTATACACTGCATACCATCAAGCAGCTCACCAAACAAGGAGTGAAGCCCAATCAGATAGCCATTCTGACAAGAACCAACCAAGTCATCAAGGAGGTAGCTGCATATCTCATGAACAACGACTGTCAGTTCCAGCTCGTCTCCGATGAGGCATTCCGACTGGACGCCTCGCAGGCGGTCAACGCTCTTGTTACAGCACTGCGACTGCTCACTCACCCCGAAGACAACATTACAAGAGCCACCCTCAAGAAGTATGCGCTTCAGTTTCTCGCAAGCGATGAAATCGTGAAGCAAATAGAAGAACAACGCGACCTGCTGCTACAGAAACCTATCTTCGACCTGGTGGAGCACCTTTTTGCAACACTTCAACTGGGATCCATCGAGGAGATGAAGAATCAGAGTGCATACATCTGTGCTTTCTACGATCAGATGGCCAACTATCTGCAAGACAACAGCTGCGACATCGATGCCTTCATCAAGGAATGGGACAACAACCTACATGAGAAAAGCATTCATAGCGATGGTCTTGACGGCATACGCCTCGTCACGATACATAAGAGTAAAGGATTGGAGTTCGACTATGTCATCATACCCTACTGCGATTGGCAGTTGGAGAAAGCGTCAGGCACATTATGGTGTACGCCTACCGTTGAACCCTTCTCTGAAATTCCACTCGTTCCGGTAAACTTCATCGCCAAACAGATGAAGGGAAGCATCTACGAGGACGATTATCACCACGAACATCTGCAAAACATGGTAGACAATATGAACCTTCTCTATGTAGCGTTCACCAGAGCCAGCCATGGACTCTTTGTCGTAGGACATCGTGACACAGATAACTTCCGTAGTGCTCTGATAGAAAAGGTGTTACCAACGGTAGAGAAAGTGCTACAAGAGCAAGAAGTACCTGTGAAAATCGAACAGGAGATCGACGACATCTACTTCGAATACGGCAACCTTACTTACGAGGAGACAAAAGAAGATACATCCCAGCCATCAGCCAACGTCTTCAACCAGCCTGTCAGCTACATCAATGTACCTTTGAAGGTGAATACCGCTTTGCCTGTGTTCAGACAGAGTAACAAAAGTCGTGACTTCATAGAGGGCGATGAAGCCGAAGAACAGCAGAAATACTACATCAAGTTGGGTACGATTCTTCACAACCTGTTCTCCACGATTCGCACCAGCGAAGATATTGATGAAGCCTTGCGACAACTGGAAATTGACGGAATGATCTACGACGACAACCTATCGCGCCAAAGACTGGAAGCGATGATACGCAAGCGACTCGAATCAGAACAGGTGGCACATTGGTTTGCACCTCACTGGACACTCTTCAACGAGTGCTCCATACTGAGCGTGGAAGATGGAAAGGTGGTAGAACATCGCCCTGACCGTGTAATGAGGGATGGCAACAAGACTATCATTGTCGACTTCAAATTTGGTAAGCCCCACCCCGAACACCACAACCAGGTGAGACAGTATATGCAACTGCTAAACAACATGCAGGATAGTGACAGCTCTCAACAGGTAGAAGGCTATCTATGGTACGTCTATCCCAACAAGATTGTCAAAGTGGAAGCATGAAACAAGACAGCATACACGTAGACTGACAATCTGATGCTCCGTAGGCTTTCCGCCAGTACACAGAGCCCCATACTTCAACGCCTACACGAAAATTTCATCACAAATAGAAGAAACTTGAAGAATATGAAATCATTTCTCGCCTTTGTAGCACAAGACATCTTACAAAAATATGGAAACGACTTGAGCGATATTGCCATCGTCTTCCCCAATAAGCGCGCATCGCTGTTCCTTAACGAACAGCTCGCACGCCTCGTCGACCATCCCCTGTGGAGCCCCACATACATCACCATCAGCGACCTCTTTCGTCAGCACACACCACTCAAGGTAGCCGACCCCATCAAGCTGGTTTGCGACCTACACAAGTCGTTTGTCAACTGCACGGGCATCGACGAAACCCTCGACCATTTCTATGGTTGGGGGCAGTTGCTCATTACCGACTTCGACGATGTAGACAAAAACATGGCATCGGCTCAGCATCTTTTTGCTAATCTCAGAGACATACACGAGCTGGATGATGTGTCTTATCTCACTGAAGAGCAGAAGGAAATCATCAAGAAGTTTTTCAGCCATTTCTCTGAAGACCACAACACCGAACTGAAGAAAAGATTCTTGCAGTTGTGGAGCCACTTCTTAGACATCTATAACGACTTCAACGAGCGACTCGCTGAACAAAACTTAGCCTACGAAGGTGCGCTCTACCGACGCGTAGTGGAAGACGACTCTATCGTTTTTAAGCATAAGAAATATCTCTTTGTAGGATTTAATATGATGCAACAAGTGGAGCAAAAACTCTGTATGCGACTACAGAAAGAGGGAAAGGCTACCTTCTATTGGGATTACGACCAATACTACATGAGTAATGGCAACGAGGCAGGATATTACATTCGACAACTCATAAAGATATTTGGCAACGAACTTGCAGAAATCTCTGACAATGAACTTTATAACGCATTCAGCTCAAGCAAGGACATAACCTATATCAATGCACCCACCGACCACATTCAGGCTCGATACGTACACACTTGGTTGATGGAGAACGAACGCTTTAAGCAAGGTCGAAAAACAGCCATCGTGCTGGCCGATGAAAGTCTACTCCCTACCGTGATCCACTCTTTGCCTGAGGAGGTAAAACGCGTCAACATCACTTTGGGTTATCCTCTGCAACAAACTCCTTTCTATAGTTTGGTGCAGAAGCTCATCGACCTTCAAACTTTGGGTTATAACCAAGAACGCGAATCCTATCGGCTGCGTTATGTAAACCATGTGCTACGTCACCCTTATGCTATTTACATCACTCCCCAACATGCACAGTTGTACAACGACCTGCACGAGCAGAAAGTCTATCTGCCATCGCGTCAGTGGTTGTTGAGCCTGAGTGAAGACGAGGGAACAAAACTACTCTTTGGCGGTGTTGAGGACAGCGAAAACTTCAACCTCTCACTTGTACAATATCTACTCGATATATTAAAAGTAATAGGCACACAGGCACGCGAAGTCGAAGACCCACTCTTCCAAGAGTCGCTCTTCCGCACCTATACTCTGCTCAATCGACTTCACCAACTCATCGACGCTGGCGACCTCATCATCGACATCATTACCCTGCAGCGACTTGTATTGCAACTCATGCAGACCACCAGCATCCCTTTCCATGGCGAACCAGCTGAAGGCATTCAGATCATGGGTGTACTGGAAACGCGCAACCTTGATTTCGACCATATCATCGTTCTTTCTGCCAGTGAGGGCAATCTGCCTAAAGGTGTCAGCGACTCTTCCTTCATCCCGTATGCTCTGCGCAAGGCTTACGGTCTGACCACTGTTGACAACAAAGTAGCCATTTACTCTTACTACTTCCACAGCATGTTACAAAGAGCTAACGACATCACGCTCACTTACAACAACTCTACAGAGGACGGACATACTGGAGAGATGAGTCGCTTCATGCTACAACTCTTAGTAGAAGGCTCGCACGCTGTGAAAAGAAGAGCTTTGGCATCAGGACAGGTTCCACTCCCGCCCGACCAAAAAAATATTGAGAAGACCGAAGCTATGATTCATCAACTCATTGATGGAAAGACACTTTCGCCAACTTTTATAAACACATACTTAAGATGCCAAAAGCGTTTCTATTATCGTTATATCTTAGGCTTGAAAGAACCCGAAGAACTGGAAGACGAGATAGACAACCGTCTCTTTGGTCTCATCTTCCATCGTGCTGCCGAACTATTCTATCTGCAGTTTGCCCGTCCTGAAGATATAAAAGAAGACGAGAAAGGTAACATACACCTGGTACGCCCCCTCATGATTGGCAAGCAAGAAATCACCTACGCCTTAGAGCACGACGAAGTACTCTATCGTATGGTGGACGAGGCTTTCGCAGAAGAACTTTTCCGTCTGAAAAAAGGTAGCAAATTGCCCCATTTCAACGGTCTGCAACTCATCAATCGCGAAGTCATCATCAGTTACCTCAAACAACTCTTGCGCATCGACGAACGATTAGCTCCCTACACCATCTTAGGTCTTGAGACAGAGGTGAAGCAATCCTTTGAGTTCGACACACCTATCGGCAAGAAAACCATCGCCTTAGGCGGTTACATCGACCGACTTGACGCTGTTGCTGCCAACGGGAATCCAGGTGTTGGCAACATTGCAGAGCGCATACGTGTCATCGACTATAAGACAGGCCGCAAACCTCAACGATTCCCTACTGACGTAGAAGCAATTTTCGATCCAAGCAAGATTTCGCAACACACCGATTACTATCTGCAGGCCATACTCTATTCGTTCATCGTGAGTCAAGACAAGCGCTTCAATAAAGGTTCTAATCCTGTAAGTCCAGGACTACTCTTCATACAACAGGCAGGAAGCAAGGACTACGACCCCACACTACTCTTTGGAAAAGAGCCCATCCTCGACGTCACAAAACATCAGGAATTATTCATGACGTATCTGGAACAGCTCATCGGCGAGATATGCAATCCTGAAAATCCACTTGTAGCCACCTCCGACAAGCAGCGCTGCGAGTTCTGCCCATTCACAGCCTTATGCAAGTAGAATCCTATAAGCGCGAAACATCCCGGCAGGCATGAGAGAAAAATAGAATTAAAAAAGAACAGAAATAGAAAGGTATTTTTCCTATTTTTAGCAAACTCTTGCCATCTATATTTGGTCAAGTCTAAAAAAGGATGTACCTTTGCAACAACTTATACAATAATTACAGCCAATGGAAACAAAAAACAAAGATATCCGCATAGCCGTTGCTGGTACAGGCTACGTAGGCTTGAGCATTGCCACACTGCTCAGTCAGCATCATCAGGTAACCGCTGTTGACGTTGTGCCCGAGAAGGTGGAACTCATCAACAATCGACGCTCGCCCATACAGGACGAATACATCGAGAAATATCTCAAAGAGAAGGACCTCCATCTCACAGCAACGACTGATGCAGAGGCTGCCTACAAGGACGCCGACTTTATCGTCATTGCCACGCCTACCAACTATGACCCAGCAAGAAACTACTTCGACACAACACACGTAGAAGAAGTAATACACTTGGTGATGAAGGTAAACCCCGAGGCTATTATGGTCATCAAGAGCACCATTCCAGTGGGCTATACAGAAATGATACGTAAGAAGTTGGAATGCAACAATATCATCTTTGCACCAGAGTTCTTGCGTGAGAGTAAGGCTCTCTACGACAACCTCTACCCCAGCCGCATTATCGTGGGCCGCCCCAAAGACGACGAACGTCTCGATCAGGCAGCGCATACCTTTGCTGAGCTCTTACAGGAAGGCGCACTGAAGCCCAATGTCGACACCCTCTTCATGGGACTCACAGAGGCAGAAGCCGTTAAGCTCTTCGCCAACACCTATTTGGCACTGCGTGTAAGCTTCTTCAACGAGTTGGATACGTATGCTGAAATGAAGGGGCTTGACACAAAGTCGATTATCGATGGCGTAGGTCTCGACCCACGCATTGGCTCTTTCTACAACAACCCTTCGTTTGGCTATGGCGGTTACTGTCTACCTAAGGACACCAAACAGCTCTTAGCCAACTATACAGATGTGCCCGAAAACCTCATCCAGGCCATTGTGGAAAGCAACCGCACTCGCAAAGACTTCATTGCCGACCGTGTACTCAGTATGGCAGGCTATTACAAAGGCAACAGCAGCTACGCCCCAGAGAAGGAGCATACTTGTGTCATCGGCGTGTACCGACTCACGATGAAGAGCAATAGCGACAACTTCCGTCAGAGTAGCATCCAGGGTGTCATGAAGCGCATCAAGGCTAAGGGCGCCCAGGTCATCGTTTACGAGCCTACGCTTGAGAATGGAACCACCTTCTTTGGTAGCCGTGTTGTCAACGACCTACAGGAGTTTAAAAATCTCAGCCAGGCCATCATCGCCAATCGTTACGACACAGCACTCAATGATGTGAAAGATAAAGTTTACACGCGCGACATCTTCCGTCGTGACTAACAAACGACTATAGGGTCAAAGAATAATCAAGAATAATGAATAAAAACAAATAACAATTAAACAGATAACTATAAAAAAGAATAGAATATGGCAAAATTAATTATCAATTCTTATGAAGAATTTGCCTCTCACTTAGGAGAGAGATTAGGAGAATCAGAGTGGTTGCAGGTAGACCAGGAGCGCATCAACAAGTTTGCTGACGCAACCCTTGACCCACAATGGATACATGTAGACGTAGAACGTGCCAAGGTGGAAAGCCCTTACCACAGCACCATAGCTCACGGCTACCTCACACTTTCCTTGTTACCTTATATGTGGCAGCAGATTGTAGAAGTACACAACATCAAGATGCTTGTCAACTATGGCATGGATGAGATGCGTTTCGGCCAGCCTGTCATCACAGGTTCTCGCGTTCGCCTCGTTACAACCCTTCACGACATTCAGAATCTTCGTGGCATCTGCAAGGCAAGTATCAAGTTTGATATCGAAATAGAAGGTCAGCGCAAACCTGCACTTTCAGGTATTGCCACATTCCTATATTACTTCAACTAAGCCTCACTGCGAGGCTTAATACCCAAGACCCATTATTTTAGAAGAAATCTATGGGAGCAGGAAAATGGATAGGTGGAATCCTCGGATTTATCACTGTAGGACCATTGGGAGCCTTGGCAGGTTATGCCTTAGGCTCTCTCTTCGAACATGGCCTTAACGAGGTAAACCGCCCCGACAATACAGGAAGTCAAGACTACGAAAGACGCGAAGGACAACGCAACTCGTTTATGTTCTCGCTACTCGTTCTTGCCTCCTACATCATGAAGGCAGACGGCAAGGTGATGCACTCAGAGATGGAGTTTGTGCGCCGATTCTTGCGACAAAACTTCGGCTTGAATGCCATGACACAGGGCGAGACTATTCTGCTGAGACTCTTTGAAGAGCAGAAACGCGTAGGCGTGATGCAATATCGCAGCGTCATACAAGACAGTTGTCGTCAGATTCGCAACAGCATGGTTTACGAACAACGCCTACAGTTGCTCAACTTCTTGGTCATGATAGCGCAAGCTGACGGAAACGTACCTGCAGAAGAACTCATGGCACTCAAAGAGGTGACTTACCACTTGGGACTTAGCGACGAGGAACTCGAACAAATGCTCAACCTCCGTAGTGGTTCTTCTTCTTCATCAAACTTAGAGGATGCCTATCGAGTACTTGGCATTTCTCCCTCTGCCTCCAACGATGAGGTAAAAGCAGCTTATCGCAGAATGGCTCTCAAGCATCATCCCGACAAGGTAGCAGCCCTGGGGGAAGATGTGCGCAAGGCTGCCGAAAAGAAGTTCCAAGAAATCAATGATGCCAAGGATCGTATTTTCAAGGCACGTGGTTTGTAATTTAGAGAATTATCTTCTCACCATACAAAGAAAAGGGTGTTTCATTGTTGATGTGTAACAGTGAAACACCCTTTTTCTATATCATAATCTTATTGATTATCTACTTATATGAAGCATTAATCAGCATCATCTGCCTTCTTCTTGCGAATAGAGCGCTTACGCTTAGGCTTCTCCTCTGGCTCTGTAACGACCTTAACACCAGCCAACTCTGGGTCAATAAGGATACGACCACAATATTCACAAGGAATAACCTTCTTGTGCATCTTGATGTCAAGCTGACGCTGAGGTGGAATCTTGTTGAAGCAACCGCCACAAGCATCACGCTGTACGTAAACGATACCCAAGCCATTGCGTGCGCCCTTGCGAATACGCTTGAAGCTGGCAAGCAGACGTGGTTCGATTTTCTTCTCCAGTTCAAGTGCCTTTTCTTTCAAGCGATCCTCCTCTTCACGAGTCTCCGCCATGATGTCATCAAGCTCAGAACGCTTCTCTACCAAACCCTTCTCACGGTCGGCTTTCTGCTCAAGATTGTTAGCCAAATCGGCCTGCTTCTCCTGGATCTTCTGCTGACCCTCACGAATCTTCTTTTCGCAGAGCTCAATCTCCAACTGCTGGAATTCGATTTCCTTGCTCAGAGTGTCATATTCACGGTTGTTACTTACCGTATCAAGCTGTGACTTGTAGCGCTCCAAGCTGGCCTGTGCCTCATGAATCTCACCATTCTTCTGGCTTACAGCCTTCTTGAACTGTTCGATGTCGTTCTCAATCTTCTCAATGCGAGTTGTCAGACCTGCTATCTCATCTTCCAAGTCTTGTACTTCGAGAGGAAGTTCACCCCTCAACGCGCGATTCTCGTCAATGCTCGACAAGGTTGTCTGAAGCTGAAAGAGAGTTTTCAATTTCTCTTCTACTGTCAAATCTGTAGGATCTTTCTTTGCCATATATTTTAATGTTTAAAAATATGTATAATGATTATCTTTATTATTTTACAATTTTTCCTTCTTACCTTTTTCTACCTTTTCACCTTCTTAAAGATAAATAATCGGATTGGTGTTTACTTCAGAAATAAAGCATTTCACTCCTGGACATTTTTCCTCTATAATGCTCTTAAAGATTTCACTCGTAAACTGCTCGCTCTGATAATGGCCTATCACACAAATCTGAATTTCCTGCTCATGACCAAAGAACTCATGATAGTGCATTTCACCCGTAATGAAGGCATCAGCTCCAGCCGCCACGGCAGCGTCCAAGAGAAACGAACCAGCTCCGCCGCAAAGTGCCACACGCCTGATAGGACGACGCAACAACTGATTGCATTGCACGCACTCTGCACCAAACTTTTCGCGAAGCAATAGTACCAAGTCGTCGGCAGCCCATCTGGCAGCCTCACTCACTTCGCCCATAACACCTTCGCCACCTTTCACGCCATCAACTTCCTTCTCACCAGCAAAAAACTGCAAGTGCTTCAGACCTAACTTCTCTGCTATCTTGAAGTTTACGCCACCTGTTGCTGCGTCCATATTGGTGTGCATGCTCACGATAGCTATATCGTGCTTAATGGCTTTGCGCACAGTGCGTTGCACATAATTCTCATCTGCTATTCTCGCCAACTTGCGGAATATCAGAGGATGATGGCTAACAATGAGATTACATCCCTTTTCTATCGCTTCGTCCACCACTTGTTCAGTGACGTCAAGACACAATAATGCCCCTGATACTTCCACCGTCTCTGTCAATCCAACTTGTAGGCCGGCATTATCATATCCTTCCTGCAAGGGCAGAGGCGCGTACTGTTCAAGGGCATCTACAACCTTATTTATGTTCATTTGGATGCAAAGTTAGCAATTTCTTGGCAAATACAAAGCACACGCGCCAAGAGTTTAACTAATTTTATGAATTTAAATCAAACACCACATTGCATAACTATTAAGAACCAAACGATAACAACCTCTACTACTACTTTAAAATCATTATCTGCATCTTCCTGAACATCCCCACAAGCGAAAGTATTTAGTAATATCGTTAAAAAAAGGAAGAAAAAATATACATATTATAGATTTTTTCGTAATTTTGCAAAAGATTGTGGCAAAATAGCCATATCGTTCATTCGTATATTCAGAGTACAAAAACATTAAGCCTATGTATCAATCATACCCTTGCGATTATTCGCTTCCTGCAGAATGGTCTCCACAGAGCGGCATCATGCTTACATGGCCTCATGGCGGAACCGACTGGAAACCTTATCTGCGTCAGATTACAGACACCTACTTAGAACTGTCTGAAATCATAACTCGCTATGAGCTCTTGCTCGTTGCAACGCCCATCTTAGAAAGCACACGCCGCATGTTGGCAAGTCGACTTTCGCCCGAACAGATGAACCGCGTCCACCTGTATGAGATTGAATCTAACGATACATGGGCACGCGATCATGGTCCCATTACTCTTGTATCGAAACATTGTCGCAATGGTTTTATCGTACCCATACATCTACTCGACTTCCGTTTTAATGGTTGGGGCGAAAAGTTTGCGTGGCAGAAAGACAACGCTATCAATCTGCAACTCTACTATCAAGGAGCTTTTCAGGCTGCACTCGAAAACCACACAGGCTTTGTCCTCGAAGGCGGTAGCATCGAGAGCGATGGCAAGGGAACCATTTTTACCACAAGTCAGTGCTTATTGGCCCCTCATCGTAACCAACCATTTACCCAACAGGACATCGAGAAACAACTTCTCAACTTTTTTCATGCCAAGCGCATCGTATGGCTGGATCATGGCAACCTCGTTGGCGACGATACCGATGGGCACATTGACACCATTGTGCGCGTAGCGCCACACGACACCCTACTCTACGTAGGCTGTGATGATGCAGAAGACGAACAGTATGCTGACTTCCAGGCACTGGAAAAACAACTCAAAGGCCTTCTCACCTATGAGGGATATCCTTATCGTCTGCTACGCCTGCCTATGCCTGACGCCATCTATGACGATGACGAAAGACTGCCTGCCACCTATGCCAACTTCTTGATTATCAATGGCGCCGTGATTTATCCCACCTATGGTCAGCCCGAAAAAGACGAAGAGGCTCGCAGACAAATACAATTGGCTTTCCCCGACAGAGAAATAATAGGCGTAGATTCTCGCACCATCATCCGCCAGCATGGAAGCATCCATTGTCTCACTATGCAACTGCCCGAAGGCACCATACGCGAACAGAAAGAAATATAATAAACGACAACGCAACAAAATTAATAATGAAGATAGGAATACTACAGCAGCACAATACAGCCAATGTGGCAGACAACAAGAACAGACTGGCACAGGGCATCACAGACTTGGCAAAACGCGGTGCCGAACTCATTGTTCTACAAGAGTTACACAACTCACTCTATTTCTGCCAGATAGAAACCGTAGACAACTTCGACTTGGCAGAACCCATACCTGGTCCTTCTACCGACTTCTATGGCCAGCTGGCTAAAGACTTAGGAGTGGTAATCGTCACTTCTCTCTTTGAACGCAGAGCACCAGGACTCTATCACAACACAGCTGTTGTCATCGAGCGTGATGGCACCATCGCGGGTAAATATCGCAAGATGCACATCCCCGACGATCCTGCTTACTACGAGAAGTTCTACTTCACACCAGGCGACTTAGGTTTCCAACCCATACAGACTTCTGTGGGCAAGTTGGGCATATTGGTTTGCTGGGATCAATGGTATCCTGAAGCTGCTCGACTGATGGCTCTACGGGGCGCCGAGCTCCTGATTTACCCTACTGCCATAGGTTACGCTCTCTACGACACAGAAGAAGAGCAACAGCGCCAACGAGAAGCATGGACCACCGTGATGCGTGGTCATGCTGTAGCTAATGGTTTGCCTGTCATCGCTGTTAACCGAGTTGGTTTCGAACCTGACCCCAGCGAGCAGACTGGCGGTATACAGTTTTGGGGAAGCAGTTTTGTTGCTGGACCTCAAGGCGAATTGTGTTATCGAGCAAGCGAACATGACGAAGAGTGCCAAATCGTAGAAGTAGATCTTCGCCATAGTGAAGACGTCAGACGCTGGTGGCCCTTCTTGCGCGACCGTCGCATCGACCAATATTCTGACATCACACGTCGTTTCATCGACTAAGTTTTACAAATCTATATATTACCGCGTTAGGCATAATAAAAAAGTTGAAGATGTTAAAGCGAATTCGTTATAGCAAAGAACTGCTAAGGAGACGATAAGCCTTAACATCTTTAACTCTTTTAGCTTCTTCACACCTAACAATAACAGAAGTACAATAAATCATTCAGGATAAATGCAGAATTTAGAGGTAATGGTGATGCTCTTCACCATGGTTATTTTGGGATATGTCGCCTGCAAATTAGGATATATGGGCGATAAGTTCGACAAGAAACTCTCATCTATCGTTGTAGACATCACTTGCCCACTTCTGGTCCTATCATCTGTCATGGGTAGCGAGATGCCTGATCGCTCCCTCATCTTACCTCTCGTAGGTGTAGGCTTCCTTACATACATATTACTATTAGTATTCGGTTTTTGGGTTCCTCGACTTATCACTTCCAACCACGACGACCAAGGCATGATAGGCTTTGCCTTGATGTTTGCTAATGTAGGCTTCATCGGCTACCCCATCGTCTCAAGCATCTTCTGTCCTAAAGCCGTGTTCTATGCAGCCCTACTCAATGTGCCCAACACCTTCTTCATCTTCACCGCTGGTGTCATGCTCATCAAGGGCGAGTATAGCATCCGCCAGTTCAATCCCAAGGTTCTGCTTAGTCCTGCTCTTATTGGTGCCTTTGCTGCAGCCTTACTTGTGGCATTCGGCATCCGCACCCCAGAGATGATTGCACGTCCTGTAACAATGGTGGGCAACATCACCGTTCCTGCTGCACTGATGATAATCGGCAGTTCGATGGCTCGCCTTCCTCTGCGCGAGATCATCGGCTCCGCCAAAGTTTATATCACGGCATTCCTACGATTAGTCATTGTCCCACTATCTATTTATTTCCTGTTCCAGCTCTGCGGTGTCAACACCTTAATTAATAATATTAATACGGTTGTCATAGCAATGCCTGTTGCCTCTTTTGGCACGATGTTCTGTCTCAAATTCGGTCGCAACCCATCGCTCATCACCGAAGCAACTTTCATCACTACGCTTTTCTCTATTATTACCATCCCCCTCATCACCCTCCTCTTTGGTGCATCATAAAGACAAATGAAAAAACTTTCATCTAACATGATGGGAGTTTTCGTGTAAGAACTTAACCCCCAAATAAACTCATAACATTAAAATACAAAAACATGATGAATATACACCAAATCTTTTTCAGTCCAACAGGTGGGCCAATTGGTTACTCCCAAGCATCCAATCAACTACCTGGAGCGCAGAAAGCCTATCGAGAAATGCAGTCCGATAACCATTAGTGAGGATTACAGGCTGGCTGCAGGGGTCATCGTCTGCCCTGGTGTTAACATTGGCAAACGATGCGTCATCGGTGCAGGCAGCGTTGTCGTCAACGACATTCCTGATGACTCGATGGCTGTAGGAAATCCTGCTCACGTTATCAAGAAACTTAATAATGAATAATATAACGTAGGACATTTGTCCCTCTAACTTCTCTTTCTTCACTATCTTCTTTTTTCTTCACTTACTTTCCTGAACTTTCCCACACTCGAAAGTTCAGAATTTTATAAAAAAAATTAATTCCCAAAAGATTTCCGTAAAAAAGAGTCAAAACCTCAAAGAATTAGGAAGATCAACGACACAAACAATGCCAACTATCTGCATGCTGAATACAACTTCGTACAGGCTTCTGCCACCATGGCTGCAAAGTGGGAACAGTTTAGCGAGGATAGCGACCGATACAACATCTTCCGCTTCAACAGTGGCAAGCAGGGAAAAAGCCAATAGCAAACTGAATCTTACTAAGCGCACAAAAGAAGACAAACATGTAATTTATTCCATGCCTATAGAGGAACAATTTGAAACCCTCTCAAAGAACAAGGAAGGTTATGAAGCGTCTCGCCATATACTAAAGGATAAAAAAGAAATGGACAACAATCGTGTGTTAGATGCCACAAAGCTGCTGTCTAAATTTAATAATGTGAGGATATTGCCCGAGATACACGCCAGCGAGCTCGATGTAAGAAACCGCCTTGGACTTCCCGAAAAGAAGACCCAGACTTGAAATTTGGAAACACTTTCGTGGATGTGAAGTCTCCACTCTCCAGCAGGAACATTATTACTAACGCAAACGATGCATGCAAACAAAACGCCATAGCTTGCATTACGGATTATCTTTGCCATATAGACAAAAATAAGATAGGTTTTTTAGCAAGAAAGATATTAAGTGACAAAAACTACACAAGGGATACCGTATTCTTTGTCGTGGAGAATAAACTTTATAAATATACAACAGCCGACCTTTAAAAAAAGATCGGCTGAGGTTTCCCAACTTCGCGGGCTGGTTTCAGTGGTCATGACTCCCACGCTGCAAACATACAACAAACATTTCAATCCCACAAGAATATGAGCAAGAAAAATCAAAATTACGATGAATTTATAGAAAAATTCAAGCCGAAGAAGACTACAGACGACTGCTATCCCCCCGCTTGTGTATGAGGCGATACTTGGCTGGGCACGCCAGCACCTCGACATTGGCGACCGCCCTGTAATTGGCATCACGTTTTTCTTCTTGAAATCTTGCTGATTTTATATAACTAACTGAAATACAGTATCATTTCAAA
>USOQ01000030.1 GCA_900556395.1 Candidatus Segatella caccae | reverse complement strand
TTTCTCAAAAGCGAGTGCAAAAGTACAAACTATTTTTCAAACAAGCAAGAGATTCTGCGAAAAAGTTCAGAAATTAACAGTTATTTAACAGTTTAAGGGCGTTTCAGGAGGTTTTCCACTTCGTTCTCATTATATTATACACGTGAGGCGCACGCATCGCGTGTGCGCCCGCACAAGTGCATGCTGGGGAAGGAAAAAAAGGAATACGGAAAGGGAAAACAAATGTTATAGTCTTCATGGGAGGCGTAAACTGAATTATTGCTGTCCGGTAAAACTGAATCTGGAAACCACAACCTGAAGGTGGCAAAACTAAGTCGAGCAGGAATGACATTCAGTAATGGTCATAGACGGGCAAAAAACTACCCCGAAAAATGAACATACTTGCGATGCCCAATGAAAGTACTCTCAACTGCCAACGAAAGTACTTGCGATGGCCAACGAAAGTACTTTCATTTTTTAGGGCAGATTTGCGACAAAAAAGACAAAGTGCAAAAACATCATCATAAAAGAAAAGCGACATCAAATGACTCCAAAATGAAGAAGCGCATTCTTGACGCCATCCTCATCTACCGAAGAGGTGACAAAATCAGCACAAACCTTGAGCTCTTCATTCGCATTACCCATAGCAACTCCCACGCCAGCTTCCCGAATAATAGAAATGTCATTACCTCCATCGCCAAAAGCCATCGTTTCTGCAATATCTAATCCCAGATATTGGGCCATGGCATGCAATCCTTTTCCTTTATCTGCCTCTCCCGATGTGATGTCAGTAAAAGCAGGATGCCATCTACCTGAAGTACAATTACTTAATCGAGGCATTAACTCAGCCTCTTGTTCTGCACTACAGAAAGGTGTTAGTTGCAATATCTCCTCATCTGCCAAAGTCTCCAGTTGGGTGCTAAAATCTAAGTTAACGACTCCAAGTCCTTCTACAAAAATTTTTCTTACAATATCTGTAGGATGATAAACCACCAAATGACGCTCTCCTACCACAATGACAGGATAATCACAGCGGTCGGCATCAGCCACAACCTCATCCACATCTTTCCGAGAGATGGGTCGCAAGCAAACCGTATGATCTCCCACAAAACAACGAGCACCATTGGTAGTGATATAACCATCAATAAGATGCTCTATCTGTCCCAAATTATTGATAATCATCAAAGGACGTCCCGTGGAGATATAAATAGCCACCCCATTGCGCTTAGCCTCCTGCAGAGCTTCTACCGTACTTTGCGGAATCAAATGAGTACGAAAACTGACGAGTGTACCATCAATATCAAAAAACAAAGCTTTTATATTTCTATTCATCACAACTAAAATTTTAAGAATCCATATCTGCACACTTACGAGCACAAAGAATATTTACTTTCAAGTTGCCGAGTGCAAGATATCTCATGCAAAGATAAGCATTTCAAGAGTTCTGAATGAAAAAATGCTATTTATTTTTGTTAATTACGAAAAAAGCATTACCTTTGTAGCATGAGAAAAGCCTATCTTATACCTTTGATAATCTTCGCCTTGACATGGGTCTCATGCGAAAAATTCGCACTCGAAGAATCCAGTGAAACTGGAGATGTTTCCGAGAGCAATGGTAACGTAACGCTACAAATCAACGATACCGAGAAATCACTTTGCAAGCGCTTCACCTTCAGTATTTTCCGCAATGGAGCCAAAGTAAAGAACCTCCATCAAACCCAAGCCTCTGCCAACTTTGGTAAGGCCACCTTTGCCTTAAGCGAAGGAGAATACCAAGTAGTCGTAATAGGACACAATGGAGAAGGAAATGCCACCACTACATCACCCGAAAAAATCACCTTTGACAATAACAAAACTACCGATACTTTCTACCACTACTCCACCCTTGATGTTACCGAAGAAAGCACCATAAAAACCATTACTCCACAGCGAGCCACAGGTATGTTTGTACTCCACATCAAAGACGCTATCCCTACCACCGCTAAGAGCATTAAGTTCTATTACACAGGAGGCAGCAGCACCCTTGATGCCACTACAGGATATGGGTGTGTGAAAAGTCGTCAGACAGAGGAGCGAGAGATAAATCCCCAACAGAAAGACTACACCATCTATACCTTTCCTCATAGCAGTGGAAAGAAGTTGCATATCACCATCACTGTCTACAATCAGAAGGGAGAAACCATCGTCACAAAAGAACTCAAAGACGTAGAAATCAAACAAAACAATGTGACAACCTGTTCGCTCAATCTCTTTGGCGGAAAAGAAGATGGAAACATGGTAGACATCACCTTCGACCCCACTTGGGAAGGATTTATAGAAGAGGAATTTTAGCCTTCAAGTATCTCTACATCAGACAAGTGGCAATGTGTAATATGTTCTATTTTTCCACAAAATAAGACTTTTTTTATTTCTTAAATAAATGATAATATCATTTGTTTTGCATTTTAGAAATATTTCCATACTTTTGCATTCTATTAAAGTTGTTTTAAAATAAGGAATGAAAAAGATTGTAACTATTTTCGCATTTTTAGGGACATTGTTATCTGCCGAAGCACAAACCACTTTGAGCCTCGACAGTTGCCGCGCCATGGCGCTTCGCAACAACAAGCAGATCAATGCCTCCAGACTCAAGAAAGATGTGGCTTACAACCTGCGCAAATCAGCCCGAACCCAATATCTTCCCAAGGTAGACGCCATGGGAGGTTACGAATGGTTTAGCCGCGAGATATCATTACTCAACAAGGGTCAGAAATCAACACTGAGTAATCTTGGCACCGACCTCTCTTCAAGTTTATCGGGCGGTATGAACGAACTTCTCGGGCAGTTGGTTGGGCAAGGTCAAATATCACCCGACGCAGCTCAGCAGTTAGGCCAAGTATTGGGCGAGAAGATGGCACCCGTGGCAAACAAACTGAACGCCACAGGACAAGGCATCGTCGACGCCTTCCGCACAGACACAAGAAACATTTTTGCAGGCAGTGTGATGCTCCGACAACCCATCTATATGGGCGGTGCCATCATAGCAGCTAACAAGTTGGCAGACATCGGCGAGAATATCGCTGCCAACGATCTGGACCTACAGACCCAATCCACTCTCTACAGCATCGACCAAGCCTACTGGATGGTAGTCTCGCTCAAGCAGAAAGAGAAACTTGCCACCAGCTACCGCGATTTGGTCAAAAAGCTCAACGAAGATGTCCACAAGATGATTCAGCAAGGAGTCGCTACTAAGGCCGATGGTCTGAAAGTAGACGTAAAAGTCAACGAAGCAGAGATGCAAATCACCCAGGTAGAAGACGGACTTGCACTCTCGAAGATGCTCCTCTGCCAACTCTGCGGTATACCCATGAATCAGGAAATCATCCTTGCTGATGAAGACAAAGATGCCCTAAGCATCAGTATTGCCAGCACCCATGCGGAGCAACAGGCAGCCTTGGGAGACTCCACCCTTAGTAGTCGCCCTGAGCTTCGCCTTCTGCAGAACGTAGCAGACGCCTCCAAACAAGCCACCAACTTGGTGAGAGCAGCTTTCTTGCCACACGTGGCACTCACGGGTGGTTATATGATTTCCAATCCTAACGTATGGAACGGCTTCCAGAAAAACTTCACTGGCGTATGGAATGTGGGCGTACTCGTACAAATACCCGTATGGAACTGGGGCGAGGGAGCCTATAAAGTACGTGCAGCCAAGGCAACAGCCAACATAGCCCAACTGAATCTCGACGACACACGCGAGAAGATACAGCTACAGGTAACACAGAGCCAGTTCAAGGTGAAGGAAGCTGAGAAAAAGCTCAATATGGCCCGCAAGAACATCAACAGCGCAGAAGAAAACCTACGCTGCGCCAACTTAGGATTTAAGGAAGGCGTGATGGATGTAACCGATGTCATGGCAGCACAGACTGCATGGCAAAAAGCACAGAGCCAGAAGATAGATGCCGAAATCGATGTGAAGCTCACCCAGGTAGGTCTCAACAAGGCACTTGGTATTCTGAAATAAGAATATACAGTGATCATCATATTTTACGTGACATTAACAATACATTATAACATATATATAACATAGAAACTATGTCAAAGAAATCTCAACATAACAATATTCTGCTGGCCGTCATCGGCTTTACAGCAGTAGTCATCATCGTAGGCGTCATCGGTTTCTTTACCATCGAGCGCAACGACGACACCATACAAGGCGAAGTAGAAGTTTCAGAATACCGAGTATCTTGCAAGTTACCTGGTCGCATCGTAGAACTCCGTGTCAAAGAAGGCGACTATGTGCATGTAGGCGACACCCTCGCCATCCTGGAAGTACCAGAGATGAAGTCACAGGAACAGATGCTTCAGGCCACCAATGCTGCCGCAGAGGCCATGAAAGATTTGACCGATGCTGGTGCCCGCAAAGAGCAGATACAGGGAGCTTATCAACTGGTTCAGCAAGCAGAAGCTGCAGCAACTATCGCCAAGAAGACCTACGACCGCATGCAGAACCTCTATAACGAAGGAGTTATCAGCGGTCAGAAGCGCGACGAAGCCTTCGCAGCCTATAAGGCAACAGAAGCTCAGGTGGCAGCAGCCAAGAGCCAGTATGAAATGGCCAAGAATGGTGCCCGCGAACAAGAGAAGCGCATGGCAGCCAGCAACACACAAGCCTCAAAGAACGCCGTAGATGTTGTGAAGAATCTATTGAAGGAAACTGTTCAGATAGCACAATGCGAAGGCGAGGTCAGCAACGTCTATCCTAAGGTAGGCGAACTTGTGGGGTTAGGCTCTCCCATCATGAGCATCTCCATCATGAGCGATATGTGGGGTACTTTCAATGTACGCGAAGACCACTTGGCTGGTCTCAACAAGGGCGATGAGTTTACCGCCTTCGTTCCAGCCTTCGGCAAGGAAATCAAGATGAAGGTGTATTACCTGAAGGACCAGGGGTCTTACGCCACATGGAAAGCCACCAAGGATAATGGCGACTACGACCGCAAGACCTTCGAGGTGAAGGCTCGTCCTATCACCAAGTTGGAAGGACTTCGCCCAGGCATGTCTCTGATAATAAAGTGAAGAACGAAGAGTGTAAAGTGAAGAAACAACGTTTGGCGTCCGAAGGGAAAGCCAATTCAACAACCTTTACTCATCATTAAGTTCAAAGCACATAACTTTTATGTTTAAGAAATTATATCATATTGCCCTGCGCGAATGTGGCATCATGCTGAAGAACCCCATCTATCTCTTCTGTATGGTGATATTCCCCATTGTCGTCATGCTTTTTTTCACCAGCCTGATGAAAGAAGGCGTACCCACCGACATGCCCGTTGGTGTAGTAGACCAAGACTACTCTGCCACCTCTCGCCAGCTTATCCATAAACTCGATGCCTTCCAAACCACCAAGGTAGTTTCGCATTACGAGAACATGGCAGAAGCCCGCAAAGCCATCCAGCGCAATGAGATTTACGCTTTTCTCCTGATTCCAGAAGGGACAGAACGTGGCTTAATGACATCCAACCAGCCCAAGATATCGTTCTATTACAGCAGTGTCTCACTGGCAGCAGGTTCCTTACTCTTCAGAGACTTGAAGACCATTTCCACTCTTGGAGGCGCTGCAGCTGGCATGGCTAAGCTTTCAGCATTGGGAAAGACCAATAATGAGATCATGACATTTCTACAACCCATCGCGGTAGACCTGCACATGATAGGCAACCCCTACGCCAACTACAACTACTATCTATCGAGCGTGATGGTGCCAGGAATCATTATGTTGTTTATCTTCCTGATTACACCTTATTCTATAGGAACAGAATTGAAGTTTAATAGAGCAAGAGACTGGATGCGAATAGCCAACAACAATCCATATCTCGCCATCGCAGGCAAGATGCTTCCACAGACACTCATCTTCTTGAGTATCTTCCTCCTATTCGAGTTCTACATCTACTATGTATTGGGATTTCCTCATCCTGGTGGCGTTCTTCCCATCATACTTTTAGGTATACTGAGTGTGTTATCATGCCAGTGTTTTGGCATCTTTGCCTTCGGTCTGATGCCTTCCTTGCGTATGTCTATGAGCATCTGTTCGCTCTGGGGCGTTGTCAGTTTCTCTATCTGTGGAGCCACCTATCCGCTTTTCTCTATGGATTCTCCCATACAGGCTATCGGACAGCTCTTCCCCATGCGCCACTACTACATGATTTACCAAATGAATATCTTCAATGATTTTCCCATGAGCGATGCCATGCTTCACTGGTGCGCCCTGGTGCTCTTCTGTGCACTGCCTATGCTCACCATTTGGAATATCAAGAAGGCCATGTTGGTTTACAAGTATTTGCCGTAGGAAAGTGAAGAGTGAAGAGTGAAGAACGAAGAGGGAAGTACGAAGTATTCAACGGCTTTACTAATCATAAAGTTCAATGTTAAAAGAGTTCAATGTTAAAAAGTAGTTTATTATATAAGATTATTAATGGCATATGGGACATGTGCTACATCTGGAAGACCGAGATGCGCAATGTATTTCGTGACGAGGGTGTACTCATTTTCTGTATTTTGGTACCATTAGGCTACCCGCTTCTCTACTCGTGGATCTACAACAACGAGGTGGTGAGAGAAGTGGATACGGCTATTGTAGACATGAGCCACAGCCATACTTCACGAGAGTTTATTCGCGATTACGATGCCTCGTCTGACGCTAAGGCCACCTACTTTTGCAATAGTCTCGACGAGGCAAAGCAGCTGGTGCAGAAGCAAGCCGTACACGGCATACTCTATTTTCCTGCCGATTTCGACACCAAGTTGAATCGTGGCGAACAGGCACACGTGGGTGTCTACTGCGACATGAGCTTGATGCTTACCTATAAGGCCATTTATCAGACGGCACAAGGTGTGGCAAGCCACCTCAATTCGGGCATTCAGATATCCCAAGCTGGTGGTTTTACCAATAGAGACGATGAAATAACTACCGAACCATTAGCCTTTGATGAGGTTCCGATTTTCAACACCACCATGGGATATGGCAATGCCATCTTGCCTGCAGTATTGGTTCTCATCTTGCAACAAACCATGTTGTTGGGTATCGGAATGGCTGCTGGTACTTCAAGAGAACTCAACCGAAACCGAGAATTAATTCCCGTGAGCAAGCATTATGGTGGTATTTACCGCATCGTATTCGGCAAGGCACTGGTTTATTTCATGGTTTATGCCGTGTTGGGTATGTATCTGACATTGGTAGTGCCTAAACTGTTTGGTTTCGTAAGTATGGTGACATGGACTACCATTCTCGGTTTCCTCTTGCCATATATCTTATCGTGCGTCTTCTTCGGTCTGATGCTTTCGTGCTTGGTAAGATACCGTGAGAATGTGATGCTCTTAGTGGTATTCACCTCTGTACCCTTACTCTTTATGACGGGTGTTTCATGGCCACTGAGCAATATGCCTTCTTTCTGGCAAGGCTTCTCTTGGGTATTCCCATCCACATTCGGCATCAGAGGATTCCTCAGAATCAGCAGCATGGGCGCTTCGCTTTCAGACATTCTCACCGAGTTCCGTGCTCTCTGGATACAGGCAGGTGTCTATTTCCTTGCCACCTGTCTAATATTCAGACAGCAGTTACGCTATGCAAGACTCAAGGCTAATCTTACTGCAGAAGTGGCAGAAGAAGAGGATGAAGCAGAAACAGAACACAAATAAAAAAGTTAGGAATGTTTGTCTACATTCCTAACTTTTTTATTATAGATATATTTTTAATCAAGAATTCAAGATTTTGAGATTTTTCATTATTGCTCTTCAGAAGTAATTAGAATGACAGAAATAAACATCGCTTTGAGATGCTTTATCATTCATTCTCATTCAAGACGTTTTTTTAAAAAAACTATCATTCTCCACGACTTGGGCAGACCGCTTTAAGTGACGGGAAAAAACTTTATTTTTTCACCGTCACTAAAACGTGTTTCTTCTTATTTGGTTCCTACGATCTTGGTAGGAGCCTGTTCCTTATTTCTGCGGTTTACTACTGTCACTACGCTCTGTGCAAGACTCAAGAAGGCTTGTCCCGTAATGGTATCCACCTTGGTAGCAGCGGGAGCGCCGTCATCACCACCCTCGCAGATGCCCTGCACGATAGGAATCTGTGCGAGCAAAGGCACATTCATCTCCTTTGCAAGATTTTTACAGCCTTCCTTGCCAAAGATATAGTACTTGTTCTCGGGCAGTTCGGCAGGAGTAAAGTATGCCATGTTTTCTACCAATCCCAAGATAGGCACATTCACCTTGTCGTTCTGATACATGTCGATACCCTTGCGTGCATCAGCCAGTGCCACTTGCTGCGGTGTGCTCACAATAATGGCTCCTGTGATGGCAAGAGTTTGCAACAAGGTAAGGTGAATGTCGCTCGTTCCAGGAGGCGTATCAAGGATAAAGTAGTCCAACTCGTCCCAGTCAGCATCAGCTATGAGTTGTTTTAGTGCCGAGCAAGCCATACCGCCACGCCAAAGAGTAGCGGTAGTAGGGCTCACGAAGAAACCGATGCTGAGCAACTTCACCCCATATTTCTCAATAGGTTCGATGAGGTCGCGTCCATCCTTGTGTACCGAGTAAGGACGTGCATCCTCCACACCAAACATCTTGGGCATAGAAGGACCGAAGATATCGGTATCGAGCAATCCCACCTTGTAGCCCAACTTCGCTAAGGCAATGGCAAGATTGGCAGAAACCGTACTTTTACCTACACCACCTTTACCTGAACTTACGGCGATGATGTTCTTTACCTGTGGCAGCATCTTACCCACTTCTGGGCGTGGTGCCGACTTAAACTCGGTGACAATCTCCACCTCTACGTCCTTCGATATATGATAGTGTATGGCAGCCTCAGCTGCCTTTACCGTACTCTTCAGGAAAGGATCGGTATCGCGTGGAAACACCAATATTACCTTCACCTTCATTCCGTCGATGGCTGGTTGATCTGCCACCATTCCGCTTTCCACCAAGTTCTTCTTGGTGCCAGGATACACCACCGTAGCCAGTGCATCCATAATCAACTTAGGATATAATGTCATCTGTTTATCTATAAATTTTTGCTGCAAAATTACGCATTAAATCACGAATAAGCAAATAAAAACTAAATTATTGCAGTTAGTGCGCTGGGAATGACTGATTTTTCGTGCTTTTATGTAACTTTGCAAGAATGAAACGCAAAATACAAACCATAACAACCCTCATCATAGCCGCCATTACCCTGTGCGGCACACCCCTCAAAGTCCAGGCTGCCACTAACAAGGTATACTGGACCGACAGCCATTCACAAATATATTATTCTATCAACGCCAAGACATCCGATGTTGTCAAGATAGCTCTACAGCTCTTTGCCCACGACATGCAAGTCGTGACGGGTCATGCAGCCAAGGAGAAAACCAATGCACCGATACAGATATTCCAAATAGACCAACTCAGCAACAAGGAGTTTGCAGTTCTCGAAAAACTCGGTCTCCCCATCCATCGCTTCATCACCAAGAAAGATGCTTTCTACATCTGCACCCGTAGCGGAAAAGTCATCGTCGTAGGTAGCGATGCCCGTGGTACCGCTTACGGCATACTGGAGCTCTCGCGCATGGCTGGCGTATCTCCTTGGAACGATTGGAGTGGTTGCAAACCACAGCGACAAAGCACCTTAGGCACGAAGACGGGTTATGAAAATCTACAGTTTCCTGATACCGAATACCGCGGTTTGGTGCTCAATTCCTCTCGCTGGATGAGCAACCGCAATGCCAGCAGCATCGCCCGCCTCATGCTACGCTTACGTGCCAACACCCTATGGCAAGAAGGTACTCATCACGAAGTTATCTACGACAAAGCCGTGACCGACAGTTTCGACCTCATCATCGGTTCTGGACACAAGTTGCAAGAGGTGCAAGGCAAAAAGCATAAGAAGCACCGCCACTCCATCAACGACATCAAGACCCTTTGGAGTAATCCGCAACTATGGCTAAGGACGAGTGCCCCAGGCTTGATACTGAACGAGATGGATGAGAAGCACGAAGCCTATATTGCCAACGTATATGATCCACAGAGTGCCGCCTATCAACTGCAACTCGTCATGGACTTAGCATGGAACCATCAGAGTGTCACACCCTCCACTCTCACCCACCATCTTCAGACATGGCTCTCCAACCAGTTAGGTAATGATCTTGGTAAGCAGCTCCTTCCCATCATGAAGGAATATTATCGCCTCACCTCTATCCGCCAGCCAGAGTACATGATTATGCCTTTCGGCAACATGGAATTTCATTCGGGAGAGTTCGGCAACGAATTGGAACGTTATCTCTATGCCTACGACCAACTCAAGGAGAAGGTGAAGAAGATAGAACGCTCTATACCCAAGGAATCGAATGATGTATTTTTCCAATTAGTGAAATACCCCATCTTCTCGGCTGCTCTCGTTGCAGAAAAAGAATTAGAGTCACAGGAAGCACGCCATATTGCCCGCCCAGGTCTGTTCGACAAGGACGATGAAGCCAAGGCTGCTGCAGCCCTCAGTCTTCACGCCTACCAACAACTCAAAGTTTTGGTACAACACTACTGCAACATAGGGAAAGGCAAATGGCGCAACATTATCGACCCCAACGATGGAGCCTTACAGATGCCCCAGTTGCCAGGCCGTCTGAACAACGAAGAGGTAAGCCTATATAAAAAGGATGCCTTCAACCGCTCTTCCGACCTCAAGCCCTTACGAGCTATGAGCAACGAAATCATTGCCAAGAATGCCTACGAGTGGAAAAGTATATCAGGAGAAAGACCTACCACACTGATTCCGCTGATAGGTCATAGCAACCAGTGTGTCTTGTTGCCTAAGAAGTCTACCCTACACTACAACTTCAGCATCCTGAAGGGAGGCGATGCTCGCTTCACCCTTGCTTCCCTCCCCGACTATGTAGGCAACAAAGGCAACCAGCAGGTAAGCATTCGCATAGACCAAGACGAACCTGTCATTATCTCACTACACGACGCTTACAACTCTTCTGCATGGAAGAGTGCCATCTGGCGCGGACAGACATTGAAGAGCATCTTCGTTACCCTTGACAAGGGCGATCATACCATAGAAATCACCGCTCTCGACGACTCCGTAATCCTCGACCAATGGGTCCTCGACTTTGATGTCGACCGTGAGTATTACGTCATTCCTACCGTCAATAAGAAGTAAGCGTTGGCACACGTTTAAGGTCACAAATTGTGACCTTAAACGAAAAACGAGGTCAACATCTTAAATATAATATGAGGAAACGGCAACGGATTCATTGCGCATGGCAGGGGGCGTTCGTAACAATGCAGAGAAAACAAAACCTGTATCATAGGCATATTCCCTTGCTGACAAGCAATACACCTAAACAAACATTCTCGGTTGTAATTTCTTCTGGACAGAACGAGGAATAGGATTACAAAATCGGTTTACCAACGTTGATGGCACAAAAGAAATTCATTATTAATATCAAGGATATGTGGATGAGATTTAAGTATTGAACGTTTAGGTTGTGGTGGTAAGAGCCATTTTGGGCTCACCTATTTCTTCTTTCAGGTATTCGTAAATATAGAGAGGACTTTGAATATACAATCCTGTCTCTGTATCTATGAGTTTTTTGTAGATTTTGGAATTATAAATGGTATCGAAAGCATCAAGGATAGTCATACCATAGTCTTCTTGCAGAAGGGAAACGATCTTTTCTACATCACAATTTATAATAAACTCTATTTCATTATTATATTGCTTCATAATCTTTTTAGTTTTGAAATTGCCAGTTCTGTTCCAAAAAAATATTGGCTGTTTAACTTCTTAAACTCCAACCGTTTTACAAGTTCTTCGATAGTTATGAAATGCATCATAAACAAATTGATTTGAAAAACAACTCCATCGTCAGCAATAGGACCAACCACAACATCGTAATTGTGTATTCTCTTGCCTTTTGCATTTCTATTAGCAACAATAAATTGTGCCCAGTCGTTGGATATTCCGTCAAAGATTTTAACCCTCAACTCATCTGACGTGAGAAGACTTTCGTCAAATTCATATTCTTGTACTACAGGAGAGCCTTTGTCTTCGAATTTTGCGCGCCTGATTGCCATATCTACTGCTTGTTGCTTAATATCAGTCAGATAGAATCCACATCCAAAGTCCTTGTTAGGTTTACATTTTTTGAAATCTATTTCGAAGAAATCAATGTTAGTTCCATGGTATAGTTTCATCAGATGGTTCCTCCATATCTTCTGCTAATGGTTTGTATATCTTCTAAAGCATCTTCCAACGAAAGGGTGTGTTCGGCAGCATAACATTCATCAAGAAACGCCAAAGCCTTATGCTCCTTCAAGTAATTGAAAGACATACTTACTGGCATTCCGAACTTTCGCCCGAATTCAACAATACACATATTTATATATCTTATTTTATCCATACACGTTCCTCCGTAATAAAAAGAATGGTTTTCTGCCGCAAATTTACGTTTTTTCCACGTAATCACCAAACTTTGTACCATGAAACGTTCTTCGTTGGGAGAAATTCATTCATACGACCATTGCTATTGTCATCCTTCTTTCCTTTGCAGAGCATCAAGCCAAGCCTCTTTCTGCATTGATTTCTTGCTGATGCAGGAAGCACAGCACCACTATTCTTACTATTTTTAGAAAAAACAGACATCTTTTTTCGAAAAAATTAGGAAGAACAGAATATTTTTCATAAATTTGCAACGATAAGGGACTCGGGCGTCATGAGTTCATCAAGGAGCCAAGTCCAAGTATAAACCAAAATTAGATTAATAAACAGACATCAAGAATTACGACGCAACATCGGGTTTGCTACCCTATCCCACGCATCTTGCAAAGTACATGTCAGAATACATTTCATGCACTTTAAGCACTCTGGGATACAGATAACAAGAATTCTAACCGAAGCGTCACCGTTCTATAGGAAAATTTTAGATATTAAGATATTGAGCTTTTAGCTCTTGTTCTCAAACTTCGAATACCGCCAATTTTCGCATACAGAGAACAAGCAGGTAGAAGGTTCATGCCTTTTTGGCGTGAGCCGTTCTGTGCTTGTTTGTATGCGAGGTCACTTGGCGGTAACCTGAAGTTTAACAAGCCACGAACGGTTGCACGCCTTTTTTATTATTCGTAGGAAATGAAACAATTATTTTACTTAAAAGCATGTGCCTGGCATAGGACGCTTATGCTCGTCTGTCTTCTTGGGCTGTGGCAAGGGACAGGTTGGGCGGCAACTTATAGCTACAGTGTAGACGGATACGAGTACGAAATTAGAGATTATACAAAAAAATATGCAAGGCTAACAAATATTCCTAACACAGAAACTGTCAGAATACCAGCAGACGTTACATACAATGGAGTTGTTTATCCTTTAACTAAAATTCGTTCTGGAATAAAAAGCGATAATGTAAAAGACATCTATTTCACAAGAGTTTTGCCTACAAATGCTCGAACTGGCGAACTGGAGTTTGATGGACGCTTTGGCAGGAAATCAATCGTCAACATTCACGTTCCAGATAGTTTGTATGAAGACGCATTGAATTTATTCGCTTCCAAAGCCAAATATTATTATTATCTAATTACAGATGGGACTCGTTGGGGATTCAATGGAGAGTATTACTATTATGATGAAAACGGATTCACCTTTGAGATACATCCTAATGCAGACACTCCATACGCAATAATTTACGACATTCCAGATGAAGACAACTTGCAATTCCCATCTACTGTCACACATCATGAAGTTACTTACCCAGTAACCGGTGTCTATAACAGAAAATTCAGCAACAAGACAAACGTCAAGAATATTTATTTCTCAAATTGCTACGCTGCTGCCTTATTTAACGACAGCTACGCCCCAGGAGTAACTGCGCACGTACCTGACAGTTTGTTTGAGAAGATTACGATAGATGGTAACTATGGGAAAATTACGGATGGTAAGCGTTGGGCTTACTCACGCGACATTCATCCAATCTGTAATACTCAAGGGAAAGATACTTACTCCACAGAATCGTACTATGACATTACCGAAAATGGAAAGATGGATTTTTGGGGATACTCTAATGGCAATTTATTTGTTTCAACTATAGACGGTTCCATTGTAAGAAAAGAGGACAACAACGAAAACCAAGGTTCTACGGTAGAAGCTTTTGAGCCAGGTATGATGGGCATGTATGACAAAGATGGTTTTCCAATCTTGGTAACAACCCATTTCAACTACAATCCGACAACAAAATTCTATAGCTACGCCAAGAATGCCTTCATCCACAGTGCAGAAAACATCCCTTATGCTACTATCGCTGACCTCAACGGTGACGGTCGCAAAGAAATTGTTAGTGCTACACAAGACCGCAACAACAATTATAACATCGTACTTACAACAAAGGATGGAAGCTTAGACATTTTCCGTATGGCAGCGGACGGAACTTTTGTAGCAGACAAGATATATGTCACCTCAGACACAACGGTCGTCAAATCTATGATGCTGGATGACTATACTCCTAACTCTGGAACAATAGACAAACCAGGTAGTGGCACACAAACAGCTACTGGCATTGGTTATCCTGGACAAGGTATGTTTGTTGAAGCCAAACCTGCTCCAGACTGGAACGACTGGCAAGAGTATGACAACATTACTTCGGAAACATCTCAAGCCAAGCAAATTATAACCAATAACGGAAAAGCCACACGCGCCATGGCTGCACAAACAGGTTATGTTTCTGCAGCAGATATCAATGGCGATGGCATGATTGATCTGTATGACGGCACCAACATCTATTATAATTTAGGTGGAAACAAGTTCTTTAAGAGCGCTCATACGGGTACCATCTATTCTGCCGACCTGACAGGCAACGGTCTTCTCGATTTCATCGACTTCGGCAACAAGCAGGTAGACCTCTACCTCAGCATGGCAGATAACAGCGACATGCAGGTAAAGACATTGCTAAAGAATACCGCTATCAGCAACACCTTCTTTGGTGACTTCGACAAAGACGGAGATGTGGACATTCTCTTTGTTATCCCTGGCAGCGACTATACCATTTTCCAATTCTACCGCAATGACGGGAATGGTGTGTTCAAGCCAAAGGACACCAACCTTGACGGCACTTATACATGCCAAGCCTGCAATGACTACGATGGCGATGGTCTTTATGAGATTCTTGCTGTGAATAAAGGAACTTCTAAAAACGTACTCCTCAAACTGAACAATAAATGGAGCGTTGCAGAAACGGAGCTTCCTAACTATTTAAGAACGATTGGAGATGTCAACAATGATGGAACCATGGAAATGGTTTACAATAACAGCAAAGCAAGTTATACCATATACGATGCCGTGCCAAACAGCAAGGTCAACACTCGTCCTGCGAAAATGGAGAAGCCTTCTGCCGTAGCCTACGCAGACGCTGGCAAGCTCAAGATTTCATGGACTCGTGGCAAGGACGCAGAGACATCAGCCTGCGATTTGACTTACGAACTCCGCATCGGAAGCGAGAGCGGTAAGGGAGACATTTACTTCGGCAAGTCGAATGCCGACGGCACTCGTCGTGTCTTGGAAGACGGCAACATGGGGCGTGCCCTCAAATACATGTTTGACACCAACAATCTGTGCGAAGGCAAATATTATATTGCCATTCAAGCCATAGATGCAAGTGGACTCGGTGGACCTTGGAGCGATGAATTCGTCTATGACCACAAGACTGCTCTTCCTGTCATCAACAAGTTGGCTGATGGTTATTGCACATCCGACACTATCACTATGACCGTGCAGAATCCTAACATCAACGCCACTTACGAGTGGAACATCAGCAATGGAACTATTATCTCACAAAATGATAATGGAAGCATTGTAGATGTCTTGTTCGACAGAGGTGGCGAGCAGAATGTTACGGTAAATATGACTTTGGGAAATCTGATGTATAAGTCAGAGACCAAGACAATCACTTTAGCTCCAAGTAAATACTCAACAATTCCAGTGGCAAATGACAAGAAGTTTAGCAATTATACAACATTCCTGGACCTCAACCAAGACGGAAATGTTGAAGTCTTGGGAGTTGTCTATAAGGTCTATAATAACAACCTATACACTGATGAAACTGGATGGTTTGAGAATAAAGAAGGCTTATATAGCAAAATCAGAAAGACTTGGAATAGCGACTTAGGAGGTGGTTCTAACCAATTCTTTATCACAGACTTTAACCATGATGGATATCCAGACTTCTATTACCCACACAGCAAGGGAAATCTTTTTACCAATAGTGGCGAGGAAGACAGTTCGTTCGAGTATGATACAGAGACCTTCGATTTTGGCTTTGACTTCTATTATTATAACCTTTCAATTACGAATATAGATTTTAATAATGACGGCAAATTGAACTTTTTGGTTAATAGCCATTCTTTGTATACGAATAATGGAGACGAACGCAAGTTCTCCGATTTTGCTAATATTTGGGGCAGATACTCATACGACGGTTTCTTCGACTTTGACCGTGACGGAGGCTTGGATATTTGGAAAAACGAGATAGATAATTCTATCCAAAAAGCACAGACCAAGGTGTATTTCAAGGTTGCAGGAGAAAACAACCAGTTCAATCCTACCGGAGTTGTTTTCTATGAAAACGAGAGAAGGTATAATATGGCAGGCTTCGCTGACTTCAACAATGATGGTTATGTAGATGGTTACTACTTCGACAAAACCGAGGGTAAAGACTATTACAACATGGTTATAGTCAAAGGCAAGCCTACGAACGAGTGGCCATGTACTCAGACTGTAGTAATCCCTGTTAAGTCTAATTACTGTGATGCCTTATTAGACTTTGACAACAATGGCTATATAGACATCTATACGGACGGGGCTATTCTCCTAATGGACAAGGACTTTAGCTATACTGAAATCAAGAATGCTAAATCTGAATATGGCATCGACAACAAGAACTTCGACGAATACCACTGGCAGCCTCTTACCCCAGGCGCTTATCCTAACGGTTATAAGTCGAGCATCAAGAACGAGGCACCTTCTGTTCCTGCCCATGTGACAGCTACTTCTGTACCAGAGGGCTTGTTGCTGAAGTGGGACGATGCTACTGACGACCACACTCCATGGATGCAGATGCGCTATAACGTGAGTCTGAAGATAAAAGGCAAGACTGGCGAGAATGCTTTTGTGCTCTCTCCGATGAACGGACTGAGCGACGAGGCTGCTATTTGCTCGGGCCTTTACTATCGCAAGGCAACACAGCTCATCGTGCCTAAGACAGCCTTGGTGAACGGAACGACCTACGAGTTGCAGGTACAAGCCATTGACCTCATGGGTGAGCACTCGCCAATGACCAAGCCTGTAGAGGTGACCTACAACGCTGAGAAGATGATCATGATAGACGAAAATGAGCATTATACAGGATTGGCTTATTATGGCAAGTGCACCAACGTCTCAGGCAATGCCTTCACTATCGACCCAGGAGAAGGCGGCACCGTCCTACAGCACAGCGACGGTGGCATCTTCAGCCTCAAGTGGAACACCCCAGGCGTGAAGACTATCACCTTCAAGGATGGCAACGACGTGATAACCAAGATGGTGAACGTCAAGCTTTTGCCCGATTTGACTATCAACTTGCCAGAGCGAGTGATGCTCAACACACCATTGACTGTCAGGGTGCCCAAGAGCTTCCAGACAGGAAAATATGATGACTTCGGTTTCAAGGAGAGCGAGGCTTACAAGGCCACCTTCGAGAAGGGCGACACCATCGCCACCATCGTATTCAAGGAGGTGGGCGAACAATCCCTACAGCCATACGTCAAGATAAAAAAGGACCTCACTCTTTCAGAACAGTTCAAGACTATGGTTATAGACGAGACTATGCCTGCAGCCGAGATCAAGAGCGTGGAGTCGAACGGTAAGTACTATCAGGTAAACTGGAGCACCGACGTGCCAAGCATGGTAAGCAAGGTGGAAGTGAGTCGTGAGACCAATCGTCTGAACCAGTTTGAAGTGCTCGACATCGTGCCTGTAGGAAATGCCACCTATGTAGACCTGACCAGCGACAACCGAGTTCAGCCTCAGCGTTATCGCATACGCCTCATCGCAGAGAACGAGATGCAGCACAGCGACTACTCTGCTGCTCACAACCCGCTGCATGTCATGATCAACAAGACTGCCGACAAGAAGGGCAACAACCTGATGTGGAATGCCTACGAGGGCTTGGAGGTGACGAGCTACATCATCATGAGAGGCTCGTCGGAGAAGAACCTGAAGGCCATTGCCACCATTTCGGGCAGCCAGCAGAACTATACCGACTATGATGCACCGGAAGGCGTTTCCTACTATGCCGTAAAGTTTGAGACCAACACCTCGGCAGGTGCCAAGGGTATGGGCAGAGTGGCGGCATCAGAAGATGTTTCCTCAAATGTCATCTCGTCAGAGGAAGCCATGCCTACCACACAGGCAACAACCCTCTATGCAGGAACAGTAGAAAGCATCGCCAAGCTGAGCAACAGCCAACAACAGCTCCACATGGTAGCTACGATTTTGCCTACTTACGTCACATTCAACAAGGTAAGCTGGAGTATCGTCAGCGGAGGCGAATATGCTTCCATCAGCCAGAGCGGATTGCTGACAGCCAAGGGAGGCAAGGGTGATGTCGTGGTAAGAGTCGTGACACTGGATGGTTCTAACCTGAGCAGTGAGATCACCATACCATGCGATGTGAATATCCTGGCAAGCGACATCGACGTGCGTGCATCAAAGAAGACGGTTGCCGTGGGCGACTATCTGCTGCTGAATGCTGTACTCACTCCAAAGAACACCACCATGAGCGAAGTGACCTGGAAGAGTGAGAATACCGACGTGGCAACCATAGACGAGAATGGCATTCTGAAAGCCATCAGCACTGGTACAGTCAAGATTACGGCTACGACAAAGGACGGAAGCAACCTGAGTGCCTTCATCAAGATCACCGTAACAGAGGCTTCAGGAATCCATGGTGTCACCATAGAGGATGAGAACGAGAACACTGAGTTCTATGACCTTGAAGGAAGAAAGATTCAAACCCCACAGAAGGGACGCGTCTACATCACCAACAAGGGACAGAAAATAGCGTTCTGACAACACAACAAGTGGTGACAAGCCACTCCTACAAACTGCAAATGACCATGACCGGAGAGCAATCTCGGTCATGGTCATTTCGTTTATAAGGGGCTCAAGTTGAGTAAGAATTTTATCAGAAAGAGAAGAAGAGGAAAGGCTACTTGCCAGTTTCCTTGGGTGTGCGTTTGTCACGACGATAGCTACGATAATCGTCGAGAGGAATCTCCTTGTCAGGCTCCACCAGTTCGCCCTGACGTGGCAACTCAAACTTCATGTACTTGATGTTGAGTCCACGCTCTATCCACATACTCTCATAGTAAGTCTGGATGGAGAGAATCTTGCGTGTCACGTCGTCGATGCCCTCATGATGATAGAGGTCTTCGGTACGGAAGAGCACAGGCAGATGATTCTCCTGCACCATATAGGTGGTATAGGTGAAAAGGAAATTGGAATCGGTCTTGAGATGGATGATGCCGCCATCCACAAGGAAGTGGCGATAACGATTCATGAAATAGGTGGAGGTAAGACGCTTGCGAGGATTCTTCATCTGTGGATCGCTGAAGGTAAGCCATATCTCCTGCACCTCGTCCTGGACGAAAAAGCGGTCAATAATCTCGATGTTGGTACGTAGGAAAGCCACATTCTTCTGTCCTTCCTCAATGGCTTTTTTGGCACCCGTCCACATACGGGCGCCCTTGATGTCTACTCCGATGAAATTCATCTCGGGATAGAGTTTTGCCAACTCTACAGTGTATTCACCTTTACCACATCCCAACTCGAGAACGATGGGGTTGTCGTTGTGGAAATACATCTCACGCCACTTTCCCTTCATCTCGAAAGGCACGTCGTCTACCACGCTATAAGGGTACTGGAAGACATTCTCAAATGCCTCCATGTCTGCAAACTTTGCTAATTTTCCTTTGCTCATGTATCTGTCTTTGTTGTTTTTGCGTGCAAAGTTACAGTTTTTTTATGAAAAAAGGCACTCTTGCCAAACTTATCTGACAAGAGTGCCCTTAACTTTTGCAAATAAAGAAGTTAAAGGAGTTAAGGAGTTATCGCTCCCTTCGGTCGCTGAGGAGTTAAGACAACAGCTTTTGTGGACTTGAAATTAAACATTGCCCTCCAAAGCATTTGTCTTAACTCCTTAACTTCTCTAACTTCTTTAACTTCTGAACTTTTGGAATGTTATTCGATAACAACGGTTGTCCAACCATGCTTGTCCTCGATGGTACCATACTGGATGCCACGGAGTGTGTCGTACAAGTGCTTAGAGATAGGACCAGGTTTCTCGCCAAAGTTATAGCGCTTGCCTGTATCGAGGTCGTCGATGTAGCTGATAGGACTGATAACCGCAGCAGTTCCGCAGGCACCAGCCTCCTCGAATGTATCCAACTCGTCCTCAGGAATCTGTCTGCGCTCCACCTTCATACCGAGGTCTTCAGCGAGCTGCATCAGGCTCTTGTTGGTGATAGAAGGGAGGATAGACGAACTCTTAGGTGTGACGTAGGTGTTGTCCTTGATGCCGAAGAAGTTGGCAGCACCACACTCGTCCATATATTTCTTCTCCTTGGCATCGAGATAGAACTCGCAGGCGTAACCCTTCTCGTGAGCGATATGGTTAGCTCTGAGAGAAGCAGCATAATTGCCACCCACCTTATAGATACCTGTTCCTAAAGGAGCAGAGCGGTCGAAGTCACGAATGATAACGTAAGGGTTGGTAGAGAAACCACCCTTGAAGTATGGACCCACTGGAGTTACGAAGATGAGGAAGCAATACTCAGTAGCAGGATGAACACCCACCTGAGCGCTTGTACCGATGAGCAGTGGACGAATATAGAGAGTGGCCCCACTCTCATAGGTAGGAATCCACTCCTGATTGAGTCGAACCACCTTCTTTACCATTTCCTCGAACAATTCTGTAGGTACCTCTGGCATCATGATACCACGGCAAGTACTCTGCAAGCGAGCTGCATTCTCGTCCATACGGAACACACGCACCTTACCATCAGGACAACGATATGCCTTTAGGCCTTCAAAAGCTTCCTGACCATAGTGCAGACAGGTAGCAGCCATGTGCAGTTTGAGATACTCGTCAGAGCAAATTTCTATTTCGCCCCATTTTCCGTTGCGATAGTAGCAGCGAACATTGTAATCAGTCTGGCGATAGCCAAACGACAGATTAGACCAATCCAAGTCTTTCATAACATTTACTTTTTTAATGTTCTACTTATATTTAGCTGCAAAATTACAAAATAATCCGTTAATCTGCAACTTTTTCACCTAATATTTAGTAAAATAGTCACATTTACCTTATTCTTCACTCAGCAGTTTTCTGATTTCAGCATCAGTCTTGGTGAGTTTATCTTTGCAGAGTTTCACCAGTTTCTTAGCTTTCTTCAGCTGGTCGGAGAGCTGGTCAATGTCAAGTTCATCATTCTCCATTTTCTCTACGATGTCTTCCAACTGCCGCAGCGCTTCTTCGTATTTCATTTCTTCTTTTTTTTCCATATTCTTATAAAGATTGTTCTTTCGGAAATTGAATTATATTATTCTTTAAACTTTCACTTTTCATCACCTGACTGACAATTGTTCCCTTAGCAAACCTTGTCTGCAGAATATCTCCTGCCTGCAACAAGGAAGCATCCCTGACACTCCGACCATTCTTGAGAGTGATGCTATACCCTCGTCGCAACAAGATTTCCGGGTCGAGTGCCTTGAGACGTTGTTGCAACATATCAACCCGATGATTCTCTGAGAGCATCTTACGTTCGAGCAGGGGTTGCATGTTCTGCGACAAGATGTCGAAATGTCGACGAGCATCGGCAAGTCGGCTCTGCAAACAGCTATTGATATGCGTAGCAAGGCGTTCGATACGTGCCGTTTGTCGCGTATAAACCACCGAGAAGAGAGTGGGAATAGCCCCTGCTAAATGACTCAGTTGCAGTTGTTCCACTTCGAGTCGATGCTTCACACTGCGCACCACCGACTGCTGTGCCTCTTCTACCCTTGCCAGTACATCAGCAAGATGGTCTATCAAGAAGGCTGCTGCCGCTGTAGGTGTCTTGACTCGCAGGAAAGAAATCATATCGAGCACACTCTCATCTCGATCATGTCCAATACCCGTGATGACAGGCAAAGGGAAGTTGGCGACATTCTCCGCCAAGGCAAGGGTGTCAAAACCAGATAGATCGCTGGTGGCACCACCACCTCGGATAATAACAACGCAATCCCAATCCTCCCATTCAGCATTAATATGGTCGAGAGCAGCAATGACACTCTGTTCTACCCCTTCTCCCTGCATGGTAGCAGCAAAGAGGGCAGTACGAAACTGCAGACCATAGGCATTGCTATCAAGCTGATGACAGAAGTCACCATAGCCAGCAGCAGTAGCACTCGAAATGACAGCGATGCGTTGACAGAAGAGCGGCAGCTTGAGTTCTTTCTGCAGTTCGAAGACACCCTCCTGTTTGAGTGTTTCTATGATTTGCTGTCGCTTACGAGCCATGTCACCCATGGTATAGTTAGGATCCATGTCATCGACAATCCATGAAAAACCATAGTTTTCATGAAACTGCGCGTGCACCTTGAGGAGAACCTTCATTCCTGTATGTAGTCGCTGTCCTGTCACCTTCTCAAATTGTGGACGTATGCTTATCCAGCGGTTACGCCAGCAGGCAGCATGCGCCTTAGCTATTGGCGTATTGCTCTGAGCATCTTTCTCTATCAGCTCCATATAGCAATGTCCGCCATAAGCCTCACGCACCTCAGACAGTTCCGCCTCTACCCAATAACTATCGGGCAGTGTCACTGCAAGAGCATCACGCACCATAGCGTTTAACTCATATAATGATAAATGTTGCATTTGAATTCTTCACTCTTCGTTCTTCACTTACTTAATCGCTTTCCCCGTTTGGTAAGCCTTCCAAAAGTCGGGCACCCCATATCCAAAAATATTATCAGGATGCTGCTGATTGTTGCCTGCCAATCTGACGAGTTTGATAATCTGTCGGGCAGACTTATGAGGAAGGGCCTGCCACAGGCAAGCCACCATACCCGCCACAAGAGGTGAGGAGTAAGAAGTACCATTATCGTTGATGATACTACCACGGCCCGTTATCACCGAAGCCGGACTTCCCATCGCCATCACATCGGGCTTGATGCGTCCGTCGGCAGTAGGACCAACAGCACTGAAGGGAGCATTGACACCTTGCGGATTGACACTGCCCACAGTAAGTATCTCTTTTGCATCGGCAGGAAAGTTGATGCGTTTCCAGGTACCCATGCCATCATTTCCTGCAGAGTTGACACATACAATACCCTTGCCTGCCAACATAGAAGCTGTGCGAGAGATAAGTGCCGTCTCTCCATCCTGTTCGGCATAGCGATGTCCCATAGAAGCATCATCGAAGTCATGATACCCCAACGATGAGTTGATAATATCCACCCCCACGCTGTCGGCATACTCTGCAGCCTCAGCCCAATAGTCTTCCTCGGCGAGGCTCTCTGTGCGCTCGTCCTCACAGCGCACCAAGAGGTAGTTGGCTTCTGGCGCCACACCCACATAATAGTTGGGTACGTTGGCTGCCATCACAGACAATACCATGGTGCCATGTTCCATCTCTGAGAAGATATTATCAGACGAGGGGACTACAAAATCCTTGACACCAGCCAATCGGATGCCATGTAATGCAGGAATCCTGTCAACATTCATAAAGCCTCCATCGAAGACAGCTATCATCATACCCTTGCCACGAAAACCATTGTCGTGCAAACGCTTGCCACCCAACGTCGTTATCTGTGTTTCAGCAGCACCATAGAACTCGCCTGTATTCTCCCATTGACTTAGTTCCTTACGGAAAGAAGTACGCTTGCGCTGACTCACCGAGTCGGGTGAGGCAAAGACCTTCACCCGCCGCTCTATGAACGGCAGTTCTTGAAGACGCTTGAGCTGTTTCTCCTTATGCACCTTAACGAGTAGGGTGTTATTCCATTTGCTATGTCCCACTACCTCCACACCAGCACGGCGCACAGCCTCCACATAAGCTGGAGCCACAGGCAGGTCGGTAAGGTCGACAGGCAGATGCTGCCTTTTACGTCTTTCGATCGAGCGTGATGAGAGAAACTCCTCTGGTCTATCGAGAGAAAAGGGATTATGATCCAGGTCTTTATCTTGCAGATACAGGCGGTACATCAGGCACTTGCCGCCAGGAAATGACACCATATTGGCATCCGTGATGCGAGCAGGAGCGACGATTCCACACAGAAGGAGCAAGAGCATCCATATTACTTGTTTCATGAGTTACGAAAAGGTTTTAGTCACAAGATGCAAAAGTAAGTTTTTCTTACGACATAGCCAAAAGAAATGCAGTTTTTTTGTCCTTTCGTCATCTTCCCCATAACTTTTTCGTACAGAACAAACCCCGTATCAATATTTTTTTGTACTTTTGCAACATGGAAAATAAACAAGCGACATTAGAATTAGGAACCAAACCGGTGGGCAAGTTGCTTGTGCAGTATGCCCTTCCAGCAATGATAGCGATGACTGCAGCCTCACTTTACAACATCGTTGACCGTGTGTTTATCGGTCAGGGTGTTGGCGCCATGGCCATCTCAGGGCTTGCCATCACCTTCCCTTTCATGAACCTCACTGCGGCTTTTGGTGCTGGCGTAGGCATAGGAGCCTCGACAGCCATCAGCGTGAAGTTGGGACAGAAAGACTACGCCACAGCTCAAAACATTTTAGGTAACACCATCTCGCTAAACCTCATCATCGGCATCGGACTGAGCATCATCTGTCTGCTCTTCCTTGACCCTATTTTGAAATTCTTCGGAGCCAGTGACCAGACGATTGTCTATGCACACGAATACATGGTCATCATCCTGCTGGGCAATGTCATCAGCCACATGTACTTCGGCATGAATGCCCTACTGCGAGCTGCCAGCAAGCCTCGACAAGCCATGTTTGCCACTATCTTCACAGTGGTCATGAACGTAATTCTCGATGCTCTCTTCATCCTCGGTTTCGGATGGGGAATACGAGGAGCCGCCATTGCCACCATTCTCTCACAGCTGATGGCGCTATGCTGGCAAATCAAACTCTTCAGCAATAAGAACGAACTGCTCCATCTGAAAAAAGGCATCTATCGCCTAAAGAAGAAACTCGTAGATAATATTCTCGCCATCGGCATCTCACCCTTCTTGATGAACGTGTGCGCTTGCATCATCGTCATCTTTATCAACAACCAGTTAGTGCGATTTGGAGGCGACCTTTCTGTGGGTGCTTACGGCATTGCCAATGGCATTGCAATGGTCTTTATCATGTTTGTCTTAGGCGTAAACCAAGGTATGCAACCTATCGCTGGTTACAACTACGGAGCGCAGAAACTTGACAGATTGATACGCGTTCTCAACCTCAGCATCATAGCAGCCACAGCCATTATGGTAACAGGATGGCTGATAGCGATGTTCCTCCCCTACTATTGCGCCCGAATGTTTACCACCGATAAGACACTGATAGACTTAGGTATCAAAGCTATTCGCATCGTGATGTTCTGTTTCCCTGTTATCGGTTTCCAGATGGTTATCACCAACTTCTTCCAGTGCATCGGAAAGGTAAAGATTAGTATCTTCCTCTCATTATCCCGACAATTACTCATCCTCTTGCCACTCTTGGCTTTCCTACCCATGATTTGGGACATTGATGGCGTATGGTATAGTATGCCTATATCCGACTTCTCTGCTGCTGTTATTGCAGGAGTCGTGATGATGAGATACATGAACAAGCTGAAGAGAATGCACAAGGAGAACGAGAAGTTAAAGGAGTTAAGGAGTTAAAGAAGTTAAGGAGTTAAGACAAATGCCTTGGAGGGCAATGTTTAATTTCAAGTCCACAAAAGCTGTTGTCTTAACTCCTCAGCGAGCGAAGGGAGCGATAACTCCAGAACTCCAGAACTTGCTAAAAATATACATTCTACAAAAAATAATACCTTATGACTAAGATAATTATAAACGTGGGTCGCCAGATAGGAAGCGGTGGCCATATCATCGCAGAGAAGTTGGCAGAGGATTTCGGTTGTAAGTGCTACGATCGTGAGCTCTTGAATCTTGCTGCCAAGGAGAGCGGTTTTTCAGAGAAGTTCTTCGAACAGAACGATGAGCAGAAAGGCTTCTTCAAGTCGCTTTTCCATACGCATTTGCCTTTCTTGAGTGACAACAACTTCTACCACAATGATTTCTCACAAGAAGGCTTGTATAAGTTTCAGAGCGATGCCATCAAGAAGGCTGCCGATCAAGGTAACTGTGTCTTCGTTGGCAGAACTGCCGACTATGTGCTCCGCGACTATGAGAACGTTATCAATGTTTTCATCACAGCCAACCTCGACGACCGCATAGATGCAGTAAGTAAGCGCAAAGGCATCTCCGCTGAAGCCGCTCACAAGTTTATAGAAAGCCATGAGGAGCAACGCGCCTCTTACTATGACTACTATACGGGCAAGAAATGGGGACATAGCGAGAGCTATGACCTCTGTATCAACAGCAGCCTCTTAGGATTGGAAGAAACCGAAAAGTTTATTGCTGAATTTATTAGAAAGAAATTCGGATTTAGTGTTTAATGTTTAGTCTCTAATCGGGCTACGCCATTAGCCCCCAAAAAATAAAGGACATTAAACACTAAACATTAAATACTAAACACTAAACTAAACATTAAACACTAAACATAAATGAAGAAGATTATGCTTTTGGGCTCAGGCGAACTGGGCAAGGAGTTTACCATCGCCGCCAAGCGTGCAGGACAGTATGTCATCGCTTGCGACAAGTATGACAACGCACCAGCCATGCAAGTAGCCGACGAGCGAGAGATTTTCTCGATGCTTGATGGTGATGCATTGACCGCTGTGGTAGAGAAACACCACCCAGATATCATTGTACCTGAGATAGAAGCTATCCGTACCGAGCGACTCTTCGACTTCGAGAAAGAAGGTATCCAAGTAGTGCCTTCTGCACGTGCCGTCAACTATACGATGAACCGTCGTGCCATCCGCGACCTCGCAGCCAAGGAGTTGGGTCTTCGCACAGCCAAATATTTCTATGCTAAAACTTTCGAAGAGTTTAAGAATGCTGCCGATGAGATAGGATTTCCATGCGTCGTAAAACCTCTGATGAGCAGTAGCGGTCATGGTCAGAGCTATGTCCACAACGACGACGAACTGAAGGAAGCATACAAGGAAGCTATGGAAGAAGGCCGTGGCGACGTCAAGGAAGTCATCATCGAAGAGTTTATCGACTTCGATTCTGAGTTCACCCTCCTCACTGTAACGCAGAAAGACGGTCCTACCCTCTTCTGTCCTCCTATCGGACATGTGCAGAAGGGCGGCGACTATCGTGAGAGTTGGCAACCATTCCAGCTACCCGAAGAAGCCTTAAAGAAAGCTCAGCACATCGCAGCCGAAGTGACCAAGGCACTGAGTGGCGCAGGTTTGTGGGGCGTAGAGTTCTTCTTGAGCAAGCAAGGCGAAGTCATCTTCTCAGAGCTGAGTCCTCGCCCACACGATACGGGTATGGTAACACTCGGTCATACCACCAACCTGAGCGAGTTTGAGCTTCACTTCCGCGCTGTAATGGGTTTGCCTATCGCTGGCATACATTTAGAGCACATAGGTTGTTCTGCCGTCATCCTCTCTCCTGAGGAAAGCACCCAGCCACTGAATTACAACCTACTCGATGCGCTGAAGGAAGACCACACCCGCATCCGCATCTTCGGCAAGCCAGAGGCTCACGTGGGTCGCCGCATGGGCGTCGTACTCTGCTACGGCGAGAAGGGCGACAACCTTGATGCGCTACGCGATAAGGCCAAGCGCTTAGCCAAGACCGTATTGGGCACCGACCCCTATATGAAGAAATAAAATCATGAAAGAATTAGGAAGAATCATCACATTACCTAAGATATTCGACCCAAGAGGCAACCTGACAGTGGCAGAGGGAGAGTCTCACATTCCCTTTGCCATTGCCCGAACCTATTGGACCTACGATGTGCCTGGCGGTGAAAGTCGTGGTGGTCATGCCCACAAGGAATGTCAGGAATTTATCATCGCAGCCAGCGGTTCCTTTTCCGTCACACTCGATAACGGAGAAGAAAAGAAAACCTATCACCTCAACCACCCATGGGAGGGGCTCTTCGTGGATGTCAATATCTGGCGAACCCTCGACGACTTCTCATCAGGCTCGGTCTGTCTGGTCTTGGCTTCCCAAAAGTTTAAAGAAGAAGACTACATCCGTGAGTATGACGAATATCTCAAATATGTAAGACATCATATTTGATACTACTCAATACACAAGACATCATGTTTGAAATCATCAAATACGCACCCGAATATCGCCAGCAATGGG
>USOQ01000029.1 GCA_900556395.1 Candidatus Segatella caccae | reverse complement strand
TACGACTTTATTCCTAACATACGGTGTTACCAACCGGAAAAATCCGCTGACCCATAAAAACAAGTCGAGCAGGATGGGGAGCGATTGCTTCTACTGTAAATGTGGCATCTGCAGGTACTTATGAAGTAATGATAAAGGATGATGAGCTGACTGTTGAAGACAAGACAGATGCTACGGCTCCTGCCAAAGTAACAACAACCATGCTGAAGGAATTGCAGGAATATGGATTGGTGGTACAAGGCATCGACTCTAAGGTTACCCGTGTGGACTTATATTCTGCTGTTGCTTCTGACAAGAAAGAATTAACTCTTCTTGATGGTAATAAATTAGCAGCCAGCGAATTCGATAAATATGCGGATGATGTCCAGGTGGCTGTTGTTATAGAGAACATAAGTGATCCTTATGCTTCAAGAAACGGATGGGGTATAGGTGAGATTCTCACTATTGATGATTATACTAAAGATGAATACACCATCTTGTTAACAGGTCAGGACGGCACCTCCTTTGAGTTCTATACCACCGTAGGAGCTTTGAAGAAGGTGGCTAAAAAGGGTACTGATGAATACATTGTCAGCACATACAATCAGACAGGTGTTGTCTTCAATGTTTACAATGCTTGCAAAGTTAAGAGCGTGTATGTTATTGTACCTAAAGGCACTTCAGGCATTTCTTCAACATTCATAACAGAGGCACAGAAGGCTGATGCTCCCCGTTACAATATGGCAGGTCAGATGGTTGGCAAGTCCTACAAGGGTGTTGTGATCCAGAACGGCAGAAAATATATGCAAAATTGATAGTTTTTAGTTAATATGATGATATAGTGGTAGTTTCTAATTTATGTTTTTAGGACTTCGTTTGAAGATGTTCTATCAACGTTATAGAATCAAGACAAATGTTGATTCGTGTGTATACATGTAGAAAAGGTCTCGCCGTGATGGCGGGACCTTTTTAGGTACGAGCGTCTTACTTATATGCTTTCTTCATAGCATCGACGACAGTGGGTAATGTCCATTGTGGTATGGTGCGGTCTTTACCATCAAAGATGCTCATCCAGTAGAAGGTGGCGATGCCATACGCCTTGGCTTGTTTTACTATGTCGGCAGCTTGGTCGGCAGCAGCTTTTATTTCGCTGGTAGTACTGTTCTTACTGACAGCCTTGCTGCCATGAGTACCATATTCGCCAATGATGCAGGGTATTCCCTTGCTTACGAAATAGTTGTTCAGTCGAGTGAATATCCTTTTCATCTCGTTACTGCATGATTGGTCCCATACGCCTTTGCTAAACCAGTCCCAGGGAGAATAGCTGTGCACCTCTACGATGATATGTCCACTCACCTTGTCGGTAGGGATGGTGAGGTTCTTGATCACTTCTTCACCACAGGCAGCAGCATAGGTACTGACGACCAGGTTGCGTGTCGTGTTGTTACCTCCTGTAGCACGAACTGCATTCACGAAACTCTGTGCGTAAGCGTTGAGGCCTTTATAGCTGTTGTTGTTGGCAGGGTTGTTCCAATTGCTATTGGCATCGAGCATCTCGTTAAAGCCTTCAAAAATCAGATGCTGGTCGTAATCTTTGAAGCGAGCGGCTATCTGTGTCCATAGTTTCTCAAACTTACCTTTGTTGGCATTGTAGTTGTCTACATCTGCTTTGATCCAGTGCTTGTACTCGTCATTGTCGGCACCTGTGTCGTGGTGAACGTTGAGGATGCAGTACATACCATTATCGACGACATAATCTACAATTTCTTGTACACGATTCATCCATGCCTCATCCACGGTGCCGTCATCCTTGATGTGTTGAAACCAAGTGACGGGGATACGTACTGCGCCAAAGCCTTCCTTCTTGAGGAAGTCTACCATGGGTTTGGTGGTAGGCTCCTGTCCCCATCCTTTCTCAAATTCTGTCACAGAGTTGTTATTCATGTTGAGCCACAAGGCCACTACGTCCATACAGTTACCGAAGTTGGTACCTAAGCCCATGTTCTTGACAGCATCGACAGCACTTTCTTCTGTATAGCTTTCACCTTTGTGGAAAACAGAGAATGTGATGCTTTCTATTTTGCTGGCATCATAGCTTTGCCATACGCCATAATCGTCCTCGTGCCCCTTGACGTATAGTTCCAATTTACCGTCATGATGCTTGATGGTTGATATATCACCATTCTTGTTGCCTCCTGCCAAGCTCCATTCTGTTGTCTTTCCATCTGTCGTTTTGACAATGAATTTATCGCCAGCCTGTTGTGCGGAGAGCATCAAAGGCATTAGCAACGTTATGATAGTTAGCAATATTTTTTTCATGATCGTACGATTTTGATTGTTTTTCCGTTGATGTGAATAAGAAGTACATTTCCCTTTATGGCATCGATATTGATAATGGTTTTTCCTCCTGCAGTGGAATGGGGTAGTGAGATACTTTTACCATCTATGGTATATACACGGATATGATTCTCTGTGCCATCTACGATAAGGTTGTTGCCTTCCAGAAAGAATGGTTTGTTGATCTCTGTCTGTGCTATCCCCGAAGAAGTAGCAGAGTAGTGAAAGGTACTTACAGTCCATAACTCGTATGAGAAGGTTGCCTTTTTCGTTGTTACCTTCATCATGTCATCGGCAAAGGAGATAATCGGTTCTTCAGCGAGGGCAAACTCAATATTTTGTCCATCGTGAAAGGTTACTTGCAGAAATTCTTTGCTTTCTGCGTTTGCCATGAGACAACATGTTGCTGCCCATAACATCATGACAATCTTTTTCATTTTCATTATTCTTTTGTTTTCTTCTTTATGTCGAGATACAGTGCATTGACATCATGCAGGAAGAGAGTCTTTGGGTCGTTGTAGAAACGCACAAAGTCGTCCATAGAGCGCTGACCAGGGAAGGGACAGTAGTAATGTCGGGGCACCTCATAAGCATTGCGCCATATCATCACGTAGCTTAAAGGGATATCCTTTATGGCAGGAGCCAAGGTCTCTGTCCACCATCTGTCACTTTGGATAGAGCGGTAGCCCGTCTCTGTAAGGGCTATAGGCTTGCCATGTTTTTTGCTTGTCAGGGTCAGCATTTTCAAGTTGGCAGCGAGTGTGTTGGTATACTTTGCCAAGGCTGTGGTGTCGCCTTCCTCGGCATGACAATAGTAGTTGATACCCATCACGTCTACCATCTCATCACCGGGATAGCATGCCATATACTGGCTGCTGTCGGCAGAGGCTGTTGCAACAGACGAGTAGGCATAGAGTACATTAACCACATCGTTTTTCTCCATGCGCTCGTGTGTTATCTGCCATAGCGTCTTGTATTGCTCTGTATTGCAGTCTGCCCACCAGAACTTGTTCTCTCCGTTGATCTGCCAAGGTCGCAGGATAACGGGCACACGCACCCCATAGGGAGTTTCCAATGAATTGATGAAGGCAGCCACCTTGTCAATCCACTCAGTGAAAGTGTCATGATGCTTTCCGCCGTCTATGATATCCTCAATGCCAGAAAGGGGTTTGCGGCATTGCCAGCTGATTGTTACCACACCGCCACGGTCGTATTGGTTGATGATTTCCTTGCGTATGTTGTCAAAGGGAATGCCGTATATGTTGGCTGAGTCGTCGGTCTCGATGCCTCCTATCTCAAACCCAATGACTGCAGGCATGTCGCCACAGCAGGTCTGCACATCCGAGCGGGCACTATCCAAAGCCCATCCCTCACCATAGAGTGTGGCGTCTTGATGACCAAAGAGAAAACCTTTCTGTGTGATACTGTCGAGGTGTGCAAGGAGATTTTCTGTTCGTTTCGTTCTTCCGTTTTCGCCCATAGGGTCGTCGGCTTTTTTCTTGCCGCAGGAGAAGAGCAGGCAAGTGGCTATTGCGAGGATAAGTAGTTTCGTTTTGTTCATATATATATAATGTAATAAGGTTATAAAATATAAACGCAGATTCACGTGGTTTATTTTGCCCAACGTGTCTCTGCGTTTATATTTTGAATGTGATGCGTCTGTATCTTATGAAGAAACAATTGCATTTTTCGGTTACTTCATGTTAGGCACCATGTCGCGGGTGATGATGTTTGGCATGTTCATTGCATTCTGCCACCATTCCTGTGTGGCATGCTGATTTTCTGCATCATCATTATCATACCATACCATGAACCAACTCCACTTTGCGCCAGCTTCCCACTGCTCACTGATGTTAGCTATACGGCTGTTAGTATACTCACTATATCCACATTCACCAAGCGTAATAATCTTGTTACCATAGGTAGCACAGAGGTCAGCGTATTCTGTGGCACAAGAAGCAGCGTTGTCGCCATAGAGGTCGCGTGCTACTACATCTACATACTCATCGCCTGGATACCAATCGTTGTCGTTGCCGCAGCTTGTCCAAACCCAGATAAGGTTGTCGAAACCAGCTTCCTTCAGTTCTTTGAACATTTCTTTCCAGAGGTTCTTGAAGCTCTCTGCATCCTTACCCCACCAGAACCACTTGCCACTTGCCTCATGGAATGGGCGCCAGAGTACAGGAATGTTGGCATCCTTCAGGAGAGTGAGATACTCCTTGAGTGTCTTCATATCATCCTTCCAAACCTCGTTTTCCCAAGTTCCTTCAGTCAGTGCATTGGCAGCGTCAAATGTTGTGTTTGCAGTGTTGAAGGTGTAGTCGTTGTTAGGATCGAGGTTGGATGCAGGTTTGAAGATCTGAGTACCATTGGCAAGGTCCTTGCCGGCAGGAACTACATATACGCCAGTGATGGTATAGTCGTGACCCGAAAGGATGAATCCGTTAGCCTTCATATCGGCGAGGGTAGTGGCATCGAGAGTCATGGCATACTGTGTGCCGCTGATATCGAAGTATTCCCAACTGGTGCCAGTCTCATCTACGAAACCTGTCCATGAGGAGTTCTTGATAGAACCCTGTGCGCCTTCAGCCACGTCGCTGATTGTAACAACCAATTGGTCGCCTACCTGTGCATTTGCGAAAGCAGCCTTGGTGTTGTCGTCAGTGAGTTGTAAGAATCCGCTCCAGTCGCTGGGTATCACCTTGCCAGCTGTTGCAGGCTTGGTCTTTGGTACATTCCAGTGCCACATCATCTGTACGATGCCTTGGTTGTCGTACCATTCCTTGACAGGAGTGATATCTTTATAGTTAATCCAGTTGGCACCAGCTTTGCAGGCTGGCATGTGTACATAGTCGAAACCATTGATAGCAGGATACTTACCTGTCCATTCGTTTACCTTGTCAGCACAAGTATGGTTCCATGCCACATTAGCCATCATACCAGAAATAATCTTGGTGTCCGCATTCTGAACCAAGAACTCATAGAGTTTTGTGGCAGCAGTACTGGTTGCCATAACAGGAGAGGCATCCAGTCCTGTAGTCTTGAAGTTCAGAGTGACAGCATCAGCCGGTTTACCCTGTCCGTTGGTTACTACTCCTGCAGGGATAGTGATGTTCACATCAGCGCCACGATTGGGTATGTTGACGGTCATGGTGAGCAAACTGTCAGCACCATAAACGTTGGCATTGGTGATGGTCGCACCTGTAGCTTCTATCAAGTCTTTGTCTTGTGAAGCAAAGAAGATGCGCTTATCGTATTTCACGGTGACGGTTACTTCACCGCGTTTCACATGATTGTCGCCTATTGCTGGAGTTGACTTCACGAAGTGTGGAGCATCTACATCAGGAATCGAGTATTGTGCATCAGTATCGGCGCAAGCTGTGACCCCGAAGGTCACAGCTGCCATTGCCAACACGGATAATATATGTTTCTTTTTCATAATAGTCTGTGTTTTATGATGATTATTCGAGAGTTATTTTAGTCAGCGTGCAATTGTCTCCTGTGACAACGAGACCGTGATTGTCTATAAGGTCTTGTAAGACATTAGCAGCGATGGATACCTCCACTTTTCCTTCATCTTCATTGAGATCATACTGACTTGCAATAGGAGCAGGAAGATTATTCCAGCTTGTTCCACTACGGAGGCTGATGCAAGCCCATTCGCCAGCATTTATCTTATTGTAGTAGAGACGGATGGTGGTGCCGGCTTTCACTGTACTCCAGTCATAACCATCCCAGGCAAGGTTTGCCATTCCATTCCATTTAACGATGTTGAAAGTACCATTCCAGATGGTTGTCTCTAAAGGAATAGAAATCTCAGCTGAAATCTTGGTGAGGATAGCGCCCTTACCACCGAAGATGATGAGACCGCCCCAATTTGTGGCTTTAGCTTTGAGAGCAGCGATAGTAGTTGCTGACAATGGGATAGTGAATTCCTTAGCATTGGGGTCTAATTCATAAACGTGCTCCTTATACTCACCATTGTCGAGGTCTACAGCAGTCCAGTCGCCTGTATTTCCCTTCAGTTGTATTTGGTCTGCTGTGGCTGTATATTGAATCTTCAGTTCAACGTTAGCTCCTGCAGGAAGATTGTCTAAGGCATCTACTGCCAGGGTACCCTGTGTGTTGCCAGTCCAATTTGCGAGGTCGATAGAACCAATCCACAAAGTACGGGTAACAGTGCCCTGTGGAATAACAGCAATGTCATATTCAACAGAACCGTTGGAAGAAACCAACTTCAATACCGATTTAGCACTTGCGTCAGCAGGGATACCGATAGTAAGGCTGGAAGGCTTTTCTGCATATACAAAGTTTACATTCTTGCCGTTGACGAGTACGCTTTCGAGCTTGTCGCCATTCTTTACAGGAACCGTAAAGGTTCCACCAGCTTCAGGTGTTTTTTCCTTCTCGGAGAAGTCGGGCAATTCTGTGATATAACAGAATACAGCCTCCTCGATGTTTAGTTCGGGACATTCTACGGTAGTGCCATTGGCTAATGTGAGGGTAGGCTTGCCAGTTTTTGCATTCATAGGAACGGTGAGTGAAATGCTTGTGCCGTCTTCTGATGCTTTCACCTCTATGATGTCAGAGCCTTCACCAAACTGAACCTTCTTCACGAGGTCGAGGTTGGTACCTTGTAGAGTGATGGCGCCACCAGCGCTAACAGGGTTGTGGTCGTAACCTGTCACAACAGGCTTTACGAGGGAGAATGGAACCTCTACACCCTTGCCATTCTTCATGCGCAGTACGAGGTTGCCTTCTACAGCAGTTTCAGGCATGCTCTCAATGATGAGCTTGGTGCCATCAGGATTGACGATGAATGGTATTTCGCCTTCTACATTTGCCATTTCGATACCGTTGACCACATCGAGGTCTTTGCCAGTAATGGTCAGAGGCTTGCCTGCCTTGACAGGTGAAGGAGAAGCCACACACTCTGTAGGAGCGATAGTGACAAGAGTTCCCACAGGAACTTCTTCGCCAGAGCGACAAATCAGACAGATGTCTCCATCGGCAGCCTCGGCAGGAAGATTGAAGGACAGCGTCTTGCCATCTTCGCTAACGGTAAAGTCGGTAATCTCGCATACACTACCATGAACGTCTCCAGCCTTAGGAACAAACTTGATGCTGTTGATGAGTCCGAAGTGCTCTCCATTAAGAGTAAAGAGCTCATCCATCTTAGCTGTGAACTCATCGGTCTGTATGCCTTCTCCACGAGGAGTTGTCACCTTGCTGATGGTAGGAGTACCTACATTGAGTGCCACGTCGGTCATGATGATGTTGTAGATGGCGCTGCCGGCATCCTCAAGGGTAGAGAGATCGACATCGAAAAGACCTACCTTGCCTGTGCGAGCCTCGTCAGGAACGATGACCTTGATTTCATAACGAGTATGTTCTGTAAATTCAGACTCTGGAACTCTTACACCATCGGCAAACTCGATCATGTGAACGAGGTTCAAGTATTCACCCTTGATGGTGAGTTCTTCGCCTGGCATAACGCTTTCTGGTGAGAAAACTTCAAACTCGATGCCTTCCTGATAGGTGAGGGCAGTCTTGGTGGTAATTTCCTCATCGGTCTTTGTGATGAGAGTCACCAAGCCAGGCTCAGGACCATCTTTAGGCAAGGTGATGCGTATTTCACTGGGGAAGCCCGCCTTTACCACTTCGATATTGGTGATAGGTTCGCAGCCAGGGATAAGAACCTGTGCTATCTGGTCGAGGTTGCTGCCGAGGAAGCGGAGCTGACCACCACGCATCACTGGCTGAGGACCATAGACATTGAGGTGGACACCTTTTTGATACTGGTTGGTATCGAGATCGTCCTCGCTGCAAGCTGTCAGCGACAGCCCCATGAGGGCTACCACCAACAGTGCTAATATATTCTTGATTTTTTTCATATCTTTTCTTTTTAAAGATTAGTTATTAGGAACGACGCGGATGTTATCTATCTTGATGATAGGCTTACACTCTGTACCATTTACGCCACCGCCATAGACAAACATGGTGAGGCTTGCGAAGTCGGCAGCCGATGATGGAACCTGCGAGGTGGTAGCACCCTTGTTGTCGAGTGTGAAGCTGGTCAATGGGATGGTTACTGTCACCCACTTGTTGCCTGTGTCGTAAGAACCTGTTTCTGTCCAAGGTCTGTACATGGCACGACCCCATGCGCCGCTCTTTCCATCTTCGTTATTGAAGACTTTAGCATTAGCACCAGCAACGGTACCCGTATAACCTTCGATAGGATTACCTGAGAGGGTTACCTTGTCATAGCCTTCGAATGCGATCTGCATCGCACCTGCGGTCCAAGGATTGCTGGTTGGGATATACATCTCGAACTTCAGTGACATATTCTTATAGTTAGTGAAATCTACGAGTTGGTTGAGTGCCACTCCATCGCCCGATGTCATCTTCTGTGGGGTGTCCCAAGAACCGCACCAGTACTCGAAAGAGAAGTCACTATCCTTCCAACCGCCATCTTCAGACATAACAGCACTACCATCACCCAGCTGTACGAATTTGCCTGAGAGAGAGGTCTCGTCAGCGAGGATGACTCTATCGTGCCAGCCGTGGTTGCCCAATACGTTGACACCATCCCATGGCGTATCGAAGTCAAACAAGATACCACGAGAGTCGTTGTAATGGAAGCCAGATTCTGTCTCACCGTAAACAGATGTCACGGTAAGCTTGCCTTCAGCATCGCACTGAGGCATGATGAACGATATGGCGCTCTGAGTGAGTTTTGTGAACTGGGTGATTTCCTGTCCATCAGGAAGGGTGACGGTCAGAGGAACGTTTGGATCGTTGATGAAGTAGTTACCATAGATGGTTACCTCTTCACCTGCCTTTGCATATTCGCACGACATTGTGTTGACAGCAGGTGCTGGCACTGCTACGTGGAAGTCGTATGTCACGGTCTCGCCATCCTTGGTTATCATGTAGATCTTGTCATCCACCTTTGCAGGAATGTTCTCTGGCACCTGCACTATCATGGTATGGCTGGTGATGTAGCTGGTGTTCAACTGAGCTTTTTGGTCATTGAAGTACAGCTCCTTGATACTTGTCAAGTTGTCGCCCACCAAGCAGATGATAGATTTCAAACTGGCTTCTGTTATGAGCGAGTCAGACTGGCTGAGGTAAGGCATTCTGATGTAGTTGATGGTCGGGGTGCCACCTGTCAGTTCAAATTTGTCTGGCTGATCCTCGCATGATGTCAGCGCAGTGGCTGAAATCATTATTAAGAACAAGCCTAACCAACTGAATAATTTATTTAGTTTCATAACTTTCTTTTTTTTTATGTTAGAGCTTATTAATATGCGAAAGTCTCTCTTACTTCTACGTGCTGTGCTTCTTCCATCAAGTGTGGGTTGTAAACCACGTCACCTTGTGGGAATGGTAACTTGAAGATAGACTTTGTTACGTTGGGCTTAGGTGTATCTGTCTCGTAACGCATATTGGTCTCGTCAACAGTCCAAGGACCGTTGGGCTGACCATCATTGTAGTATGCCTTGTACAAATCGGGCAGTCCGTAGTAACCATTGCGTCTTTGGTTTTTGATGATGTTCATGGCCTTTTCTATGTCGTAGTAAGACATACGAACCAAGTCGAACCAGTAATCACCCTCGAATGCCAACTCTAAACGGCGTTCTTTGAGTACCTGGTCGAGTGTAATCTCAGTGAACTCATCTCGGTTGATGTTCTTGATGGCACGATGGCGAACAGCAAAGTAGGCATCGATGGCACTGGCATCTGTCGTAGAACCTTGATTGCCGATCTTGGCCTCTGCATAGATGAGATATACGTCGGCAAGGCGTAATACGTGTGTGCTGAGAGAAGAGTACTGGCTAGCACCAGCACTGATACCGAATGCTTTCACGTGGTCGGCATCGTCACCATAGATGTGCTTGGCGATGTTGGCACCTGTAGCCGATTGTAATCCGTTGTTAGAACCAGGTGCATAAGTCTTGTCGTACAAGAACTTCAGATAGTCGAAACCGCCCTTGTCTGTCCACCAATAGTCGTAGGTGTCACCTGCCATCATCATTGTAGCCTTGCGACGTGTGTCGTTTGATGTCCTTGATTTAGGATTATCCAACGGGCTTACACCGAAAGCATCTTGCAAGTCTACAGAAGGAGCTGTCCAGTCTCCCCAACTCTGATACTCATTAAAGCCTGAAGGAGCCAATTCTGCAGACAGGCTATTACCGCAAGTATAGTTGGTTTGTTCGGCAGACCAACGCCATCCGATGAGGCTCTCTTCGCAGTTGTTGTTCTCGCCCTTGAAGATATCTTCATAGTTATACATCAACTCTTTTCCTGAGTTGTCGATGACGTCTTTGGACAGTTCTGCAGCCTTAGCCAGGTCGCTTTCGTCTCGCAGTCCATTGCCACCAGCGTTGATACCTGATTTGGCCAGATACACCTTTGCCAAGAGAGCTTTAGCTCCCCAGCGGTCAATACGTCCAGGGTCATTCTTTTCAGGCAAGAGTTCGATAGCCTTTTCCAGCGTCATAACAATATACTCATATACATCAGCAGCCTTTACTTTGTATTTGTTGTTGTAGTCGCCAGCGGCAATCTCACTACTATTGTCGTGTACGATAGGCACATCGCCCCAGATGCGAACAAGGTAGAAGTACGCCATAGCTTTCCAAGCCAGACACTCACCCATGGCAGTTCTTTTTACGCTCTCTGAAGCTTTGGCAGACTTCAAGCGATTGTAGATGGTGTTGGCCTGTGCATTGACATTCCAAAGTGAATTGGATGTTTGGATCACTGCTTCATCACTTCCATTTACTGTAAAATTAAGGAAAGGATCCTGTCCCTTATATAGGTTACCTGACATAATCTCAGGAATCTTATAATAACCACGGCTCAAGAAATCGAACCATGGAGATGAGTAAAGGGTTACGACACTCATCTTTGTCTGAGTATCATTCTGGTAATAGTTACCATCGTTGTAGCTGTCTTCGTTGGGGCGATCCAGGAAGTCACTACAAGAAGTAATGGTTCCACCCAGCATGAGTGCTACAGCTATATATTTAAAACTTGATAATTTCATACGTTCTTATTGTTTAGATAGACTAAAATGACATGTTCAAACCAAAAGAATAGGTTGTTGGTGAAGGATAGCGGCCATAGTCTACACCATACACGTTGGCAGACATGGTGCTGACACCAATTTCTGGGTCATATCCGTCGTAACCAGTGATAGTGAAGAGGTTTTGGATGTTGCAATACAGGCGAAGATTCTCAATGCCTATTTTGCCAATCCACTTCTTGGGGAAGGTGTATCCCAAGGAGATGTTCTTCATTCTGAGGTATGAACCATCCTCTACATAGCGGTCGCTGATGCGGTCGTTGTCATTAGGGTCGCCAATGATGGCGCGTGGCAGACTTGCATTTGGATTAGCCACTTTCACATTCTCTACGTGGTCGTACCATTTGCTACCATCTGCATATACGATGCTTGCATCGATAGGTGCCAAGCGTGCGCGGTTGAGTACGTCAGAATGCTGGTTGCACCATACGCTGCTCATATTAGTAAGTCCTCGTTTGGTTAAGTTCATCACCTTGTTGCCATAGCTTCCGTTGATGAAGATGCTCATATCGAAACCTTTGTAGCGGAAGGTGTTGGTCCATCCGTAGGTGAACTTAGGCATGGGTGAACCAATGTTGGTCATGTCTTTCTCGTTGATGACACCATCGCCATTGATGTCCTTGAATTTGATGTCGCCTACATATACCGTGTTAGCGCTGTTGAAAACACCATTAGCAGGATATTTCTCAGGCTTGGGCGAACGCTCGAGGTCTGCGAGGTCTTGATAGATGCCATCTGTTACGTAGCCATAGAAATTGTACAAACTTCCACCGATGTCGGTCTTACTGACCAAGGTTTGTTCCCACTGGGCATAACCCATGATGGCAGAGCTGGCAGTACCATTCAGTGCTATCAGCTTGTTCTTGTTCCATGAAATCTGGAACTCAGAGTCCCATTGGAATTTACCTACAAGAGGGTGGGTGTTGAGGGTCAACTCAAAACCGCTGTTGCGGATATGCCCATAGTTACCCATAGGAGCATTCAACTTGGAATTCCCATTACCACTGGTACCCATATAAGAAGGCAACTGAAGCTCCATCAACATATCTTTAGACTCTTTCTGATACCAGTCGAGGGTTACGTTGATGCGGTCGTTGAGGAAACCTAAGTCGAGACCCAAGTCAATCTGCTCTTGCTTTTCCCATTTCACGTCCAGGTTAGGAATGTTTTGAGGACGATAGCCATTGCCTAAGGTGGTGTAAACCGGCTGCATGTTGATACCCCATACATACGATTTGATATTGGAGTTACCAGTCTGTCCCCAACCAATACGCAGTTTACCATTGCTGAGCCATTTACCTGCAATGGCTTGCACAAACTTCTCGTTAGAGAATCGCCAGCTGGTAGCGAATGAATGGAAACCTGCCCAACGATTGTTTGGACCGAAGTTGGAGCTACCATCGTAACGATAGGTATAAGTAGCGTTGTAGCGGCTGTCGTAGCTGTAAGTCCAGCGGGTGAAGAATGAAGCCATAGCAGCACTACCAAAGCCTACACCTATCGTGGCAGTACCTGTACCCAATACAGGATTGGGAACGGCATCAGATGGGAGTTTTTTGTTCCTCACCTTGGTGTAGTCCCATTTGCTTTCCCAGCACTCTTGTCCGAGCATGGCTGTGACAGAGTGTTTTTTAGCGAAAGTGTTGTTGTAAGTAACATAGTTCTTCAACTGCCAGAAGGTGTTGTTGTTCTTCTGGATGCTACTCTCGTTGGGTTCTTTCCAGTTGTAAAGATTGATCTCATTATTATATACCTCAGCTTTACTGTAGCCTAAGTCGTAACCCAATTCTGTACGCCAAGTAAGATGCTTGATAGGAGTAACCTCTGCATAGATGTTACCAGCTAATTTCTTACGATTCAGCCAGTTGTTGTGCTCCATGGCCTTGGCGATAGGGTTGTGGATGTTGTAGTTATCACGAGCGAATGAAGCGTAGTTTCCATACACATCGTAGATAGGAGCTTCTGGCAGAGATGTCAAGGCAAAGTTAACAATACCCTCAGCACCATCGGTGAGTTTCAGGTTATCGTTGGAGTCGGTAAAGGTGGCACTCAGTCCCACCTTGAGCCACTTTTTGAGTTGGGCATCCAGGTTGGCACGTACAGACAGGCGATCGAATTTAGACCCAATGATGGTACCATCCTGGCTCATGTAGCCAGCAGAAATGTAATATTGAATTTTCTCAGTACCACCTTGTGCTGCTATCTGGTGTTGCTGCTGGAATGCAGTCTGGAAGATAGCATCCTGCCAGTTGGTACCCTTGCCGAGCAGAGAGATGTCGCTGTAATATGGGTCTTCTTTCAGACCACCGATGCCTGCAGTCACGAAGTCGTTGTAGTACTCACCAAACTCGCGCAGGTTGAGCATATCGAGACGTTTGGTCTGGCGACTCCAGGCTGCCATACCATCGTAAGAGAATTTAGCCTCACCAGCCTTACCGCGTTTGGTGGTAATCAATACGACACCATTGGCACCTTGAGCACCATAGATGGCTGTGGCAGAGGCGTCTTTTAAGATTTCCATGCTGACGATGTCGGCAGGGTTGATGGTAGAGAGAGGAGAAACAGAAGAGGCAGAGCCATTGTCGAGTTTATCACCAAATCCGAGTCCGCTACCACTTGTACTTCCGCCCTGGAAGATGACGCCATCGATAACGTAGAGAGGTTCGGCGTTGGAGTTAATGGTGGCAGTACCACGCACGCGGATGGTGGAAGCTGTACCAGGAGCACCTGATGTGCTGACGGCAGTGACACCAGCAGCACGGCCTTGCAGAGACTGGTCGAGTGAGGTGATGATAGAGCCTTTCATGGCTTTTTCGCCCAGGCTAACCGAAGAACCAGAGATGTCGCTCTTCTTCATGGTACCATAACCAACAACAACCACTTCGTTGAGGTTGTTGTTGTCTTCTACGAGGATAGCATCATACTTATTGGCATTTCCTATCTTGATAGTTTTCATTACATAACCTACGTAGGTGATTTCGATGGTCTGACCTGCGTTTACGTTGAGAGTGTAGTTACCGTCCAGGTCGGTAACAGTGGCATGGTTGGTGCCTTTTATTTTTACGGTAGCACCAATAATAGGACCTTGCGCATCTGCAATAGTTCCTGTGATTTTTTTACTTTGTTGTACAGACATGCTGCTTTCTACTTTCGCAGCAAAAGTTTGTTGAGGAGATATGCCTAAGAAACTGAGAGCAGTAATCCCAACAAGCAACTGTCTTCTACTTATTGAATAATTCATACATATATGATTTGTTAATAAAAATGTACTTACCATACCCGAAAGAGGTATGACTTCACGAATTTAGGTAGGGCATCAGTGATACGAGTTATTTGATACCGTGGAATTTAGTTTTTTTTTCTTGTTTCATTTGCATATAAAGGTTAGGTTATTATTTAGTTTTATGAGATTCTATTCTAAGGATTTTCTTTCGTTTGCAAAGTTATTGTTTTTTTAGTATTTATATTATACGATTTTTGCTTGATGTTGATACTTTTTTGTTGTATCGATTTTTTTTGTTTTTCGACACACGTGCTTACGGTTTTCAACGCAAGTACTTTCATTGCCCAACGCAAGTACTTACGATGCCCAACGCAAGTACTTGCATTGGCTATCGCAAGTATCTTCATTTTTTTGTGAACTTCTCATATTTTGACTACTCTATGAAGTGAGAATATAATATTTTATATGTACGTGTACATTATTATATTGCGATTGCAATAAATGTGATGATGAAAATCATATTATTTTTGAGTGGTCGCAAGAGATGTATAGTATTTGGCAAAAAAGTACATAAATAATAGGAATGATAGTTGTATCTTTGCAATCGAAATAGAAATGCTAATAACCCAAACTATTCTTAAACAAGTAATGAAGAATTTTAGAAGTATATTGATAGTCATTTTGCTCGTGGTGGCAGGTGTGCAAAATGTAGTAGGACAAGTTCGTGGACATCATATCGTGGTGACAGTAACTCCCGATCATCGAGACTGGAACTACAGGGTGGGAGAGAAGGCCCACTTCGTGGTGAATGTGCTCCAGTCGGGCACTTTGCTCAACGATGTAAAGGTGACCTATGAGGCTGGTCCTGTGATGTATCCCAATGTCAAGAAAAGTACTACCTTGAGAGATGGTACAATGAAGTGGGCAGGTGCCATGACCAATCCTGGTTTTTATCGGCTGAAGGTGGTAGCACATGTTGCAGGTAAGGAGTATGAGGGACTCTGTACAGCGGCATTTTCACCCGAGAAGATTGTGCCTTTTGCACAAGAACCCAAGGATTTTGATGCTTTTTGGCAGAAGACATTGGCAGAGGCACGCAAGGTAGACCTCAATCCTACCAAGGTGTTGTTGCCTGAAAGATGTACAAAAGACAAGAATGTTTTTGAAATCAGTTTTAATAATAACCGCTGTGGTACAAAGGTTTATGGAATCCTTAGTGTGCCTGTGAAGGCAGGAAAGTACCCAGCTCTACTTCGAGTGCCGGGGGCAGGTGTACGCCCATATAGCGGAGATGTATATACCTCCCCCGATCGTTGCATAGTCTTGGAAATTGGTGTTCATGGTATTCCTGTTACTATGCAGCAGAAAGTGTACGACAATCTATTGGATGGTGCATTGAATAATTATTGGGACTGTAACTTAGAAGATCGTGATCGTAACCCCTATAAACGTATAGTGACAGGAGCAGTGAGAGCTGTCGACTACATTGCCTCTCTCGAAGAGTGGAATGGTAAGACGCTCGGTGTTACCGGTGCTTCGCAAGGCGGATTCTTGTCGCTTGCTGTTGCGGCACTTGATAAGCGTGTCACTTTTTTAGCTGCTGTACACGATGCTATGTGCGATTATGAGGCTGAACTTCATGGTGTGGCAGGCGGATGGCCCCACTATTTCTATCATGAGGGAAAAACGATGAAGATAACAGCTTTGGAGCAGGCTCGACTTGACGGAGCACGCTACTTTGATGGTGTAAACTTTGCTCGTCGTATCACAGTGCCTGGTTGGTATAGCTTTGGCTACAACGATGAGGTAGTGCCACCTACATCTTCGTATGGACTTTACAATATAGTGAAGGCTCCAAAGCAACTCAGTGTGTATCAGATGACTGGGCACTATTGGTATCAGGAGCAATGGGATGAATGGCAGCAGTTTATAGAAGCTGAACTAAGTAAATAAAAAAGTAAATTGATAGAATATGATAAAGAAATTATTTTTAGGAGCGTGTTGCTGTATGGCTCTGCAGGGAGCCATGGCGCAGGTAGACGGCATGACGGGAGCTTCGGTGCAGACTAAGGAAACTTCTTGTGGTGCTTCCTGTAGCGCAACATGCTGCAAGAAAACTCATAACACTCCTGCATGCCAACTGTTGGACAGACTGAAGAAACTACAGAAGCGTGGTATCATGTTGGGTCATCAAGACGACCCTGTATATGGCACTACTTGGAAATGGGAAGAAGGCAAGAGTGACGTGCTGCTGACAACGGGTGACTATCCTGCCGTAATGGGATTCGACTTAGGAAAACTGGAGTTGGATAGCAAGGAAAATCTGGATGGAGTGCCCTTTGATCGTATGCGAAAGGAAATCATCGCTCAGTATGAGCGTGGTGGCATCGTGACATTAAGTTGGCATCCATGGAATCCTGTTACTGGCGAGAATGCCTGGGATCCCAAAGGTGATGCAGTGAAGGCAGTTCTCGAAGGAGGCACTCAAGCTGCTAAAATGCAGGCGTGGTTGGATAAAGTTGCCGACTTTATCAACTCGCTGAAGACTGCTGATGGAAAGAAGATACCTGTCATTTTCCGCCCTTGGCATGAGATGAACGGAGGATGGTTCTGGTGGGGAGCTAATAGCTGTACGGCAGATGAGTTTAAGGCTTTATATATCATGACCGTGGAGAATATGAAAAAGGCTGGTTGTGACCAAGTGGTATGGTCCTGGTCGCCCAATTTGAGTAATGACAAGACTATAGAAGCTTTCATGGAGCGTTATCCTGGTAATGACTATGTCGATATGATGGGTGTGGATATCTATGAGTTTGACAATGATGATGCCAACTATCAGAGCAATCTTAAAGGTACACTCGATATTCTGGTTCAAGCAGCTAAGCAACAAGGTAAGTTGGCTGCTCTCACAGAGACAGGCTGTCGTGGTATCTCTAAGAAAACAGATTGGTTTACCAAGATTCTTTACCCTGTGTTGAAGTCTTATCCGTTGAGCTATGTGCTCTTCTGGCGTAATGCTTGGGATAAGCCCCAAGAGGAAGCCTATCTTCCTGGTATCAATGATGGCGACATCGTGAAAGATTTTCAGAAGTTGAAGGCAGAGAAGAAAATTCTTTTTGCTAAGGACTTGTGTAAAGGTAAAAAGGTAAAAAAGTAAAAACGATATTTTTCCTAATTATAAAAATAACTATCAACATTCAATCAACAAAGTAACAATATGGCAACATATCAAGAAAAAGTAAAAGCATTGCGTGAACATCATGAGGAGTTACTTACCCGCCATAATGAACCCGTGGAGTGGGGTAATGGTATCTACGAAAAATATAAGAATCCTATTCTCACAGCAGAACATACACCTTTGGAGTGGCGCTATGACTTCGACGAGAAGGATAATCCTTATTTGATGCAGCGCATCATGATGAATGCCACACTCAATAGTGGCGCTATCAAATGGAATGGTAAATATCTGCTCGTAGTACGTGTAGAGGGTGCAGATCGTAAGAGCTTCTTTGCTGTGGCAGAAAGTCCCAATGGTGTAGACAACTTCCGATTCTGGGATGAGCCTATCACGATGCCCGAGGATGTAGTACCTGCAACGAATATCTACGATATGCGTCTTACTGCTCATGAAGACGGATATATCTATGGTGTGTTCTGTGCAGAGCGCCATGACGACAGTATGCCTGGCGACCTGAGCGCAGCTACTGCTACAGCAGCTATTGCCCGTACCAAGGACTTGGTGAACTGGGAGCGCTTGCCCGATCTCAAAACCAAGAGCCAGCAGCGCAACGTTGTACTGCATCCAGAATTTGTAGATGGCAAATATGCCTTCTATACCCGTCCTCAAGACGGATTTATAGATACAGGTTCAGGTGGTGGTATCGGCTGGGCTTTGGTAGACGACATCACGCATGCAGAGATTACAGAAGAAAAGATTATCAATGCTCGTCATTATCATACTATCCAGGAGGTGAAGAATGGCGAAGGTCCACATCCTATCAAGACCGATAAGGGATGGTTGCACTTGGCACATGGTGTGCGTGGTTGTGCCAGCGGTCTGCGCTATGTCCTCTATATGTATATGACATCTCTCGAAGATCCTACCAAGGTCATTGCAGAACCTGGTGGCTATCTACTTGTTCCTGAGGGTGGCGAATATATCGGTGATGTGATGAACGTAGTCTTTGCCAATGGCTGGATAGCCGATGAGGATGGTAAGGTGTTTATCTACTACGCTTCTTCTGATACCCGTATGCATGTGGCAACTTCTACCATTGATCGACTCGTAGACTACTGTATGAATACTCCTCAAGATGGTTATCGTACAGCTCTTAGTGTGGAAACTATCAAGAAATTGGTAGCAAAGAACAAGAAAACACTGAGCAGTAAGTAAAGGGTGATAAAAAAAAAGAGGGATTTGCGCCTATTAAACGTATTATTAGCATTGAAGGTGAGAATCCCGCTTTTAAGGTAAAAGATTTCGGGATACCTTCTTCTCGCCACCGGCAACGGAGGATGAGAAGAAGGTTCTCATGTATAAGATAATAACTAAATACAAAATATTAATGGCAAGTGTAAAAGAAAAAATAGCGTATGCGCTGGGTGATGCCGCTGCTGGTGGTATCGTATGGAAGGTGATGTCAATAGCCTTTCCTTTGTTTTTCACCAATGTGTTTGGACTCACATTCGCTGATGCGGCAGTACTCATGTTGGTGGCTCGTATGTTTGATGTCGTTACAGACCCACTGATGGGTAGTCTGGCAGACAGAACGAAGAGTCGTTGGGGTACTTATCGACCATGGCTCATCTTTGGTGCTATTCCTTTCGGTCTCATTTTTGCCCTCTTGCTCTATACTCCTGATTTGGGACCTGTGGGCAAACGTGTCTATGCCTATACTTTCTATTTGTTGATGATGGCTGTTTACACGATGGTGAATGTACCTTATGGTTCGTTGCTCGGTGTGATGACAGAGGATGATAATGAGAAGAATCAGTTCTCTTCCTTCCGTATGGTAGGTGCCTATGCTATGGGTTTTGCTACCTTACTCTCTTTCCCCTATCTGCAGAAGATGGTGGGAGGAACGGATGCTCATCAGTATGCAGTGATAGGTGCAGTGCTGGGTGTGGTGGCTGCCGTGATGACTCTTATCTGTGGTCTCCTTACTAAAGAACGCTTGAAGCCCAAGCGCGCAGAGAAGTTTTCCTTCCAGCAGTTTGCTGACCTTGTACATAACAAGGCATGGCTCTACATGACAGCCATTGCTGTGTGTACTAACTTCTTCAATGGTTTCCGTTATGCAGTGGCAGGCTATATGTTTGAGTACTGTCTGCATGGCAATGTGACGATAGAAGGTTTGATTATCAACTATACTGTATTTATGGCATTTGGTGAAGTTACCTGTATGATTTTTGGTGGACTATCACCAGTCTTTACTAAGACGGTGGGCTCTAAGCGAATGGCTTTCTTCTGGTCGGCTTTGCTTTGCTGCGTTTTATCTATAGCATTCTTCTTTGTCCCTATGAGTCCAGAGTATATCTGGGTGATGATAGCTTTGGTGATACTCACCTCTATTGGTATTGGTATTTATTCGCCTTTGATGTGGTCGATGTATGCTGATGTGGCAGATTATCACACCGAGCATTTTGGAACATCTGCCACAGGTTTGATTTTCTCTTCGGGAACCATGTCACAGAAGTTTGGTACTGCTATCTCTGGTTCACTCATTGCCCTCTTCTTAGGTTGGGCTGGTGCCAATATGATAACCGACAAGATGGGTAATACCATGATAGATCCCACTTCCATCACAGACTCTGTGCTAATGATGGTGTGGATGCTCTTTTCGCTCTTCCCCGCTGTTATCGCCTTCTTGTTGATGATATTGTCGTATAAATTCCCTATCAAAAAATAATGCTGGCCTATGGATAATTTGAAACAAACGATGAAGGATGTTTTGGAACATAACATCTTGTCGTACTGGATCGACCATGTGGTTGATAAGGAGAATGGAGGCTTCTATGGGCGTATAGATGGTGATGACCAGATACATGCACAGGCAGAGAAGGGAGCTGTGATGAATGCCCGTATATTATGGGCATTCTCTGCTGCCTATCGTGTGTTGCGAAACCCCGCTTATCTGGAGGCAGCCACGAGAGCAAAGGATTACTTTCTTGCCCATTTCGTAGATAAGGAGAATGGGGGAGTGTATTGGAGTGTAGACTATCAAGGCAACCCTCTTGACACCAAGAAGCAAACCTATGCCATCGGCTTTGCCATTTATGGATTCTCAGAATATGCCCGTGCTACTGGCGATGCAGAAGCACTCGAAATGGCTAAACGTCTTTATCATGATATAGAGACCCATGCTTACGATTCAGAGAATCAAGGCTATATAGAAGCTTTGACATGTGACTGGCAACCTATAGCTGATATGCGACTGAGCGATAAAGATGAGAATGGGTCGCGCACTATGAATACGCATCTACATATCATCGAACCTTATACCAACCTGTATAGAGTGTGGAAAGATGCAGCGTTGGAAAAGAGCATCCGTAACCTGTTGGATATCTTTACCGATAAGTTGCTGAATCCTGAAACTCATCATTTAGATCTTTTCTTCGATGACAAGTGGCAGGGCAAGCGTAACGTCGAAAGTTATGGTCATGACATAGAGGCCTCTTGGCTTTTGCATGAGACCGCACTTGTGTTAGATGACAAGGCTGTGCTGCAAAAGATGGAACAGGTGATACGTCGCATAGCCGATGCTGCCGACGAGGGGCTTCGTCCTGATGGCAGTATGGTGTACGAGCATTGGAAGGATACTGATGAGTATGACTTGCAACGTCAGTGGTGGGTACAGTGTGAGAATATCATCGGGCATATCGACCTCTATCAGTATTTTGGCTATGAGGATTCTCTCGAAAAAGCTATCCAGTGTTGGAACTTTGTGCAGAAAAACTTGATAGATGCAAAGAATGGCGAATGGCACTGGGCAGTACTTGACGATGGTACCATCAATCTGAAAGACGACAAGGCTGGTTTTTGGAAGTGTCCTTATCACAATAGTCGCATGTGTCTTGAATTGATAGAAAGAGACTATGAATCCAAGGACAATACGATAAAGATATTATAGTGTAAAAGTAAAGAAGTTTTGGTAACACGAAAGGTTACCAGAACTTCTTTTGTTCTTCAGACCATTCAAAACCTTGAGTTGCCATTTGGGCTTCAAGCTGTTTTCTATCCACATTGAAGTGATAGCAGATTTGGTCAAGAGACTCAAATTCGTGGTCTCTGAGTAAGAAATTGATAGCGCTCACAAGCATGGGCACGTCATTTAATGGTAATTTATCCATTGTCTTTTTTTTTATGTTGATTGATGTTTTATTTCAATTCCTCAGCTAAGAAGCGAGGCGTATACCCTTTTTGACTCTTTGCTACTTCCTCTGGAGTGCCAGCGCAAAGCAGCGTACCACCGCCACGCCCACCTTCAGGTCCCATATCTATGACGTAGTCGGCTAATTTGATAACATCCAGATTATGTTCAATGATGATGACCGTGTTGCCACGCTCTACCAACTTTTGTAGTACGTTCATCAAGATGCGGATGTCTTCAAAATGAAGTCCTGTGGTAGGTTCGTCGAGAATATAGAGAGTCTTACCAGTATCGCGCTTAGACAATTCTGTGGCCAATTTGACACGTTGACTCTCACCACCCGAGAGGGTCGTTGAACTTTGTCCTAACTTGATGTAGCCTAATCCCACCTCCTGTAGAGCCTTAATCTTTTGGAGAATCTGTGGAACGGTATCAAAGAACTCCACCGCCTGGTTGATGGTCATATCGAGAACATCAGCGATGCTCTTACCTTTGTAGCGTACTTCCAAAGTTTCACGATTGTAGCGTTTGCCATGACATACTTCACATGGTACTAATACATCGGGTAGGAAGTTCATCTCGATGGTTTTATAGCCATTACCACCACAGCTTTCGCACCGTCCTCCCTTTACATTGAAGGAGAAGCGCCCTGGTTTGTAACCACGTATCTTAGCCTCAGGAAGTCCTACAAAGAGCGAGCGGATGTCGCTGAAGACCCCTGTATAGGTGGCTGGATTGCTACGTGGCGTTCTGCCGATAGGGCTTTGGTCTACATTGACCACCTTGTCAATATTCTCTATACCCTCGATGCTGTCGTAAGGCATGGGCTGCTTCAAGGCGCGGTAGAAATGATGGGAGAGGATGGGCTGTAGCGTCTCGTTGATGAGTGTAGACTTGCCCGAACCACTCACACCTGTAACAACCACAAGTTTGCCTAATGGAAACTCCACATCTACATTCTTCAGATTATTGCCCTTGGCACCATGGATGATGATGCTCTTGCCATTGCCCTGACGACGATGTGGGGGGATTTCGATGGCCATCTGCCCATTGAGATATTGTGCTGTGATAGTTTGTGTCTTGAGCATTTCTGCTGGCGTACCTTGGAAGACCACCTCGCCTCCTTTGCGTCCTGCTTGAGGACCTATGTCGACAATATAATCAGCGGCTAACATCATGTCGCGATCATGCTCCACGACAATAACCGTATTGCCTAAGTCGCGCAGTTCCTTCAGGCTGTTGATGAGTCGTTCGTTGTCGCGCTGATGCAGTCCGATGCTTGGCTCATCAAGAATATAGAGCACATTGACCAACTGGCTACCTATCTGTGTCGCCAAGCGGATACGCTGGCTCTCACCACCCGAGAGTGATGCCGACTGACGGTTGAGTGACAGATAGTTAAGTCCTACGTCGAGAAGGAAGGTGACGCGTGAGCGTAGTTCTTTGACGATTTCGTGAGCCACCTTGGCTTTCATCGTAGGTAGATGTTGCTCCACCTGGTCGAGCCAATCGCGCAGCTCATCGATGTCGAGGTTGGCGACCTCGGATATATTTTTGTCCCAAATCTTAAACGAGAGCGATTCACGTTTGAGGCGTTGTCCTTTACACTCTGGGCAGACGACGGTAGAGATGAACTGGTCGGCCCATTTCTTGCCAGCAGAACTATCATCATTCTCCATCACCATGCGTAGGTATTCGGTGACACCTTCGTAGTCGCAGAAGTAGTCTGTGGAGGTATGAACTTTCTCTTTAGCTATCTTTACCTTCTCGAGTGAGCCATGCAGAATCTCGTGCATGGCATCTTCAGGAATGTCTTTGATGGGTGTCTTCAGTTGAAGGTCGTACTTTTCGAGTACAGCCTCTATCTGCCAGAATATCATCTGGTTTTTATATTTGCCAAGAGGAGCGATACCCCCTTCGTAGATACTTAGTTGGTTGTTGGGGATTACCTTTTGGAGGTCTATCTGGTCTACCTTACCCAAGCCCTTACAATGTGGACAGGCTCCCTCTGGTGAATTGAAAGAGAACATATTGGGGGCAGGATCTTGGTATGCCATGCCCGTTATGGGATCCATCAATCGCTTAGAGAAGTTTTTGGCTTCTTGGGTATCTTTGTCGATGACCATGACCATGCCTTCGCCTTGCTTCATGGCTGTAGCAACACTCTTGCGCAGGCGTTCTTCGTCTTCTTCTCTTACTGCGAGTTTGTCGATAACCACCTCGATGTTATGGTTCTTATAGCGGTCTACCTTCATGCCACGAGTTATCTCAAGAATCTCTCCATCTACGCGGATACTGAGATAACCCTTACGGCGCATGCTCTCGAAGAGCTCACGATAGTGACCCTTACGCTGGCGAACTAAAGGAGCGAGCAAGAAGATACGCCTGCCAGCATAGTTGTGGAGTATCATCTCGATGACTTGTTCCTCGGTATATTTCACCATCTCTTCACCGCTGCGATAGCTATAAGCAGTACCTGCACGTGCGTAGAGCAAGCGCAGGTAGTCGTAAATCTCGGTAGTTGTACCTACCGTGGAACGAGGATTCTTGTTGGTAGTCTTCTGCTCAATGCTGATAACAGGGCTGAGACCCGTAATCTTGTCGACATCGGGTCGTTCCATGCCACCTAAGAAGTTGCGTGCATAGGCAGAGAATGTTTCTATGTAGCGTCTCTGTCCCTCGGCGAAGATCGTGTCAAAAGCCAAGGACGACTTGCCTGAGCCTGAGAGTCCTGTTATGACTGTGAGCGAGTTGCGGGGAATCTGCACGTCGATGTTCTTGAGGTTGTGTACGCGTGCTCCCCATACCTGTATCTTTTCTTCTTCTGATTGCATTATTGTCCTGAATTCGTTTGGTTTTCGATATAACCTCTTAACAGGTTGACATCGCGCTTGATATTATACTCTTTTCCGTCTGCACCTTTTGCCTTGACAAGACAGAAGTAAACGCCATCTTTGACAGGCTTTCCTTTATAGGTGCCATCCCAACCATCGGCAGGGTCGCGCCACTCGAAAAGTTTCTGTCCCCAGCGGTTGAAGATGTAGCCATGAAATTCTACCAAACTTTGGTAGCCTGATTTGGCTTTGTAGATGTCGTTGATGCCATCGCCGTTAGGACTGAAGGCATTGGGCATTTGCAACTGACTTTCAGAAATGGTGACGGTGACGGGAGAGTCGTCGGTAAGAAACTCTTGAACGATACCATCTTGAGTAAACTTAGCGTAGAGTATGATGCGGTGTGTGCCGCTCTGACTAAACTCTAAGTCGGTGTCCTGCTCATACCTTATTATATAGGGAGATTCTTCGCCTTCATGATAGATACGCCATTCGTAATAGCATTCCCATCCCGACGTGTTTTCAGGATTGGCATTGCAAGACGCTTTGATGGGTGCAGACCCGGAGAACGAAGGGTCGGTGCTGGTCTCGCCATCGCTGTTGGTGAATGTCACTATGGGGTTGACAGTAGGGTATTCGTCGGCCCAAAGAGTCATGATAGGTACGAAGAGAGCCCATAGCAGAAAAATGTATCGGGTGTTCAAACTCATATCTTGAATATCTATTTATGTCTTATGATTATGCAAAGATACTGCAAATCGAATGCAGAATCATCAAGCTTGCTTGAATGTTATGCTGAGATGCAGCTTATCTTATGCAAAGATACTAAAAAAATGAGATATGAATATGGCTGAATGAGAGTTTTTTTGTATTTTTGCAAATGAATAACCAAAATATCGACGTTATGAGACTAAAATTAAGATATCTGGTACTTGTTTTGAGTTTGCTACTGAGCTCTGTCATGTTGGCACAGAGCATACGGTGGCGTGACATCTATACGGTGAAGAAGAAAGATACGATTTTTAGCATCGCAAAAAAATATGGGTTGAGTCTGCCTGAACTGATGGATGCCAATCCGGAGATGAAGCAGGAAGGATATGTACTCAAAAAGGGAGATACGCTTTTTATTCCTTACGAAAAAGATTCAAATAATAATTCTTCCGTAATACCCAGTAAGCCTGTGAAGGTTGTTCAGAGTGCCTCTGTAGTTACTAATACGGGCGCTGTGAAGGTGGGTGTCATGTTGCCCCTTCATGATGTAGATGGTGATGGGCGTCGTATGGTGGAATATTATCGTGGAATCCTCATGGCTTGTGAAACCCTCAAGCAGAAAGGTATTTCTGTAGATATCCATGCTTGGAATGTGCCTATCGATGCAGACATTCGCACCACACTATTACAGGAGGGAGCAAATCAATGCGATGTCATCTTTGGTCCTCTCTATACCAAGCAAGTGAGTACTTTGGCTGGATTCTGCAAGGCTTATGGTATCAAGTTGGTAATACCTTTTTCTATAGAGGGTGACGAGGTGGAGCGTAACAAAGAGATCTTTCAGGTTTACCAAAGCCCAGAGCATCTCAACGAGGCTACTATTGCGGCTTTCTTGAATCGTTTTCCAGGTGCACATCCTATCTTTGTAGACTGCAATGATAGTACTTCTCGAAAGGGAGTCTTTACCTTTGGATTGCGTAAAGAGTTGGAGCGCAGAAAGATCAACTATAGCATCACCAATGTCAATAGTTCTATAGAGCAGTTTGCGAAGGCTTTCGTAGCTTCTAATCGCAACGTGGTGATTCTGAATACAGGTCGTTCGCCACAACTCACAGCTGTGCTTAACAAGTTGGATGAACTGGAGGCAAAATATCCTGGTGCAGTTGTCTCGCTCTTTGGATATACAGAGTGGCTGATGTACGCCAAATATAACTTGGATCGTTTTTATAAGTATGATACTTATATCCCTTCTACATTCTATTATAATGCCAACTCGGCGCGAACGCAGCAGTTGGAGCGTAGTTACAGTCAATGGTTCCATCAACCTATGATGATAGCCCAACCCAGTTTCGCGCTTACGGGTTACGATCATGCCATGTTCTTCATACAAGGCATCAAGAAGCAAGGTAAGAACTTTGTAGGTGTGAGTAGTTTGCAGGGTGAGAATCCTGTACAGACACCCCTGCGATTTGTGAAGACAGCGAAGGGTGGTTATCGCAATCAGCTACTTCAGTTGATACACTACACTTTCAACCGTCAGATAGAAGCGGTGACATATTGATGAAGTGCAATAAAAGACAAATGAAAATAAAACAAATAATATTGGTAGTGGCTCTCTTTGCCTGCAACATGACTATGGTTCAGGCTCAGATAGGTGAGCATCGCAGTGATTTTGCCATTGGTGTAAATGGTGGATACGTGCTGAGTAAGGTGGGGTTTACGCCTACTGTACAGCAGAAGCAGCACGGAGGTATAACGGGTGGTATCTCTCTTCGTTATGTGTGTGAGAAGTATTTTAAGACCATCTGTTCGGTGTATGCTGAGGTAAACTATGCCAAGGTGGGATGGACGGAAGATATTCTTGATATAGATAACAATCCTGTGCTGATTACTGGTACAGGTGAAGCTATGAAGTACCAACGTGATATGACCTATATACAGATTCCTGTATTTGCTCATCTGGCATGGGGAAGAGAGGAACGTGGATTTAACTTCTTTGTCAATGCAGGTCCTCAGATAGGTATATTTCTGAATGAGCATACATCGACCAATTTTGACAAAAACACACCTACCGAAAATGACAGGGTTAGCAATATCACAGCACAGTATGATATGCCTATAGAGAAGAAATTCGATTATGGTATTGCTGCGGGTGTGGGTATGGAATATAGTATACCCAAGGTAGGTCATTTCTTGCTTGAGGGACGTTACTATTATGGTCTTGGCAATATCTATGGTTCGTCTAAGAAGGATTTCTTCGGAAAGAGTAACCATGGGCAGATAGTCGTCAAGGCTTCTTATCTCTTTGACATCACTCGTACCAAGAACGTGAAGAGAAAGTAACTTTCTATTGTCGGAAAGCAGTTCTTAAGTGTTCTTTAAGGGCAGAACAGTCCTTCTGGTGATGGGGTATGGAAAAATAAGTAATAATATAAAATGAGTACAACAGAAAAAATTCAAATGAAATTGAGCGACTCTGCGTCCGCTCGCTGGACAGCCCTCTTCATCGTGAGCGTCACGATGATGTTCGGTTATTTTTTTACAGATGTAATGTCTCCACTTGAGCCTCTCTTGACAGCAGCCAAGGGTGCTGAAAATGGTCTCGGACTCGGATGGAGTTCGGATGAATATGGCTTTTTTTCAGGAGCCTACGGATACTTCAATGTGTTCCTCCTGCTCCTCTTCTTCGGTGGTCTTATCCTCGATAAGTTCGGCATCCGTTTCACAGGTATCCTCTCCACCATCCTGATGTTTGGTGGAGCCTTGTTGAAGTGGTATGCTGTAGGTCATGAGTTTGCCGGATCTGTAGAAGTACCATTCTTTGGTACTTATAGTGCACAGGTAGTGATAGCCGCTCTTGGATTCTCCATCTATGGCGTAGGTTGCGAGATCTGTGGTATCACTGTGAGCAAGGTCATCGTGAAATGGTTTACGGGACATGAGTTGGCTCTGGCAATGGGAGTGCAGGTGGCTACGGCTCGTTTGGGAACAGCCGCTGCCTTAGGCTTTTCTCTTCCTTTTGCAAAGGCAATGGGCGGTGTGTCTGCTTCTATTGCTTTGGGTG